>NZ_DATBKY010000226.1:0-10211 GCF_036555685.1 Actinophytocola sp. | reverse complement strand
TCGAAGAAGACGAACATCGTGAACAGGTCGCCGACCAGGACGAACCCGGTCATCCCGGTCAGGAACAGCAGCACCAGCACGGGGAGGTGCGCCTCGGCCGTCTCGAAGTACCGCCAGCTGAACAGCAACGCGCACCCGGTGAGCAACGCGATCAACGCCGCCAGCCCGGCCCCCACCGGGTCGACCACCAGCACGATGCCGACGCCGTGCCCGCCGTCCGGTCGCCAACCGCCGGCCCAGTACACCTCGCGCTGCCCGGACACCCGGTGCCACAGCAGGATCGCGTTGACCAGGCAGCCCGCCGCCGCGGCGATCGCCACGAGATCCGTCGCGAGCCGGGGGAGCTTCGTCCCGAACGCCAGCAGCAGGCACGCCGCGAGCAACGGGATCGCGATCGCCAGCGGGGCCACCCGTCAGCCCCGCAGGCTGTTGAGCTGGTCGGGGTCGACCGTGCCGTGCCGCTTGGCCACCTGCAGGGCCAGCGCCAGCAGCAGCGCGGTCACGGTGGCGCCGACGACGATGTCGGTCAGGGTCAGCGCCTGCACCACCGGGTCGACGACCGGGGTGCCCGGCGGGGTGCTGGAACCGAACACCGGCGCGGTCGCACCGCGCTGGTAGCCGACGGTCAGCAGCAGCACGTAGGTCCCGGACTGGGCGACCGACACGCACACGGTGGTGTGCACCAGGTCGTGGCTGCGGACGACGCCGTAGCAGCCGAGCAGCAGCAGGTAGCCGGCGACGGCGTAGGCGAACGGGATCATCCGGCCTCCTCGGCTTGTACGGCCATCGCCTGCTCGAGGAACTGGGCGAGCAGCACGACCGCGCCCGCGGTCACCGCGACGCCGACGGCGATGCTCAGCACGGCCACCGTGCCGGTGGAGAACAGCTGGGTGAACTGCCCGTGGGGCAGGAAGTTGGCGAGGAAGGCGCCGCCGGCCACCATGCCGGCACAGCCCAGCGCCACGAACGCCCCGGCGCCGAGCGCCTCGGCGTAGTTGTACCAGTCGAGCGGACGCAGCCGCCGCAACGCGCGATAGCTACCGGCCAAATAGGACAGATGCACGCCGGAGGCCAGCACCACGCCGCCCTGGAACCCGCCGCCCGGCGTCAGGTGGCCGTGCGCGATCACGTCCAGGCCGAGCAGCACCAGCACCGGCAGCAGCAGGTACCCCAGCAGCCGGGTCGAGGGCAACACCGATTCGCCCGGGGTCAGCGGGCGGCGACGTTCGTGCTCGCCGAGCCGCAGCAACGTGGCCGCGCCGATCACCGAGCCGAACAGGATGATCTCCTCGCCCAGCGTGTCCAGCGCCCGCTGGTCGAAGTTGATCGACGCCACCACGTTCGGCGTGACCTGCCGAAGCGCCGCGCCGACGCTCGCGTCCCGGTAGGCGTGCCGCGACCCGCCGAACTCGGGCATCCGCAGGAAGACCAGTACGAGGAACACCCCGAGGCACAGCGCGCCGACCCCGAACACGATCGTGCGCGCCGTCCTCGTCATCGCCGCGGGCCCTGGTAGCGGCCGATCGCGCGGATCGTCAGCAGCACCATCAGCGGCACCACCGCCGCCCCGACGGCCACCTGCGACAGCGCCACGTCCGGTGCCTGCAGGACGACGAACAGCACCGACAGCAACAGCCCGTAGCCGCCCAGGACGACGGCCTGACCGGCGGGGTCGCGCGTGCGGACCACGACGGTCCCGGCGACCGCGACGAGCGCCAGCGCCAGGACCACGATCAGCTCAGCCACGGCCCGCCTCCTGCTCCCGTTCGCCGGCCAGCCGCGCCATCGCAGTGGTCAGCGCCGGCCCGGTGATCGCGAGCAGCACGACGATCAGCAGCACCGTGGCGGTGGTGAGGCTGAACCCGTTGAGCACCGCCACGCCGGCCCCGATCAGCGGTCCCGCCAGCGACGTCACCGGCGTGAGGGCGTGCAGGCGGGGGTGGACCGCCGGCAGCACCAGCGCGGCCACGGCGGAGACCACGACCACGAGCACGCCGAACCAGATCAGCACCCCGCCGAGCACGGTCATGGCCGCCTGCCCAGCAGCCGGGTGAACACCAGCGTGCCGGCGAAGGCGAGCACGACCAGCACCAACGGCACGATCAGGTACTGGGACTGGCCGAACCCCTGCGCGAGCAGCAACAACACCAGCACCGCGACGCAGCTGAGCAGCTGCAGCCCGATCAGCCGCGCGACGGCATCACCCCGGGACACCAGCACCAGGCCGGGCACCAGGCCGCCGATCATCAGCACGAACGCCGGCACGAGCCCGGTCATGAGCGCACGGCCCGTTCCATGGGCCCCGGACCGGCCGTGACGCCGTGCAGCAGCACCACGTTGCGGCGCCGGTCGACGTCCACGACGACGGTCCCCGGTGTCGCGGCGAGCAGCAGCACGGCCACCGTCTGCCGCGCCCGGGACCGTCCCCGGCGCAGCGGCAGCTCCCGCGTCTCGCCCGGCGCAGACCCGTGCCGCAGCCGGCGAGCCGCCGCCCGCCACACCGTGAACGTCTCGGTCAGCACCGTCCACGGCAGCAGCCGCACCCCGCGCAGCCACCCTCGGCGCAGCCACCAGCGGACGCCGAGCGCGCGCCGCGCCTGGTACCCGATGACCACGCAGACTCCCGCCACGACCGCGCCGACGGCGAGCTCCGGCCAGTTCCCCGTGGTCAGGCTCGCCACCCAGACCAGCCAGAGCGCCAGCCACCATGCCACCGCGCGCACGGGTCAGCCCCGCCGGTCGAGGCCGCGGGCGGCCCGGGTGGTGAGGAGCGGGGAGGTGAGGCGGTGGTCCCGGCGCGATGCAGACGTCACCGCGTAGGTGTCTCCCGGCGCGGTGTGGAATAAACCCCCGGCTGGAGGTTTCTCGTGCGGACCTTCCGCTACTCGGGCTGCACGTCCGGCCGCTCTTCGGCCAGGCGGTCGTCGATGGGCCGGGCGTGGCGCTGCTCGTAGGGCGTCGTGCCGTACTTGTCGGCCTCGCGCCAGCCCTCCGGCGGGTCCATGCCCTCCTCGAGCGGGTCCTGCTGCAGCCGGTCCTCGTCCAGGTCCTCGGCGCTGCTGAGAGCGGCGCCGTCGGTCTCGACCGCGTCGGGCGGGCCGGTGTCCTGCGGCGGTGTGAAGGACTCCTGGTTGTCGGTCATTGCCGCGCTCCCTCGGGTGGATGGTCGCCTCGTCCACGGCGGGTTCCCGGTCTCGGTGATCGAAAACCCGTGGCGGACGCCACGAATACTTTGATCGAACCAGGGGAAACCATCCGGATGCCCTGCGTGACGCCAAGCCGTCAATCTACTTCGGACTCCACGCGCGTCGTCGCGGGCGCGCCGGCGCGGGCCACTTCTGGCCACATTGGACCAATTCGGCAGGCAGGTACCGGATGAAGGAGAGTTGATGGGGCGACTGAACATCGTGGTGCTCGGGCTCGACGAGGTCAACCTGCGCCTGTTGCGGCGGGTACCGGACGCGGACCGGTACGAGTTTCACGGGTTGCTGACGATCGAGGAGATGCAGCTGGGCGACGAGATCCCGGTCGACGACCTGTTGCGCGAGGCCGAGTCGCGGATCGAGGCGTTCGACGGGCACATCGACGCGATCGTCGGCTTCTGGGACTTCCCGGTCAGCACGATCGTGCCCGTGCTGTGCCGCCGGTTCGGCCTGCGTGGCGCGAGCCTGGAGTCGGTGCTGCGCTGCGAGCACAAGTACTGGAGCAGGCTGGTGCAGCGCGAGGTCATCGACGAGTACCCCCCGTTCGCCGTCGTGGACCTGGACGATCCGCACCCGCCCGCCGAGGTCGCCTACCCGCTGTGGCTGAAGCCGGTCAAGTCGTTCTCCTCGAAGCTCGCGTTCGAGGTGACCGGGGACGAGGACTTCGCCGCGGCGGCGGCCAAGCTCCGCGACGGTGTCGGCCGGGTCGGCGAGCCGTTCGAGTACCTGCTCGACATGGTCGACCTGCCGCCCGAGATCGCCGACGCCGGCGGGCAGGCAGCACTCGCCGAGCACGCGCTGACCGGCGACCGGGCCGCGGTGGAGGGCTACGTGCGGGACGGCGAGGTCGTGGTCTACGGCGTGCTGGACTCGCTGCCATACCCCGACGTGTCGAGCTTCCTGCGGCACCAGTACCCCTCACAGCTGCCGGCGGCGACGCAGGAGCGGCTCACCGACGTGTCGGCACGGCTCATGCGCGGGATGGGCTACGACGACGCCACGTTCAGCATCGAGTTCTTCTGCGACCCCGCCAGCGGCGAGATCAACGTCCTGGAGATCAACCCGCGGCACTCCCAGGCACACGCCGACCTCTTCGAACAGGTCGACGGCTTCCCCAACCACCACTACATGCTCAAGGTCGCCCTCGGCGAGGACCCCGGCCCGCCCGGTGCGGGTCCCTACCAGATCTCCGCCCGCTACTACCTGCGCCAGTTCTCCGACGGGGTCCTGCGCGCCGGCCCGAGCGCGGACGAGATCGCCGCGGTGGAGCGCGACATCGACGGCGTGCGCATCCACCGCAGGGCACCCGACGGGGCCCGGCTGTCGGACCTGCCCGGCCAGGACAGCTACAGCTACGAGCTGGCCGAGATCATCGTCGGTGCCGCCGACGTCGCCGAACTCGAGGACAAGTACGACCGTTGCGTGGCGGCCCTGCGGTTCGAGTTCGAGGAAGGAGCAACCTGACCGGATGCGAGTCGTCACCTCGCTGCCCCACGAGATCAAGGAAGACGAGCACCTCTGGATCACGGTGCGCGACGGTGCCCGGCTGGCCGCCCGAATCTGGCGGCCGCTCTGCTCCGACACCGAGCCGGTGCCCGCGATCCTCGAGTACATCCCGTACCGCAAGCGCGACCTCACCGCGGTACGCGACTCGATCGCCCACCCCTACCTGGCCGGGCACGGCTTCGCCTGCGTGCGCGTGGACATCCGGGGGAGCGGCGAGTCCGACGGCGTGCTCGTCGACGAGTACCTCGACCAGGAGCAGCGCGACGCCGAGGACGTGCTCGCGTGGCTCGCCGAGCAGCCGTGGTGCAGCGGGCGCACGGGCATGATGGGGATCTCGTGGGGCGGGTTCGCGGCGCTGCAGGTCGCCGCCCGCCGGCCGCCGAGCCTGGGTGCGATCAGCATCGCGTCGTTCTGCGACGACCGGTTCGCCGACGACATGCACTATCAGAACGGCTGCCTGCTCTCGGACAACCTGGCCGAGTCCGGCACGATGTTCGCCTACAGCACCTGCCCGCCCGATCCGGCGCTGACCGGCGAGCGGTGGCGGCGGATGTGGCTGGACCGCCTCGAGGCGGCCCGCCCGTGGGCGGCGGAGTGGCTGCGCCACCAGCGGCGCGACGACTACTGGCGGCACGCGTCGGTCTGCGAGGACTACTCGGCCGTCGAGGTGCCGGTGTTCGCCTCGTGCGGCTGGGCGGACGGGTACTCCAACGCGGTGCTGCGGCTGATGGCCGGGCTGCGCGTGCCCCGCAAGGGGCTGATCGGGCCGTGGTCGCACAAGTACCCGCACCTCGGCGTGCCCGGTCCGGCCATCGGCTACCTGCAGGAGGTCGTCCGCTGGTTCGACCGGTGGCTGCGCGACTCACCGGAGTACGGCGGCGACGCGGCGGACGAGCCCGTGCTGCGCGCCTGGATGCAGGACAGCGTGCCGCCGTCGACGTCCTATGAGGAACGTCCGGGGCGCTGGGTCGGCGAGCGCAGCTGGCCGTCGCCGAACATCCGCCGCGACGTCCATTCCCTTGCCCCGCACCGGATCGCGCCGCTCGGCACGCAGGTGCCGGACACCGTCCTCACCGTCCAGTCGCCGCTGTCGGTGGGCCAGTTCGCCGGCAAGTGGTCCTCCTACAGCGCGCCGCCGGACCTGCCGTACGACCAGCGCGAGGAGGACGGCGGCTCGCTCGTGTTCGAGTCCGACGTGCTCGGCGAGCCGTGCGAGATCCTCGGCGCGCCGGTGGTCCGCCTGGACGTGTCGGCGAACCGTCCGATCGCGACGGTGGCCGCGCGGCTGTCCGACGTGGCCGAGGACGGCAGCGCCACCCGCGTCACCTACGGCCTGCTCAACCTCACCCACCGCGACTCGCACGACCACCCGGAGCCGCTCGAGCCGGGCCGGCGGTGCCAGGTGGAGATCCCGCTCAACGGTGTGGCGCAGGCGTTTCCGGCCGGCCACCGGATCCGGCTGTCACTGTCCACGTCGTACTGGCCGCTTGCCTGGCCGCCACCGGAGCCCGTCCGGCTGGCCATCCACACCGCCGGCAGCTCGCTCGACCTGCCCGTCCGTCCGATCGCGACACCCGACGAGGTCACGCTCCGCACCTTCGACGAGCCGGAGGGCGCGACGCCGCTCGCCACGACCGCCGTCGAGCCGGGGGCGTACCACTGGGACGTTCGGCGGAACATGATCACCTACGAGTCGGCGCTGGACGTGGTCAAGGACGCGGGCACGGTGCGCTACGAGGACACCGGCGTCGAGATCGGCAAGCACGTGCACGAGCGCTACAGCTGGCGAGCCGACGACTTCACCTCCGCCCGGGGCGACACCGAGTGGACGATGACCTTCGCCCGCGACGGCTGGTCGACCAGGATCGACACCCGCCAGACCCTCACCTGCACCGAGACGGAGTTCCGCCTGCGCGCCGAGCTGGACGCCTACGAGGGCGGCACCCGCGTCTGCTCCCGCAACTGGGACATAACCCTCCCGCGCGACCACCTGTGACCGCGATCGGGCGTGGCGCGGCGCCGTCCTGCCCAGGTGGGTCTGGCCGACCCCCGCCCGACCGCGGCGGCCGGCCGCTAGCGGGTCACGCCGAGCGCGTCCTCGACCGTGTCGTACATGGTGAGGACCGGGTGCAGGCAGGCCACCTCGATCGTCCGGCGGGCCGCCGGGCTCGGGACCACCCGCAGCACCCCGGCACCGACGAGCGCGTGCACCTCGAGGAGGTGGCTCAGCCCGATCGAGCCGAGGAAGGCCACCCCGCGCAGGTCGAGGACCAGCACGTCCGGCCGGGCCGAGCCGGCTTGTTCGAGCGCGGTATGAAACCGGCCGGAGGTGACGAGGTCGACCTCACCGTCGATCTCCAGCACGACTGCGCGCTCGTCTCGCCGCACGCGGACGTCCAGCTCGACGTCCGGGTCGGGCGATTGGTCGAGTCCGGTCATTCCGGCAGCTCCCGTGCTCAACGAGGACTGGTGGAAGCGTATCGGGCACGGGTGAGTTGCACGAGCCCGGTTGATCGGCTCGCGGCTGGGTACGTAAGCGCCCATGACGAGTGTCAGCCGCGACGGTATCGCGGACCCGTGGGGAACCAGGACGCCGTACGGACCCGGGGAGACATGGCCCGTCCGGGTGGACAGCTACCTCCTCGACGGCGTGCGGGCCGAGGACGTCGACCGGTGGGTGCCGACCGCCGGGGTGCTGCACTCCAACGGTGACGGGATGGAGCTCGCGGTCAAGGACGGGCGCATCGTCGGGGTGCGGGGCGCCGCCATGGACCGGGTCAACCGGGGCCGCCTCGACCCCAAGGACCTGTTCGGCTGGCAGGCGAACCACTCGCCGGACCGGCTGACCACCCCGCTGGTCCGCAGGGACGGCGAGCTCGTCGAGTCCACCTGGGACGAGGCGATGGAGCTCGTGGTCGCGCGCAGCCGGGAGCTGCTCGACGAGCAGGGCCCGTCCGCGCTCGGTTTCTACACCAGCGGCCAGCTCTTCGCCGAGGAGTACTACACGCTCGCCGCGATCGCGCACGGCGGCATCGGCACCAACCACCTCGACGGCAACACCCGGCTGTGCACGGCCACGGCCGCGGCGGCGCTGAAGGTGACGTTCGGCTGCGACGGCCAGCCCGCGTCCTACACCGACGTCGACCACGCCGACGTCATCGCGCTGTTCGGGCACAACGTCGCCGAGACCCAGGTCGTGCTCTGGGAGCGGATCCTCGACCGCCTCGCCGGGCCCCGGCCACCGGCGCTGCTGTGCGTCGACCCGCGCGAGACCCCGGTGGCCGAGGCGGCGACCGTGCACCTCGCGCCGATCCCGGGTACCAACGTGGCGCTGATGAACGGGATCCTGCACGAGGTCATCGCGGGCGGCTGGATCGACGAGGACTACCTCGACCGCTGCACCGTCGGCTACGACGACCTGGCGAAGCTGGTCGCCGACTACCCGCCCGAGCGGGTGGCGAAGATCTGCGGCATCGACGAGAGCCGGTTGCGCGACGCGGCCCGTCTCGTCGGCCAGGCCGACCGGCTGCTGTGCACGGTGCTGCAGGGCTTCTACCAGTCCCATCAGGCCTCCGCGGCCGCCGTGCAGGTGAACAACCTGAACCTGATCCGGGGAATGCTCGGCAAGCCGGGCTGCGGGGTGCTGCAGATGAACGGCCAGCCCACCGCGGAGAACACCCGGGAGTGCGGCGCCGACGGCGACCTCACCGGCTTCCGCAACTGGGCCAACGACTCGCACGTCGCCGAGCTCGCCGGGCTGTGGAACCTGGAGATGTCGCAGCTGCCGCACTACGCGCCGCCGACGCCGCTCATGCAGATGCTGCGCTACGCGGAGAACGGCACCATGCGGTTCTGGTGGATCTCGGCCACCAACCCGGCCGTGAGCCTGCCCGAGCTGGGCCGCGTCCGCTCGATCCTGAGCCAGGAGCGGCTGTTCGTCGTCGTGCAGGACATCTTCCGTACCGAGACGGCCGAGTTCGCCGACGTCGTTCTGCCGGCGGCGATGTGGGGCGAGAAGACCGGCACCTTCACCAACGCCGACCGCACGGTCCACCTGTCGGAGAAGGCCGTGGAGCCACCCGGCGACGCACGCTCCGACCTCGACATCTTCCTCGACTACGCGCGCCGCATGGACCTGCGCGACAAGGACGGCGAACCGTTCCCGGCCTGGCACGACCCCGAGTCGGCGTTCGAGGCGTGGAAGGCGGCCTCCGCCGGCCGGCCGTGTGACTACACCGGGCTCACGTACGAGAAGTTGCGCAGCACCAACGGAATCCAGTGGCCATGCGACGCGGACCGTCCACTCGGGACCGAACGGCTGTACGAGGACGGCGTGTTCTTCGCCCACCCCGACTACTGCGAAAGCTACGGCCGCGACCTCGTCACCGGCGCGCCGAACGAGCCCGAGGAGTACCGGGCGGCGAACCCGGACGGCAAGGCGATGATCAAGGCCGCCGAGTACCTGCCACCCCACGAGTCCGCGGACGAGGAGTTCCCGTACCGGCTGAGCACCGGCCGCACGCTGTACCACTTCCACACCCGTACGCGCACCGCGCGGACACCGCAGCTGGCCGCCGCCGCGCCGGACATGTGGGTCGAGATGTCGGAAGGCGACGCGGCGAAGGAAGGTCTCACCGAAGGCGACCTGGCCGAGATCACCAGCCCGCGCGGCAGCGTCCACGCCCGCGTCCGGATCGCGGCCATCCGGGACGGCGTGCTGTTCCTGCCCTTCCACTACGGCTACTGGGACACCGACGACCCCAGCGGCACGGACGGCCACCGCTGCGCCAACGAGCTCACCATGACCGACTGGGACCCCGTGTCGAAGCAGCCGCTGTTCAAGGCGGCGGTGGCCGCGATCGCCAAGGTCGAAGCCGAACCCGTCACGACCGCCGCGCCGACCACGACGGCGTCCGCCCCGATCAACGGCCGCCGGCCACCGCCGACCGTGGGTGGCGACTCGGGACGCGTCGACGAGCACGCCGGCACGCCGGGAGGCAAGGCATGAAGCTCGACATCGCCATCCGGGAGCTCCACCGGGCGGAGCAGTCCATGGCCCGCGACCTGCTGACCGTCTCGGAGCGGCACCACGCCGAACACGAGATCCACCACGTGGCCCGCGACCTCGCCGGCTGGTCCCGCCAGCACGTCCAGGGGCTCGCCGAGGCCGGCCGTGAGTTCGGCCTGCGCCTCGACGGCCCGGCCCAGCACCCCGACCGGTTCGCCCCGGTCCGGGCGAAGCTGAGCGAGATGGTCGGCCGCCGGCCCGAACCGGGCCTGCAGCTCCTCGCCGACCTGCGCCGCCTGCACCGCAAGGCGGCCGGCGTCTCGGTCGACTGGGAACTGCTCGCCCAGGGCGCCCAGGCGACGAAGAACCCCGGCCTGCTCGAGCTCGCGCAACACTGCCACCCGCAGACGCTCCGCCAGCTCAAGTGGACCAACGCGATGCTCAAGACCCTGTCGCCGCAGGTACTCGCCAGCTAGTCCCGCCCCGACATTTGT
>NZ_DATBKY010000225.1:0-26140 GCF_036555685.1 Actinophytocola sp. | reverse complement strand
ACAACGCTCGCATATCCCTCAACGGTAAAGAACCAGGCTCAAGACCGGCTCAAGACAAAGACCGGGCCCACGTGCGATCACGTGGACCCGGCCGAGTGGAGCCGCCTGTCGGAATCGAACCGACGACCTGCTCATTACGAGTGAGCCGCTCTGGCCGACTGAGCTAAGGCGGCGAAGCGCGTTCAGTGTAGCTGGCCCGTGGCCGTCACCTGCACGCACCGGGCTCGTTAGTGAATCGGACACAGGTCGGGGAACCCGTGAACATGCTAGGAGGGGCCGGCCGATGCGGGGACGCTTAACCGTCGCCACGGCCTTGCCGCTGGTGGCCGTCGCACTCGCGCTGTCTGCTGCCCCGGCGAGCGCGCAACCGGTCACCACGCCGCTGCCGACGCCAACCAATCGCCACTCCCCACCCATGTCCGCGCCGGCCGCGGCGAAGCAGACCGCGCACGCCGTCGGGGACGCCGGTACCGGGCTCGGCATCGTCCGGATCCTGCCCAACTCCGCCCCCACCAGGACCATCTCCCCCGGCGCGGCCGACAAGCTCCCCAAGCAGTCGGCCGCCGAGCTGGGCTTCGGGCTCGCGACCGCGCAGGCCAACTCCGAGGCCTACCTCTCCTACGAACGAGCCGTCGCCGAGGCCGCGCCGGGTGGGGCCGCCGTGCAGGGCTCCAGCCCGCAGGCCCCGGGCGCCCTCTCGCAGACCGCGCCGCCGAACAACCCGCAGCCCGTGCACAGTGGGCTCGAGCTGCCGTCCACCCCGCTCGACGCGCTGGTCAGCGCTCGCGGGCTCACCGGCCAGGTGCACGCGCAGTGGGACGAGGAGCTCGGCCCGTGCGTGGACACGATCTCGGACGCGTCCACCGAGGTCGGCAGCGTCTCGCTGGTCAACTCGATCCCGACGCTGCCCAGCGTCACCGACCTGTCCGGCGTGTTCGACTCGCCGAAGCTGACCGGCCAGCAGGACAAGGCCGTCGTCGACGGGTTGAAGAAGCTTTCCGGGCCGCTGAGCACGCTCGGTGGCGTGCTGTCCGGCGGCTCGAGCACCAAGTCGGACGGTTCGCTGATCAGCCTGCCGAACACGCTGTCCGCCCACTCGACGGTCCGGCTCGTCGACATTCCGGGCTCGAAGAACAAGGCCGTGCAGTCGACGTCCACGCTGCAGGTCGCCAAGCTGTCGCTGCTCGCCGGCACGCCGTTCGCGATCGAGATCCGCGTGGTGAGCCCGCCGACGCTGCGAGTCACGTCCACGGGCGACGCGAAGACGTCCTCCGTGGACTACACCGCGCCGGTGCTCGAGGTGTGGCAGGGCGGCAGGAAGCTCGGTGGGCTGGACGCGGCGCACCCGAAGCTGGACGTGCCGATCGGCATCCCGCTGCCGGACGTGCCCGCGGCGAAGGACATGCCGGTCATCGGCGGTCTGCTCGCGAACGGCCAGGCGGTGAGCGACCGGCTGCGCAAGCTGGATCTCGGCGTGCTGCGCATCGGCGTGGCGCAGCTGGACGAGCGCAGCGCCGCGATGACCGACCCGTTCAAGGGCTACCAGCTGGGCGCGACCGCGCGGATGCTCGACCTGCAGGTGCTGCCGACCGCGGCGCTGGGCCTGCCGAACCTGCCGTCGGCGCTGGCGCAGGTGTCGCTGGGCGAGCAGGTGGCGCGGGCATACGCCCCGGCGGGCGGCGTCGTGTGCCTGCCCTCGGCCAACCCGTCGCCGCCGCCCGAGCCGAGGCCGCAGGGCATGAAGCCGCCGGGCCACCTGGCGTACACGACGATGGCGTACCAGACGATCCCGATGTTCTGGACAGGCACGGCGATGCTGCTGGTCGGCGTGGTGCTGGTGGCGGCGGTGCCGGGCACCATGCGGCGGCCGCGCGTGTACGCGCCGGTCGGCGTGCGGCCGACGGGTTTGCCGCCGGACGGTGGGCGCGACGACCGGGAGATGGGTGCCGTCGCCGGGCCGGACGCGGAGACCGACACGGAGCCAGACGCTGATGGGGCCGGACGTCCGCCCGAGGCGCAGCCGACTGAGACCGACTTGGACCAAACCGAGGCCGTGGTGGAAGCCGGCAGGGAGCCGGACGCGGACGCCGCAATACCCCTCGATGCCGACGCGCAGCCAGCCGAAGGCGAACCGGAGACGGAGCCGACCGACACCGACCCGGCCACAAAGGAAGCCGACGCGCAGGATGGCACGGACGCCGACAGCACCGTCGAGGCCGAAGCGAAACCAGCCGCGGATGCTCCGAAGTGGACGCCCAAGTTGCCGCTGATGCCGCGGAAGCGACGGGATAGCTGACCGAATCCGGAGGCCGCTGTCGGGGGGCGGCCTCCGGCCCCCGGAATCCAGCGTAGTGGCGATCTCTGACGATTCCGGGCGACGCTTGCGGATCTGTGGACAGGTTCGCGGGTTGTGGACAACCGGCCGGGGGTCCCCCGATTTCCAGACTACCGGTGGGGGCTGACAGAACCAGCCGCGCTGTCCACAGGTCAGCCGTGGTGGAGGGTGGTCAGCATGGCTTCGATCGCGATGCGGGGTTTCACGTTCAGCTCCAAGGCTTCCCGGCACGCCAGCACCGCTTCCAGGCGGCGCAGCGTCGACTCCGGGGGCCACGTGTTCGCGGCCTTGCGGGCCTCCGGCTCCCGGTCGGGGTGGTTCAGGGCCGCCGGCGCCGAACTCGTCACCACGAGCACGTCGCGGTAGAAGCCGGCCAGGTCTACCAACGCCAGATCGATCGCGTCGCGCTGGGTTCGGGTTGCTCTCGACTTCTGGCGGCGCTCCAGTTCCTTGATCGCCGCCGCGCTGCCTCGGGTCGCGGAGGCCGTGCCCTTGCCCGTCCCGCCGTGGCCCATGGCCGTCTTCAGCGCTTCCTTCTCGGCCTCGTCGCGGGCGCCGCTCACCTCGTTCGCGTCCGCTTCGGCCGACTTCACCAGGTCGTCGGCGCAGGTGAACACATCCGACAAGCGGTTGAGGGACAACGGGATCCGCAGCACCGACTCGCGCCGGGACCGGGCCGCCTCGTCGGTGGCCAGGCGGCGGGCGCGGCCCACGTGACCACCGCAGACCGACGCCGCCCAGTCGGCCATCTCGCCGGAGATTCCGTCGCGGGCACGGAGCACCTCGGCGATCGCCGTCGCCGCCGGGGTGCGCAGGCCCAAATGCCGGCACCGCGAGCGGATCGTCACCGGCACGTCGTCCGGATGGTCCGACGGCGCGCACAGCAGGAACACCGTCCGCGCCGGCGGCTCCTCCACCGCTTTCAGCAACGCGTTCGCCGCGCCCTCGGTCAGGCGATCGGCATCCGTGATGATGACGACCTGCCAGCGGGCGCCGGTCGGCCGCCGTGCGGAGATCTGGACCAGCGCGCGCATCTCCGCCACCGAGATCGACAGGCCTTCGGGGACGACGACGTGCACGTCCGCGTGCGTGCCCGCCATCGACGTCCGGCAGCCGGGGCACGTGCCGCACCCGGTGCCCGTCTCGCACTGCAGCGCCGCCGCGAACGCCCGCGCCGCGACCGAGCGGCCCGAGCCGGGCGGACCGGTGAACAGCCACGCGTGCGGCACCGCCGACGCCGAGCCGGTGAACGTGCCGTCCACCATGGACGCCGCCACCTCCGCCGACGCGGTCAGCACGGCGACGGCCTCGGGCTGGCCGACGACCTGGTCCCAGACCGTCACGAGGACTCCCCCGCCGGCACGGCGGCCTCGAGGTTCTGCGGCGGCACCAGGCTCGCCAGCCGCCTGCCGGCCAGCGCGGTCTGTACCGCGAGCCGCACCCGCTCGGCCACCTGGTCGGGCGTGCCGTCCGCGTCCACGACCACGTACCGGTCGGGATCGGCCGACGCCATCTCCGTCAACACACGCTGCACGTGCCAATGATGCTGGGTCGGCTGCGGCGCGCCGTCGCCGGCCAGCGTGCTCGGGTCGCGGTCGAGCAGGATCGTGACGTCCGGGCGCAGCCGCGCGGTCGCCCAGTCGGCCAGGCCCTCGAGCTCGGCCGGGTCGAGGCCGGCCGCCGCGGACAGGTGCGCCAGCGGGCTGTCCACGAACCGCTCCATCACCACGAGCGCGCCGCGTTCCAGTGCCGGGCGGATCTGCCGCTCGACGATGTCCGCCCGCACGGCCGCGGCGACCAGCGCGTGCGCCCGCGCGCCCGCGAGGTGCGCGCCGGTCAGCACGGTCCGCAGGCGCTCGTCGTCGAGGGCCGGGTCGGTCGCCAGCAGTACTTCCTTGGTGCCCGGCCGGCGCAGCCAGTCGGTGAGCATGCGCGCCTGCGTCGACGTGTCCTCGACGACGTCGCCCTCGACCGCGACCAGCAGGCCGGTCGAGCGGCGCGGCTTGCGGCGGATCGCGGCGAGCAGGTCGGCGAGGATCGGCTCGGTGCGGCGGTCGTCCATCTGCCGGTAGGCGATCACGCCGACCAGCGCGGCGAGCAGGCCCGCGCCGAGCAGCACCGGACGGGTGCCGTCGATCGTCATGGGCCTGCCCCAGACGATGACGTTGTGCGGCCTGACCAGACCGACCAGAACCGGCGTCACCGCCATCGTCCCGGCCAGGATGATCTTCATCAGCGACTGGTAGATCGCGTTGATGCGACCGCGGATCGCGTCCTCGATCTGGGTGCCGATGATCGTCACGCCGGTGAGGAACGCCGCGCCCGCGCACGCCCCGACGACCATGACGGTGACCAGCGAGACGGCGAGGTGCGGCGACAGCGCGACGAGGCACAGCACGAGCCCGGCAAGCACGATCGCGATGCCGAACAGCCGGTTGTGCGGCAGCCGCCGGGCGAGCTTGGGCGAGCCGGCCATGCCGGACGCGAGTCCGATGAACATCGCGACGAACAACAGGCCGAACGTGGACTGGCCGCCGCGCAGGCTGTTCGCGTACAGGTTCGCCGAGCCGATGAGCGCGCCCGCCGCCACGAAGGCGCCGAGCATGCCGATGAGCAGGCCGCGGACGAGCGGGGTGGTGCGCACGAACTCGGCGGCGTCGCGGACCATCGCGACGAAGCCGAGCTTCTCCTCGCCGCTGTCCTTGCGAGACAGGCGCGGGGACGGCGTCGAGTCGCGGCGGGACAGCTCGGGAATGCGGGTCGCGACGAGGATCGCGCTCGTCAGGTAGAGCAGGCCGTTGATGACCAGGATGATCTTGGCGATGCCCAGGCCCGACGGGTCCGGCTGGATGTTGAGGTTCGTGGTGATACCGGTGATCGCGGCGTAGAGGCCGGCACCGGTGATCACGGCGATGCCGTAGGTCATCACCATGCCGAGCTGGTTCGCTGTCTCCACCTGGTCCGGCCGGCGCAGCAGGTTCGGCACCGCCGCGTCCTTCGACGGGATCCACAGCATCGCGCAGCAGCCGATGAGGAAGTTCCCGATGAACAGCCACAGCGTGGAGCCGACGACGGCGATCGAGATGAACAGGGCACAGCGCACGACGTCGCAGATCACCATGATCTTGCGGCGGTCGAACCGGTCCGCGAGCAGGCCGCCGAGCGGGGCGAACAGCAGGCCGGGCAGCAGCTGGGTGAGCACGACGCCGGCGAACGCGAAGCTCTGCGCCTGGTATCCCTCGGTGAGCTTGGTGACGAGGCCGGTCAGCGCCAGCAGTGACAGCCAGTCACCAATGCTGCACAAGTAGGTGACGCCCCAGAGCCGGCGGAAGCCGCGGATCGCAAGGACACTGCGGGCACGGTGCGTGATGGACGCGTTCGACCGGGTCGACGCACCTACGCCGACACCCGAGTCGAAGTCCGCGCCCCCGCTGATAACTCCACCCCTTCTCCACGCAGCCCGCAGCTCCAGAGTAGCCCGGACGAGCATGTAAGGACGGTCGGACCGTAGTGGGTGATCGGGTCGTCCTGGAAACGGGGGTGCGGCGTGTCAGTCGAAAACCGCGGCGACCGTGTCGATGAAGCTAGCGAGGAAGACGATCCCGAGCACGGCCATCACCAAGAGTAATCCGATGATGACCGTCACACTTCCGAGGGACGACGAGCCGATGGCCGCCGGCACCTTCGGCCGGCGCCGCATGAACCCGCCCGGTAGCCGGATCGCCCGGGTGTCCTCACCGCGCTTGACGGGCGGCGGCACGCGGTCGGGCGTGCTCGCGCCGCGTGGCGACGGGATGCCCGACGGCGGTGTGACGCGGGTGACCGGCCCGCGGGTCGGCGCCTTGGCGGCCGGTGCGAGCGGCGCCTGAGCCGGTGCCGGCGCGGGCTGACCCGATGCCTGCGTCGGCACCTGGGCGACCGGAACCTGCGCGACGGGTGCGGCCGGAGGGGCCGCGGACGGCGCGGGCGCCGCCGGGGCGGTGGGTGGGGCCGCCGTCGTCTCGCCGGTGGAGTCGGTGAAGAAGTCCGCGGCCGGGCCGATCGAGGCCAGGTCCAGCTCGGAGTTTTCGTCGAGGACCGAGGCCATCGCCTCGCGGACCGCCGAGATGTCCGGCATGGGCGGCTCGGTGACGCGGACGCGCAGCGGCTCTGGCTCGTACCGCGCGCCGGTCACCAGGCCGGCGAGCGGATCGGCCAGCACCGGCGGCGGGACCGGATCGTGGGTGCCGTCGTTCGTCATGCCACTCCCTCGAGAGCTACGGGCTCGTCACTCAACGTCCAGGCTAAGCCCTGCCGCTGGTGCGAGCGAGGTACGCGTGCCGGACCGCGAGGCTGACCCGGACATCGGCGACCAGTGGTTCGAAGAATGACTTGCGGTAGAGCGGATCGGTAGCCGCCGACGCGGTGAAGTACAGCCCGGAGAACGCCGCCAGGAAGATGGACAGCTGCACCAGCGCGTTCGGTACCGGGAGCTGGACGCCGAACAGCGTGCCGGCCTGCTCGTACGCCTCCTCGCCGATCCACGAGACCACGACCGACGGGCTCACCGCGAGCGCGCCCAGGCCGATGAACAGGCAGAACACCAGTACGGCGAGCAGCGCGATCTGCAGCGCCTGCGCGAGGAAGAGCACGAGCATGAGGTTCACCCGCTCGCGGCGGTGGAGCTTCACCTCGTCCGGCCCGTCCTCGACGGCCAGGTCGGCGAGCTTGGCCGGCAGCCCGGGCAGCGACCCTTCGCTCGCCTCGTCGACCATCCGGCCCAGCTCTTCGCGCAGCGTCGCGATCATGAACAGCACCGAGAGCGCCGAGAGGGACGCGACGACGAGCCACAGCTGCGGGCGCGGCAACGCGTCCGCGATCTCCCACATCTCGGTCGAGAAGAACGCGAACAGCACGACCAGCACGAGCAGCGGCAGCGCCTGCGTCGCCATCGCCCCGACCTTGCCGAGCTGCGTGAACGCGAGCCGCGTCGCCCACGCGAGGATCGAGCCGGCGCCCGCGAACACGCCCACGAGCACGAACAGGGTGAGGCCACCGTTGATCGTGAGGTTCAGCCACAGCGGCGAGCGCCAGCCGATCGCCCACTCCACCACCGGCAGGACGAGCAACACCAGCACGAGCAGCGTGCAGGCGAGGACGAGCCGTCCCGTCCGGCCCATCGAGCGCATCCACCGCGAGGCACCCCACCCCGCGACGATCGGGACGACGAGTGCCGCCAGCGTGATGGCGAGGAGGACGAAGACCCACGCCGTGTTGTTCAGCCGCCGGGTCAGCTCGGTCTCGGTGACCGTCAGCTCACGGGCGAGGATCGTCGAGAGCGGGTCGTTGACCAGCAGGAAGGCCAGCGCCGGCGTCGCGCGCCGCAGGATCGCCGAGCCGCGGCGGTCGCGCCGCACGACGAGCGGCAGCCCCCGGCGGCGCAGGGCCGCCTCGAGCCGCGCCCGGTCACTGTCGGGGTCGCGCCCGGCCGCCCGGTCGACCGTGGTCTCGCTCACGCGAGGACCGTAGCGCCTGTCAGGACTTGGACTTGGCCGTGGCGCGCTTGGTGGTCGACTTCGTCGTGGCGCGGCGGCGCTTCGGTGCCGGGCCCTTCGCGCGCTTCTCGGCGAGCAGTTCGGCCGCGCGCTCGTCGGTGAGCGTCTCGACGCTGTCAGCCTTGCGCAGCGACGCGTTGACCTCGCCGTCGGTCACGTACGGGCCGAACCGGCCGTCCTTGACGATCATCGGCTTGCCGGACGCCGGGTCGGCGCCGAGCTCCTTGAGCGGCGGCGCGGACGCGGCGGCCTGGCGGCCCCGGCGCTTGGGCTCGGCGTAGAGCTTGAGCGCCTCGTCGAGGGTGACCGTGAAGATGTCCTCCTCCTTGGCCAGCGACCGGGAGTCGGTGCCCTTCTTCAGGTACGGGCCGTAGCGGCCGTTCTGCGCGGTGATCTCCTCGCCGCTGTTCGGGTCGTTGCCGACCACGCGGGGCAGGGACAGCAGCCGCAGCGCGTCCTCGAGGGAGACCGACTCGACGGCCATCGACTTGAACAGCGACCCGGTGCGCGGCTTGGCCTTCTTCGCCTTCGGGTCCTCCGGCTCGGGCAGGACCTCGGTGACGTACGGCCCGAAGCGGCCCTCCTTGGCCACGATCTCGTGGCCGGTCACCGGGTCTGTGCCGAGCGAGCGGCCCTCGACCGGGGTGGCGAACAGCTTCTCGGCGATCTCGACGGTCAGCTCGTCCGGCGGCAGGTCCTCGGGCAGGTTCGCCCGCTGCGGGTTGCCGCCGGGGTCGGGACCGTCGCCGTCGCGCTCGAGGTAGGGCCCGTACCGGCCGACACGGACGACGATCGTGCGGCCCGCCTCGTCGGTGAACAGCGGGATGGAGTTGATCTCCCGCGCGTCGATGGTGTCCACACCGGACCCGACGAGCTTCTTCAGCCCGCCGGAGCGGCCGACCGAGCCCTCGGCGCCCATCTCGCCGCCGAAGTAGAACCCGGTGAGCCACTCGGTGCGCTCCTGCTCGCCGGCGGCGATGCGGTCGAGCTCGTCCTCCATCGCGGCGGTGAAGTCGTAGTCCACGAGCCGGCCGAAGTGCCGCTCCAGCAGGCCGACCACGGAGAACGCGATCCACGACGGCACGAGCGCGGAGCCCTTCTTCCACACGTAGCCGCGGTCCTGGATCGTGTTGATGATCGACGCGTACGTCGACGGCCGGCCGATGCCGAGCTCCTCGAGCGTCTTGACCAGGCTCGCCTCGGTGTAGCGCGGCGGCGGGCTCGTGGTGTGGCCGTCCGGGGTGAGCTCGGTGGCGGTGACGCCCTGGCCCTTGGTGAGGTGCGGCAGCCTGCGCTCGGCGTCGTCGGCCTCGCCGCCCTCCTCGGAGTCGACGGCCTCGACGTAGGCCCGCAGGAAGCCGGGGAACGTGATCGTGCGGCCGGACGCGGCGAACGTGCACTCCTCGCCGCTCGCGGCGGTGCCGGTGATGCGCACGCTCATCGTGGTGCCGCGCGCGTCGGCCATCTGCGAGGCGACCGTGCGCTGCCAGATCAGCTCGTAGAGGCGGAACTCGTCGGACTCGAGCTCGCCGGCGACCTGGCCGGGGGTGCGGAACACCTCGCCGGCGGGCCGGATCGCCTCGTGCGCCTCCTGGGCGTTCTTGACCTTGCGGTTGTACTGGCGCGGCTGCGGCGAGACGTACGCGTCGCCGTAGAGCTCGCGCGCCTGGGACCGGGCCGCCGCGATCGCCGTCTCGGACAGCGTCGTGGAGTCGGTACGCATGTAGGTGATGTAGCCGTTCTCGTACAGGCGCTGGGCGATGCGCATCGCCCGGTCCGCCGAGAACCGCAGCTTGCGGCCGGCCTCCTGCTGCAGCGTGGAGGTCATGAACGGCGCGTACGGCCGCCGCGTGTAGGGCTTCTCCTCGACGCTGGAGACGGTCAGCGAGGCGCCGGTGAGCGCGTCGGCGAGGCGGCGGGCCTCGGGCTCGTCGAGGCGCAGCACGTTCGCCCCGGCCTTGAGCTCGCCGCCCTGGGTGAAGTCGCGGCCGGTCGCGAGGCGCGTGCCGTCGACGGACAGCAGCCGCGCGCCGAAGTTGCGCGGGTCGGCCTCGGCACCCGCGTCGAGCCTCGCGGAGATGTCCCAGTACGAGGCGGAGACGAACTTCATCCGCTCGCGTTCGCGGTCCACCACGATCCGCGTGGCGACCGACTGCACGCGGCCCGCGGAGAGGTTCCGCATGATCTTCTTCCACAGGACCGGGCTGACCTCGTAGCCGTAGAGCCGGTCGAGGATGCGGCGGGTCTCCTGTGCGTCGACGAGGTCCTGGTCGAGGTCGCGGGTCTGCTCGGCGGCCGCGCGGATGGCGGACTCGGTGATCTCGTGGAACACCATGCGGCGCACCGGCACCTTGGGCTTGAGCGCCTCGATCAGGTGCCAGGCGATCGCCTCGCCCTCGCGGTCGCCGTCCGTCGCGAGGTAGAGCTCGTCGACCGACTTGAGCGCTTCCTTGAGCTCGGTGACCGTGGACTTCTTGTCCGGGGTCACGATGTAGATGGGCTCGAAGCCGTTGTCGACGTTGACGCCGAGGTTGGACCAGGCCTCGCCCTTGTACTTGGCGGGCACCTCCGCCGCCTTGCGCGGCAGGTCCCTGATGTGCCCGCGAGAGGACTCGACGACGAAGTTCCGGCCGAGGTACGAGGCGATCTTGCGCGCCTTGGCCGGTGACTCGACGATCACCAGCCGCCGGGGTTCAGACCCGTTCGTCGCACCGCTCTTCTTCGTCTTGGTCGTTCCTGCCACGCTTGTCCCGCTCTCTTGTCGAGCTCACTCTCAGCTCGACAGTGTGCACGTTGCTCATCGTGATACCTACCCCCAGGTGCCTAGCGGCACACTCCCCGACGGCGGTACGCCCCTATACCTGAGTAGCACGCTCAGGCAGTTCGCCGCACACGGGATACCGCCGGCCAGTGGCTCTCGGCGGCTGCGGACGGTGGCCGACCGACCAGCTCGGCGAGCCGCGCGAGCCGACGGCGGCCGGATATGCGCAGGCCAGGGCCACCGTCCTCGGCATTGTACGGATGGGCCGGCAGACCACACGCGGTGACCACCCCGGCGAGCGTCTCGTGCGTGTCCGGCGCGGCCGGGTCGAGCCGCAGGAGGTAGCTGCCGTCGGTCCACTCGCCGGCGGCGAGCACCCAGAGCCGCAATGCGGCGCCACCGAGGGTGACTCCCGGCGGGCACGTCTTCTCCGTGCCGGCGGTCCACGCGGCGGCGAGCGCGGTCAGGTCGCGGCGGAACGCGGTACGCAGGAGCAGCCCGTCCCCGCTCGTGTAGAGGGTCGCGTCGACGCCGCGGTCGGCGAGCGCGCGGCGGAGGGCCTGGCCGCGCCAGGCCTCCGGGACGGGCACCGAGAGGCGCGCGGTGACCCCGCCGAAGCTCACCAGCCGGCCGGGCCCGCAGAGCAGCCCGGCGATGTCGCCGCGGGCCGGCGGGTTGGCGTCGGCGGAGTAGAACGACAGCTGGGCCACCCGGGAGAGGATAGAACACCAGTTCGATCCTTGGGAACAGAAACGGGCCCACCACGAGACTCTCCGTGGTGGGCCCGTTCTCTGCGGGTCGAGCTATTCGATCACTGCGCGCCGTTCTTGACCGGCGTCTCCTTGTCCGACGAGTCCGCCGGGTTGTCGGAGATCGCCGTGCCGCGCCGCTTGGCCACGAAGATCGCGCCGGCGACGAGCAGCGCCGCGAGGACCGCGAAGGTGATCCGCAGGCCGGCGTTGGCGTCCTCACCGACCGACAGCGTCACGATCGCGGGCGCGATCAGCAGCGAGACCAGGTTCATCACCTTGATCAGCGGGTTGATCGCCGGGCCGGCGGTGTCCTTGAACGGGTCGCCGACCGTGTCACCGATGACCGTGGCCGCGTGGGCCTCGGAGCCCTTGCCGCCGTGGTGGCCGTCCTCGACCAGCTTCTTGGCGTTGTCCCAGGCGCCACCGGAGTTGGCCAGGAACACCGCCATCAGCGTGCCGGTCGCGATGGCGCCGGCGAGGTAGCCGGCCAGCGGGCCGACGCCGAGGCCGAAGCCGACGGCGATCGGGGCGAGCACGGCCATCAGGCCCGGCGTGGCGAGCTCCCGCAGCGAGTCGCGGGTGCAGATGTCCACGACGCGGCCGTACTCCGGGCGGACGGTGCCGTCCATGATTCCGGGGTTGTCGTGGAACTGGCGGCGCACCTCGAACACGACCGCACCCGCGGCGCGGGACACGGCGTTGATCGCGAGGCCGGAGAACATGAACACGACCGAGGCGCCGATCAGGATGCCGACGAGCACCTTGGGGCTGAACACGATGAAGTCGTCGAGGTTCAGGTTGGCCTTGGCCTCGGCGAGCGCGTCGGTGATCGCGGTCAGGTACGAGCCGAACAGCGCGGTCGCCGCTAGTACGGCGGTCGCGATCGCGATGCCCTTGGTGATCGCCTTGGTGGTGTTGCCCACCGCGTCGAGCTCGGTCAGGATCGCCGCGCCCTCGCCCTCGACGTCGCCGGACATCTCGGCGATGCCCTGGGCGTTGTCGGAAACCGGGCCGAACGTGTCCATCGCGACGATGACGCCGACCGTGGTCAGCAGGCCGCAGCCGGCGAGCGCGATCGCGAACAGCGACACGAACAGCGAGCCGGACAGCAGGAACGCGCCGTAGACGGCCGCGCCGATGACGATCGCCGTGTAGACCGCTGACTCGAAGCCGACCGAGATGCCGGAGAGGATCACGGTGGCGGCCCCGGTCAGCGAGGTCCGGCCGGTGTCCTTGACCGGCTTGTGCTCGGTGCCGGTGAAGTAGCCGGTGAGCCACAGGATGATGCCGGCCAGAACGATGCCGATGATCACGGCCACGGCCGCGATGAGCGCCGGGCTGCCGCTGACGTCGGCCGTGGCCGAGTCGGTCAGGTCGGCGAACGAGGTCGGCAGGAAGATGAACGCCGCGGCGGTGCACAGGATCGCGGAGATCAGCGCGGAGATGTAGAACGACCGGTTGATCGCGGTCAGGCCGCTCTCGCCGGCGCGGGCGCGGGTGATGTAGACGCCGATGACCGCCGTGATGACGCCGAGGGCGGGGACGATCAGCGGGAACAGCAGGCCCTGCGCGCCGAACGCGGTGGAGCCGAGGATCAGCGCGGCGACGAGGGTCACGGCGTAGGACTCGAACAGGTCCGCGGCCATGCCCGCGCAGTCGCCGACGTTGTCGCCGACGTTGTCGGCGATGGTGGCGGCGTTGCGCGGGTCGTCCTCGGGGATGTTCTGCTCGACCTTGCCGACCAGGTCGGCGCCGACGTCCGCGGCCTTGGTGAAGATGCCGCCGCCGACACGCATGAACATGGCGATCAGCGCGGCGCCGAAGCCGAAGCCCTCGAGCACCTTGGGCGCGTCGCCCGCGTAGGCGAGCACGACGATCGAGGCGCCGAACAGGCCGAGCCCGACGGTGGACATGCCGACCACGCCGCCGGTGCGGAACGCGACCCGCATCGCGATCTCGCGGCCGGACGGCTCGCGGGACGCGGCCGCGACACGCAGGTTCGCCTGCGTGGCCAGCCACATGCCGAGGTAGCCGATCGAGAACGAGAAGGCCGCGCCGATCACGAAGAACACCGACCGGCCGATCAGCTCGGCGGCGCCGTCCGCGGGGAGCGCGAAGAGCAGCGCGAACACGACGACGCCGAAGATCAGCAGCGTGTTCCGCTGCCGCTTGAGGTATGCGTTTGCGCCTTCCTGCACCGCTTTGGCGATGTCCTGCATCTTCGAAGTGCCCTGGCCGGCGCCGAGCACCTCCCTGAGCAGCTTGTAGCCAACGGCGAGGGCAGCGAGAGCGACAATGGCCACCACGACGACCACGCCGCGCTCACCGCCGGTCAGCGGCGGGCCTTCCGCCAGGTACTGCGGGGACATCGGTCCTCCAGGTACTTCTGCCTGATGTCGGCGCGCTACCGGACGGCCTGACCGGGCCGAGGTCGTCCCTGCGCGGGACGTACTGCGCCACCAGGTATTGATGGGACGTCGGCGGAGTCTATTGGTTGTACTTGCACGCCCCGCGAGGCATCCCGCCAACAGGCCTTTCGACCTACTTTCGGCCCCCACGCGTGATCGGTCCAGGGAATCGATCCAGCACGGTCGTCCACAACCCGCATGCCTGTCCACAGAGGCCCCCGACCAGCCGTTTTCGTCGGTCCTCACCGGAAGAATGGATGACGGGGGTGCCCCCGGAGAGGGTCAGGGTCGGCAAAGTCGATCACCCTGAATGTGGGCGGGCACGGCCTCGTCGGCCATGTGATCGCTGAGATCCCATGATCATGTGAGAGAGCCGTGCCCGCTGTGGAATCCCGCCTGATCCCTGCTGCGTTCGACCGGTCGACCCCGATAGCCGGTGCGGACACGCCGACGTCGTCGCCGGCTCCCGGCACGGCCCACTGCCGGTCCGCTGGATCTACCTGCACGTCCCCCGCGAGCTCGCCCAGCACCAGCAGGCCCGCGGACATCCTCCGGGAGCAGTTGCTCGCCGCGCGCCGTGACGGTCGCGCGGGCAGTGTCGGTGGGATGTGCGAAGCTCGTCGGCGTGAGTACTTCGGTGGGTGCGCGGCCCGCCGCCGAGCGTGGCCGCGGGCTGCTCGACCGGGTGCTCGCCGGCGTGCCGACGGGCGAGAACCCGTTGCGGCACGTGCGTGAGCTGCCCGAACGCGCGGCGTCGCCGGTGCCGTGGCCGGACTGGGTGCCGGGCTCGCTGCGGGATGCGTTCGCGCGGTGCGGGGTCGAGTCGCCGTGGGCGCACCAGGTCGAGGCCGCGACGCACGCACGCGAGGGCCGGCACGTGGTTATCGCCACGGGGACGGCGTCCGGGAAGTCGCTCGCCTACCAGGCACCCGTGCTGTCGGCGCTCTGCGCGGACCGGCGGGCGACCGCGCTGTACCTGTCGCCGACGAAGGCGCTCGGGGCGGACCAGCTGCGCTCGGTCGGGTCGCTGGACGTGCCGGAGGTGCGCGCGGCGAGCTTCGACGGGGACACGCCGCTGCCGGAGCGGGACTGGGTGCGTGCGCACTCGCGGTGGGTGTTCACGAACCCGGACATGCTGCATCGCGGGATCCTGCCGGCGCACGCGAAGTGGGCGCATTTCTTCCGGCGGCTGGCGTTCGTGGTGGTGGACGAGTGCCACGGGTACCGCGGGGTGTTCGGCTCGCATGTGGCGCTGCTGCTGCGCCGGCTGCGGCGGGTGGCGCGCAAGTACGGGTCGGACCCGGTGTTCGTGCTGGCGTCGGCGACGGTGTCGGACCCGGCGTCGTCTGCGTCGTTGCTGGCGGGGGTGCCGTGCGAGGCGGTGACCGCGGACGCCTCGCCGCAGGGCGCGCGGACGGTCGCGCTGTGGGAGCCGCCGCTGCTGGAGGCCCTCGAGGGCGAGAACGGCGCGCCGGTGCGGCGGTCGGCGGGCGCGGAGACGGCGCGGATCCTGACGGACCTGGTGGTGGAGGGCGCGCGGACGCTGGCGTTCGTCCGCTCGCGGCGGGGCGCGGAGCTGACCGCGCTGTCGGCCCGGCACGCGCTGTCCGAAGTGGACTCCTCGTTGCCGCGGCGGGTGGCTGCCTACCGGGCGGGGTTCCTGCCCGAGGAGCGGCGGGCGCTGGAGAAGGACCTGGCCTCGGGGTCGCTGCTCGGTGTGGCGAGCACGAACGCGCTCGAGCTCGGCGTGGACATCGCGGGCCTGGACGCGGTGGTCGTCGCCGGGTATCCGGGCACGCTGGCATCGTTCTGGCAGCAGGCCGGGCGCGCGGGACGCGCTGGGGACGGAGCGCTGGTCGTGTTCGTGGCGCAGGACAACCCGCTGGACACGTACCTGGTGCACAACCCGTCGGCGATGCTGGACAAGCCGGTCGAGGCGACGGTGATCGACCCGGCGAACCCGTACGTGCTCGCCCCGCAGCTGGCGTGCGCGGCGGCGGAGATGCCGCTGACCGACGCGTGCCTGTCGTCGCTCGGTGGGCAGTCGGCGCGGCGGGTAGTGGAGGACCTGGTGGCGGACGGCGTGCTGCGCCGCCGGCCGACGGGCTGGTTCTGGACGTCCCGGGAGCGCCCGCACGCGTCGGTCGACATCCGCGGGTCGGGCGGCGAGCAGGTCGCGGTGGTGGAGTCGGACTCGGGGCGGCTGCTGGGCACGGTGAACCCGGGCTCGGCGTGCGCGACCGTGCATCCGGGGGCGGTGTACCTGCATCAGGGCACGTCGTACGTGGTGGACGAGCTGGACCTGGAGGCCGGGCTGGCGATGGTGCACCGGGAGGACCCGGAGTGGTCGACGACGCCGCGCGAGCAGGTCGACATCTCGGTGCTGTCGACGGAGTCGCACCGGGCGTTCGGCGGAGTGACCGTGAACCTTGGTGAGGTCGCGGTGACGTCGCACGTGGTCGGCTACCTGCGGCGACTGCCGTCGGGGCAGGTGCTGGACCAGGTCCCGCTGGACCTGCCGAAGCAGACGCTCCACACGCGGGCGGTCTGGTACACGCTGACCGAGGACCTGCTGGCGGAGGCCGGTGTGGCACACCGCGAGGTGCCGGGTGCGCTGCACGCGGCCGAACACGCGGCGATCGGCTTGCTACCGCTGTTCGCGTCGTGCGACCGGTGGGACATCGGCGGCGTGTCGACGGCCATGCACCCCGACACGGGCGAGGCGACGGTCTTCGTCCACGACGGCCACCCGGGCGGCGCGGGCTTCGCGGACCGCGGCCATGCGGCGCTTGTCGAGTGGCTGACGGCGACCCGGGACGCGATCGCGGCGTGTGAGTGCCCGTCGGGATGCCCGTCGTGCGTGCAGTCCCCGAAGTGCGGCAACGGAAACGAGCCCCTCGACAAGACCGCGGCTGTCGCGGTGCTGGACGCGGTGGTCCGCGTGGTGGGCTCGTCGAAGGGCGAGGACTCCGCGGCCTGACTCGGCGCCGTCGTTGATCGTCTCTCCACTGTGGATCATGTCAGACGCGGGGCCCCCCGCTTTCCACATTACTGGCGCACACCGACACTTTCGGCGATCTTCAAGCCACCTGTGGACAACTCCGGCCACTGTGGACAACCCTGACAACCATTGGCGGCGAACGCATTCCTCGCCCAGCACTGGCTGCGAATTCGGTTTCGCGGCCGGGGCGTGAGTTGTCCACAGGCAAGATCCGTTAGCGGCCGGAATTGTCGGAGCTCGCCGGTAGCGTTGATCTCGGGGGACCCAACTTCAGCGTCGTCGACAAGTCGTGTCCAACGTCGTGGAATACGCCATCATCAACAAAAAGGCAGCGCGTCGGGGGCGGAGATTCCGCACCCCGACGCGCTGCATGCCGCCAGACGCGTGGAGTTTTCTACTACCGCGCGGGTCGGTGCACGGTCAGTGTTCGGACTTCGGCGGGGCGTCCGTCGATCGCGGAGGTCACGGGGAGGCGGGTACCTCCGCATGCGACGGCCATCCCTGGGGCCAGGTTCTCGCCGAGTGTCCGATGCTGACCGCGCCGCGGGAGATGTACTCCTGCAAGCGCCTGACATGCTGCCCGTCCACTGGGCGGCCACCTGGTTGCGGGAGCGGTGCCGAACTGCTGGACGGGTTGGCTGCGGTGGAACGGCATTTCTGCGGAACGCCCACCGCTAGCGTGCCGGAAGGGTGCTTCCGGCGAAGCGTGCTGGTTCACGGGTACTGCTGAGCGCATCCCACTCAATCCCCTTATGGCTTCAGTCCGCGGTGACGAGCCCGGACCGCGCGTGGCTCGCGCCCGCGGTCAGCGCGTCGACGAGGGCGTCCTGCACGGTGCTCGACTCCGGCATCTGCCAGCCGTTCACCTCGGGGCGCACCCGCCAGTGCACGACACCGTGCTGCAGCGGGGTCGGCGGCAGCGGCACGTAGCTGCCGGCCGCGTGCAGGATCACGTCGCCGTGCTCGGCGAGCGGTCGCACGAGCTCGTGGCCGGCGTTGACCAGGAACGTCCACCGGTCGTCGGGCGTCGCCATGATCGGCACGGGGAGGCCGATGCTGCGCAGCACGCGGGCGGCACCGCGGCCCAGGTGGCCGGGAACCTCGATGGCGTCCAGCTGCACGCCGGTCGCCAGCAGCAGGCTGTAGGGCCGGCCGGTCCACCACGTGGCGACCTGCTCCGGCTCGGTGCCGATCCGGTCCTGCCAGTCCGGGTGGACGGGGCATGGCCCGGTGTGTTCCTCGCCCTCACGGCCCGCCCACTGCGAGCCAGCCGGATAGGAGCCCGGCAGCACCGGCCACCCGCGCCACGCGAGGCCGATGGCCTGTGCGCGCAGCTCGACGCGGAAGGCCCTGCGCCAGCTATCCGACCAATCCATTTCCAACATCTCGGGTGCTTGCCTCCTTGTAATTCGGGCGCTCGCTTCCGGCGAGGTGCCCTACGCCACTTAACGACATGTTCACCGGCAGAAGAAACTTGCAGTCGACAACTGGTCGTTGTGGCACGGTGAACGAGTAACGAGATAGGCACGACCGAAGCCCGGTGACCGGGTCGGACGACAGCTCATCGTCTCTGCGCTGCCGCTTACCGTCCGAAGACGACCGTTCGGCCTCCGTGGCCACGCTCACCGGCCGGTCCGGCCCGTGCGCGGGCTTCGGCCGGACCGAATCCGGCGAGCGCGCCGGGCGGCTTCGCGACGATCTCCACCCGTGCGTCGGCGCCATCCAGGCGGCAACTGCGCATCTCCACACTCATGTGATCGGTGACCCACCGCGCCTTTCCGCAGGCCAAACGCTCGCCCTCGGTGACGGCGCCGGCCGCGGCCAGTGCCGCGAGGTCGGCCGCGCTGGCGGCTCGATGCCTGGTAGCGGCAGCCGCGCCCAGCCACACGACGAGCACGGTGACGGACATCAGAGCGGCGATGGCGCCGGCCGTCCACATTGTCGCCGAACCGCGGTCGGCGGCACGCGCCGTTCGTTGCTTAGTCACGAACTGTCCTCGACGACACCGGGCTCGGCGATCGCATAGGCGGCGCCGTGCAGCTGGAGGCCGGGTAGCAGGCCGTTGACCGGTCTCGCCCGGACGTCCACCTGGATGGTGTCTGCCTGGATCTTTATCGCGACGTCCGCGCTGCTCGGGGCGATCTGTTCGGCGGCGGCGCGGGCACGGTCGGGTTCGCCGCGGGCGACCAGGCGGGCCGCCTCCCGGGCGGCGTCGATGCATCTCAGCTGATCGATCGCTGCCGAGATCGCCGCAAGTGCGAGGGCGAGCACCGCGATGAAGGCGCCCAGCGCGATGGCCGCCTCGACGGTAACCGCGCCCGAGTCCCGTTCGGGTTTTCGGCGACCGGGCCTGGTCGGGGACATCAGAGCTTCACCGTGAGTGCGCGCCTGACGATCGAGGTGATCGCGTTGAGCACGTCGTCGCCGGTCACGATGCCGTAGAGCACGACCGCGAGAGCTGCGGCCGCGATCAGTCCGACGCAGTACTCGACGGTGCTCATGCCTTCGTCGCCGAGCAGGAAGTCGCGGCGGGGACGAATTCGCAGCGGGGTCGGGCGGGGAAACATCGGTCAGTCTCCTTATTTCGGTGGATGGTCAGATGGCGAGCTGAGCGGCAAGACCGGCCACGACGGGCGCGATGCCGAGGCAGATGAACGCGGGTAAGAAGCAGACACCGAGCGGCGCGGCGATGAGGACGCCCGCGCGCTGCGCCCGTGCCTCGGCGGCGTCGCCAGCCGAGTCACGCACCACCGCGGCGATGCCGGCGACGACGTCGGCGAGAGCCGTCCCGGAGCGGGCAGTGTGCCGGGCGCCGCGAGCCAGGGCCGCGGTCTGCGGGCAGGCCATGGCCGGAGCCCAGGCGTCGACCGGGTCGGCGCCCATGGCCAGCAGGTCGGCGGTCGCCCGGAGGGCACGTCCGGCGTCGTCGGGCAGGTCGTCCGAGATGGCGGTTACCGCGGCCGGAACTGGGAGTCCGGCGCGCAGGCACGCGGCGAGGAGATCCCATGTCGCCGCGAGGCCGAGCGGGTCCGGCTTCGCTTGCCTCTTGTCTGTAACGCGGCGGATGAACCACCAAGTCGCGGCCGCCGTCGCGGCGCCCGCCACTGCGCCCGCCGGGAGGCCGACCACCGCCGCGGTGAGGACGCCGGTGGACGCGGCGAGCGCGAGTCGTTGTGCCTTCGGACCCGGGCGCCGGTGGTTCCGCTTTCCGCCGAGGCGGGCCAGGCGGGTGCGGGACACGGCGGCGCGGGACCAGAGGAGGATCGCGGCGGCGAGGAGCAAGGGGCTCGTCGGGTTCATTCGGGCACCACCTGACTGGTGAGGCGGCCGCACCAGGCGACCCCCGCGCAGAGGAGCGCGACGCCGAGGGCGAGCAGGAGCTGGCCGGAGCCGGTGAGCATGCGCAGCGGGTGGGCGCCGATCGCCTCGCCCAGGGCCACGCCGAGCGCGGGCAGGAAGGCGAGGACGGTCGCGCTCGTGCGTGGGCCCGCCATGCGGGCGAGAACCTGGCGGGAGAAGCGGACTCGCTGCTCGAGGTCACGGCCGACGGCGTCCAGGATGTCGGCGAGCGGTAGGCCGTGTCGCTGGGCGAGGGTCCAGGCTCGCGATACGCGGGTCAAACCGATCGCGATGGTGTGCTGGGCGGTTGTGCTGAGGGCGAGGCGCACGTCGCCGTCGAGTCGCGCGGCGGCGGCGATGGCACGCATGGATGCGGCTGCCTCGGGGCGTGCGTCGGCCGCGGCGGAGTCGGCGGCGTCGGCCGGATGTGCGCCTGCCCGCAACCCGGCGACGAGCGAGCGGATGGCTTCGGCGAGACCGTCGACCGCCGCCAGCGAGCGGTTGAGGGCTCCCCTCGCTCGCCACCGACCTGTCGCCGTGACGGTGGCGATGAGTGCGGCGATCGCGCCGCCCGGCCCGGCGACCAGCCAGCCGGCGGCGGTCGCGGTGGCTGCGAGGGTGACGGAGCTGGGGCGCGGCGGCCGGATCCGGCGGGTGCGTTCGCCGGTCAGGTCGCGCAGGCGCCTGGTCGCGGGGGCGGACGGCCACGCCAGTATTGCGGCGGCACAGCACAGAACGCTCAACCCGTCGGCTCCGACCGCCTGGCTGGGCAGGTCAAGGAATCGTCGAAAGGCGGGTGCGGCCGGCCACCCTGGTGCTGCGGAGTACATGAGGCTCAACATGGGGGCTCCACTCCCCTCGGCTTGAGTAGGGCGCCCAGGGCTTCGTTGGTTGCGGGCGCCACGTGCACGCCGCTGTGGGTGCGGGTTAGGACGCCGATCTCGTCGAGGTGGCGGGTGCCGTCCGGGTGGCGGCGCATGTGCAGGACGACCTGGAATGCGGCGGCCAGTTGGCTGTGGAGCGCTTCGCGGGTCAGGCCGCCCAGTGCGGCCAGGGCTTCCATGCGGGCGGGGAGTTCGGCGGGCGAGTTGGCGTGAACCGTGCCGGCGCCGCCGTCGTGGCCGGTGTTGAGGGCGGTCAGGAGGTCGCAGACCTCCGCGCCGCGGACCTCGCCGACGACTATTCGGTCGGGACGCATGCGTAGGCCCTGGCGGACGAGGTCGGCCAGTGTGACCTCGCCCGCGCCCTCGACGTTCGGTGGGCGGGCTATGAGACGAACGAACTGCGGATGGTCGGGCTGGAGCTCGCCGGCGTCTTCGACCGTGATGATCCGTTCGCTGTGGTCGACGCGGCCGAGTAGTGCGCTGAGCAACGAGGTCTTGCCGGCACCGGTGCCGCCGGTGACCACGAACGCGAGGCGGGCGTCGACGATTGCCTCGAGGATGTCGTGGGTGCGCTTGTCGAAAGTGCCCAGCTCGCGCAGGGAGTCCAGGTCGTGGCCGGCACGGCGGAGGACGCGGAGCGAGAGGCACGTGCCGTCGGGGGCGATCGGCGGGAGGACGGCATGGAGACGGACGCGGCCGAGTGCGCCGGCGGGTAGCCAGGCATCGACGAACGGCTGGGCGTCGTCGAGGCGCCGGCCGCAGATGAGGGCGAGCCGCTGCGCGAGGCGGCGGACGGCGTCCTCGTCGGGGAAGGTGACGTCCGTGCGCCGGAGGCCGCCATCGCCGTCGAGCCAGACCTGGTCGGGGCCGGTGACGAGGACGTCGGTGGTGCCGGGGGCGCGGAGCAGTGGGTCGAGTGGGCCGGCGCCGACGAACTCCTGACGCATGAGCCGGAGCGCTTCGAGGACGTCCGCGTCGCCCACGACGCCGCCGGCCTCCTCACGAACGGCGCGAGCGACTTCCGCGGAGGTGATCTCGAGGCCACTACTGGCGAGGCGGCTCCGGACGCGGTCGACCAGATCGGTGGGGACGCTCATGCCGATCCCCGCCGCGGCTCGGCCAGCCAGAACTCGAAGTCCCGCCAGCAATCGCGGACGAGTCGAGGGACCTCCGCCGAGGTGATCTCGACGCTACGACTGTCGAGACGACTCCGCGACCGGTCGGCGATCCTCGCCGCGGCTCGGCCGGCCGACACATCGCTGAGGTCTGTTGGGGCACTTGACGCGGATGACCTCGAGGCTCTCCGATTCCCCTCTGGTTGGGGTGATCGCGAGTCGCATGTGGACAAGATCCAGCTACGCGTGATCTCGGCTTCGTGACTGCGGTTTCGCATGTGGACGGTAACGGCTTGGTGGGTCATGAGGCTGCTCGAAGATCTGTTGGGATGTGTTGAGCTGCGCAGGGTTCGCAGACCAGCGGGGCGTTCGGGTACGTCGGGCATGGTTGGGTTGAGGCTGGGCATCGGTTCTTCGGCACAGTTGCGGGTCGGGCTTGTTGTGGTTGTGGGACAACGCTGAAGCGGCTTTGGCGGCGCATCACGCGGCTCGCAGGTGGCGGGTCGATCGCAGTGGTTGGGCGGCCAGGGCGGCCAGCGTTGTCCTTGCCGCGATTGCGAGTGGACCTCTGGGGCGCGGGCTGAAGTCGCCGCGGTCGAGGGTTGGGGCCAGATTCGGTTCTGGACGCATGGACGTCAGCAAGGGCAGGTTCACCGCCTTTGCCACCTCGTCCGGGTGCAGAAAACCCGGGGCTGGGCCGCGGACTACCAGGTGTGCCTTGGCTCCCAGATCTGACAGGCGCTCCGCGAGGAGCTTCGCCGATACGCAGGCTCGGACCTCGCCGGGGACGACTATCACTGTCAGGTCTGCTCGGGTCAGCGCCGCTTGCGCAGCGGGGTCCAGCGCGCGTGGCAGGTCGCAGATCACGGTCTCGCCGGCGCGCCGGCCGGCTTCCAGGACGGCCGCCACTGCGTCGGGGGCAGGCGCTTTGCCTTTGCGGGCACCGGAAAGCACCGTCAGGCGCGTTGTTCCCCTTGTGCGGCTCGGCAGGGCGTCGTGAAGGCTCGATGCGGCCACGCGGCCGGCACGTAGGTGCATGTCCGGCCATCTCAGGCCTTGCTCGGATTCCGCGCCCAGTACCAGATCCAGGCCGCCGCCCAGCGGGTCGCAGTCGATCAGCAGGGCGCTTTGGTTCATGCGCAGGGCGGTCAGGCCGAGGGCGGCCACGAAGACGGACGCGCCCGCGCCGCCTCGGCCGCCTACCACGGCCACGGCTCTTCCCGTTGTGGGAGCGGGCGCTTCCGTCGCGTCGGCCAGGGCGCTTACCAGCCATGACTCGGCGCCGGGAAGCTCGATCACCCGTTCGGCGCCTATCTCGACCGCGCGTTCCCACAGGCCCTTCGGCGCCGGTTCGGTGCTCACCAGGACCACGGCGTCGCGACGGGGCAGGCCTGCTCGCTCGCACGCCTGTGCACCCGCGGCGTCCAGCAGGACCAGCGGCGCCGTCGACCAGCGCAGGCGTGCGGCGGCCGCGTCTGGCACGCATTCGAGATCGCAGCCGGCGGCGGCCGCCAGCTTCAGCACGTCGTCGAGCAGGTCCTCGTCCTCGACGAAGGCCACCGGGCGGTTCGAGTCCACCATGCCCCCCTTTGAGCTGGTCGTGTCACGACGGCCGGCGGGTGCCTGGCCGCGTAATCACGATCGGCCGGGATCGCCGGGACGACAACGCACCAAGATCGACATGTGGACAAGCGCGCGAGTTGTGGACAACTCGAGAGACGCCCGGAGAAAGGGACGACCCCCGCCAGGGGGGAGGGACGGGGGTCGTCGATGGTTCAGCTCCGGGGGGTCGAGCTGAACCCATCCGGCACAAAGCCGGACAACACCCACTGTATCCCGTTGGTTCCGCGTCTTGGTTGCAACTTGCTTGAACGGGTGCGGCAGGTTGATGACAAGGCCGCAACGGTCAGGTCCACTACCTATGCTGACCTCGTGACCCAGCCCGATGACAGGTCCGCCGCCGCGTTCTTCGACCTCGACAAGACCGTCATCGCAAAGTCGAGCACGCTGGCCTTCAGCCGCCCCTTCTTCCGCAGCGGCCTGATCAACCGCCGCGCCGTGTTGAAGGGCGCGTACGCCCAGTTCGTCTTCGCCGCGTCCGGCGCGGACGCCGACCAGGTCGAGCGGATCCGCGCGCACCTCGCCGCGCTCTGCACCGGCTGGGACGTCGCGCAGGTCCGCGCCATCGTCGAGGAGACGCTGCACGACATCGTCGACCCGCTCGTGTACGCCGAGGCCGCGGAACTCATCGCCGCGCACAAGGCAGAGGGCGACGACGTCGTGATCGTGTCCGCCTCCGGAGCCGAGGTCGTCACACCGATCGCGGAGATGATCGGTGCCACGCACAGCATCGGTACCCGCATGGTCGAGGCCGCCGGCCGCTACACCGGCGAGATCGACTTCTACTGCTACGGCGAGAACAAGGCCGCCGCGATCAAGGAGCTCGCCGCCGAACGCGGCTACGACCTCGCCGCCTGCCACGCCTACTCCGACTCGATCACCGACCTGCCCATGCTGGAGGCCGTCGGCCACCCCACGGTTGTCAACCCGGACAAGGGATTGCGCGCGCTCGCGGCCGAACGCGGCTGGCCCGTGCTCCAGTTCAGCAAGCCCGTGTCGTTGCGTTCGCGGTTCCAGCCGCCGTCCGGAACAGCCACGGCGGTCGCCGCGATCGGCCTCGGCGCGATCGCGACCGCGGGCGCCACGTGGTACGGGATCCACCGCCGGCGGAAACGGTAACCAACCTCCACCCGCATGGCGGTACCGAGTCCGAAGCACACCGCTTATGAGCTGGGGAAAGAGCCTGCAGAATACGCTCACGACGAGTGTTCGTCGACACCTGTACGGCTCTGTAACGGTGCACCGGATTGTGGCCTTGAAGTGACCTCCATCACTGGGTAGAAAGGACATGCGGACCCCCGATCGGCCAGGGTCGAAGCGGAAGAGAAGCTCCGGCCACCCCGGTGGGGCTCCGTGCACAGAACACCGGGCACCCACGCGCAGCCAGCCGCGGGAGGCATGTCGTCAAGGGACTGCGTACCGGGACGCCGGACGCCGAGGCCAGGTAGGTACGACACAGTTGCACGCTTGGTAACCCGAGCGTTCTGTGCGGGCGATTTGGGCGATCCCGCCCACGGCAACGTGGGCCGGGATCGCCCTTTTACTGCCCCGCGGACGGGACCACACATTGCCCCGAACGCGCCCTTGCCGGTCCAACGTGGACGTGGGTAACTTACCTCTGCTGCTAGCTATCGGTTAAGAGGTTACGGAGTGACCCTGCTGGCCGGCCAGGGAGGCCGTGGTGCCCATGTCTCGTTCATTAGCCCGTCGCAGTCTGTCCGTCGCGATCGCCGTGGTCGCGAGCTCGGCGATGGTTAGCGGGGTGAGTCAGGCCGAAGTGCCCGGCGAATCCCGGACCTCGCAACAGAAGGACGCCCTGCTCGCCCAGGCGCAGGCGCAACTGCGCGGCATGTCGCTCGACCAGAAGATCGCCCAGCTGTTCGTCATCTCCGTGTGGGGCCAGTCCGCCGACGAGGCGCACCCAACCAACCGGCAGAACTACGGCGTCGACACGCCCGCGCAGGTGATCGAGAAGTACGGCGTCGGCGGCGTCATCTACTTCAACAACTCCACCACCGACAACGTCGACGGGCCCAAGCAGCTCGCCGCGTTCTCCAACGGCCTGCAGCGGGCCGCGGTGAGGTACAACACCCACATCCCGCTGGAGATCGCGATCGACCAGGAGGGTGGCAACGTCACCCGGCTGGAGTCGCCCGCGACCGAGTACCCCGCGAACATGGCCGTCGGCGCCGGCCGCAGCACCGCCGACGCCAAGGCACTCGCCACGATCAACGCCACCGAGCTGCGCGCGATGGGCGTCAACGAGAACTTCGCCCCGGTCGCGGACGTCAACTCCAACCCGCTGAACCCGGTCATCGGCGCGCGCAGCTTCTCGTCGAGCCCCGACCTCACGTCGAGCCTCGTCACCGCCGAGATCGACGGCTACCAGCA
>NZ_DATBKY010000224.1:0-20512 GCF_036555685.1 Actinophytocola sp. | reverse complement strand
AGCCCCGCCAGCGCCCGCGGCAACGGGCCTTGATGCAGAACGCCGAGACGCTGGGTCGCCCGGGTGAGCGCGACGTACAGCTCAGCCGCGCCGCGGGGGCCGTCCGCGAGGATCTGTTCCGGGTGCACGACCAGGACGGCGTCGAACTCGAGGCCCTTCGTCTCCGACGGGACGACCGCACCCGGCACGCCGGCGGGTCCGATCACGACGCTGGTGCCTTCGCGGCCGGCCTCCTCGCGGACGAACTCCTCGATGGCCGCGGGGTGCTCACCCTGGGTGACGTGCCGCGCCCACGGCCGGACACGGTTGGCCCGCACCGACTCCGGCGGCTCCACGCCCGGCGCGAACTCCGCGAGCAGCGCGGCCGCGACGGCCATGATCTCCGCCGGGGTGCGGTAGTTCACCGTCAGCGACCGGTAGACCCAGCGGCCCGGCACGTACGGCTCGAGCATCGTGTCCCAGGACGTCGCGCCGGCCGCCGACCGGCGCTGGGCGAGGTCGCCGACCACCGTGAAGGATCGCCCGGGGCACCGCCGCATCAGGACCCGCCAGTCCATTTCGGACAGCTCCTGGGCCTCGTCGACGACCACGTGCCGGTAGGTCCATTCCCGGTCCGCGGCAGCCCGCTCGACGAGCTCCCGGGTGTCCTGCTCGACGAACCGGTCCGCCAGGTCCTCGGCGAAGAGCAGGTTCTCCGCGGCGAGCAGGATGTCCTCGTCCATCTCCTCGCGGTCGAGCCGCAACGTGTCCAGCACGCCGGCGGCGTACTCGGCCTCGGCCATGCGCTCCCGCTCTGCGGCCTGCTCGGCGGACCGCTCGGCCACCTTGTCGCGGCCCAGCACGTCGAACAGCTCGTCGAGCAGCGGCACGTCCGACACCGTCCAGGCCTCCCCGTCGGCGCGGAACAGCGCCTCGTCGGCACCCGCGGCGCGCAGCCGTTCGCGCGAGGAGTACAGCGGGGCCAGCAGCGTCTGCGGCGTCAGCACCGGCCAGAGCTCGTCGAGCGCGGCGGTGAAGTCCTCGTCCTCCGCCAGCTCCTTGAGCATGTCCGCCCGCATGTCCGCCCAGGCTTCCTTGTCCGACCGGGACAGCCAGCCGCGGCCGACCCGGCCGATCGCCCGCTCGGTGAGCACGTACGTGACGATCTCGGTGAACACCGCACGGGCCTCGTTGTGCGGCAGCCCGCTGGCACGCGCCTCGTCCCTCGCCCACTCGGCGGTCTCGGCGTCGATCCGGACCGTGACGCCCCGCAGCTCGACCGGCAGCGGCTGCTCGGGCAGGCGCTGCCGGTCGGCGACCGCAGCCCTGAGCACGTCCAGGATCTTCCGCGAGCCCTTGAGCCGCGCGACCTCCGGGGCGTCCTCGGCCGTGACGCGTAGCCCGGGCACGAGGTCGCCGGGCGTCAGGAACACCACGTCGGACTCGCCGAGCGACGGCAGGACCCGGCCGATGTGGTTCAGGAACGCCGGGTTCGGCCCGACCACGAGCACCCCGTGGCGTTCCATCCGCTCCCGCTGCGTGTAGAGCAGGTACGCGACCCGGTGCAACGCCACCACGGTCTTCCCGGTACCCGGACCGCCCTCGATCACCAGCACCCCCGGGTGGTCCAGCCGGATGATCTCGTCCTGCTCGCTCTGGATCGTCGCGACGATGTCGCGCATCCCCTCGCCACGGGGCGCGTTGACGGCCGCGAGCAGTGCCGCGTCCCCGCGTGCGCCCTGACCGGGGCGGCCGAACACCTCGTCGGTGAACTCGAGCACCTGCCGTCCGCGGGTGAGGAACTGCCGGCGCCTGCGCATGTTCTCCGGGTGCGCGCCGGTCGCGACGTAGAACGGGCGCGATGCCGGCGCCCGCCAATCCAGCAACACCGGTTCGTGCTCGTTCTCCTCGTCGAAAAGGCCGATCCGGCCGATGTAGGAATGTTCGCCCGAAATGGTGTCCAGCCGCCCGAAACACAACCCGTTGTCCGCGACGGCCAGCCGCTTCATCTCCCGGGCGCGGGCACGCACTTCGACGTCCCGTTCCATGGGGGTCCCGCCGGTTCCCCGCAACGCAGCGGTGTACGCCCCCTTCACCCGCGCCCGTTCGGCGTCGAGCCGTGCATAGAGCCCGGCCACGTAGCTCCGCTCGGACCGCAATTCCTCTTCGTACCCGTGGCTTGACACATGCCCCTCACAGTGGCTAATCTGGCATTAGGTCAGGCGGGTTCTCCATGTATGCATGGGGAGCACGCCAATTTTTTATTGTCCACCCCTTGTCAAATGCCCTCGCGAAAGACGTGAAAACGGGGGCGCCGGCGGACGCCCCCGTTTGTATGCCGATCGGCTACGACACGTCCCGGCGCACCGCGAGCCAGGTGCCGGCGATCGCGAACACCAGGCCGTAGGCCACCAGCAGCAGGCCGCCCTGCCACGGTTCCAGCAGCGTCGTGCCCGGCTGTGACGCGCCCGTCAACGCCGAGTTCGCGCCGCCCGGCAGGTACTTGTAGTAGTCGCGGATCGTCGGCAGGGCCGCGGCGAACGCCTCGACGACGAACAGGTACACGAGCGAGCCCACGACCGCGGCGATCTGGTTGCGCACCAGCGCGCCGACGCCGACGCCGAGCATCGAGTAGACCGCGAGGCCGACGACCGTCCCCACCAACACGCCCGGAATCCCGTTGTCCGGCAACGAGAGGTCGATGTCCTTCACCGCGAGCCAGGGCAGCGCGAGGGCGATCGCGAACGCGACCACGACGATGCCGTAGCCGATGCCGGCGAGCGCGTAGGTCACGAGCTTCGCGACCACCACCCGGCCGCGCTGCGGGGTGGCGAGAAACGTCGGCGTCACGGTCTGGTGCCGGAACTCCCCCGTGATCCCGATGATGCCGAGGATCAGGACGAACACGCCGGACCCGCCGACCACGCTGAACAGGTTGCGCTGTCCCTCCGGTGTGGACAGCGGCGGCTGCGGGTTCCCCTCGGCACCGTCGAGCGCGATCGTGAAGCTCATGAATATCGCGGTGAGCACGATCGCGCCGAGCAGCATCCACAGCCAGAGCTTCGTGGTGAACAGCTTGCGGACCTCGCCGCCGATGAGCCGGATCACCGGTCTGCTCCCTCGCCGCCGAAGTGCTCCACCGGTCCCCCGGAGTCACCGGTGAGCGCGAAGAAGATCTTCTCCAGGTCGCTGCGCTCGGTGGCGAGCTCGTGCAGCTCGATCCGCTCGGTGAACGCGAGGTGGCCGACCTCCTCGGTACTCAGGCCGGTGATCCGCAGCGTCGCGTCCTGCCGCTGCGCCGTGGCGCGTTCGGGCAGGGCCGAGGCGAGCCGATCGAGGTCCGGGCCGCGAACCAGCACGGTCAGTCCCTCGTGCTCGGCGAGCTCGGCGATGCTGCCCTGCCGCACCAGCGTGCCGCGGTTGATGATCACCACGCTGTCGACGGTCTGCTCGACCTCGCTCAGCACGTGGCTGGAGACCAGGACCGTCCGGCCCTCCTCGGCCATCCGGCGCAGGAACCGGCGCAGCCACGCGATGCCCTCCGGGTCCAGCCCGTTCGCCGGCTCGTCGAGGATCAGCACGCGTGGGTCGCCGAGCAGCGCCGCGGCCAGGCCGAGCCGCTGGCGCATGCCCATCGAGTAGCCGCGGACCTTCTGCCGGGCCGCCTTGGTGAGCCCGACCAGCTCGAGCACCTCGTCCGCCCGCTGGTTCGGGAACCCGTTGACCGTGCAGTAGACGCGCAGGTGGTTGCGCCCGCTGCGGGCCGGATGGAAGCTCGACGCCTCGAGCATCGCACCGACCGTGCTCGACGGGTGGGGCAGGTCGACGTAGGCCCGGCCACCGATGGTCGCGGTGCCGCTCGTCGGGCCGATCAGCCCGAGCAGGCAGCGCAGTGTGGTGGTCTTGCCGGCCCCGTTCGGGCCGAGGAACCCCGTGATCGTTCCGGCCGGGACGGAGAAGGTCAGGTTGTCGACGGCCTTGACCGTGCCGAAGCTCTTGCTGAGACCGCGGACCTCGATCTGGCCGGATTCATCCGTCACGTGAACTCCCCCTGCTTGTGACCGCGGCCACATCCTAGGAGATCACGAGCATGGACGGAAACCGGCGCACCGCCGGAACACGTTCTATCCGGAAGCGAGCGGCGTCGCGGCCCACCGGTTGGCGGTCAGCCGGAAGCTCGGCAGGTCGTCGAGGGACAGCATCGCCTCGTACGTTCGCCGGTAGCCGGTGTGCCGGATCCGCCAGCGAGCGTCGGCCCCGCGCGCGTACCGGTCCTCGTAGAACGCCGCCCCGGTGATCACGGCGCGATGCTCGGTGGCGATCACCGTGTCGGTGAAGGCCCAGGTCCCCGACGCCTCGTCGCCGTCGATGTCGATCTCCGGCTGGCCGACGAAATGCGTGGTGACGATGCCCGCGCCGAGGCTGTCCCGCAGGAACCCGACGATCGCGTCCCGGCCGGCGAGGCTGACCGGCCGGCCGAGGGCGCGGGTGCCGTACTCGGCCGTGGCGTCCGCGGTGAAGACATCGGCGATCTCGGCCCAGTTCTTCGTGTCGACGCAGCGCAGGTAGCGGTACTTGAGGCGCTTGACCTCTTCGAGTGCGACCAGGTCCATGCGCCCAGCATCCGCCGTCTCCGGACAAAGAACAAGAACACGTTCTTGTTCGATCTTCGGTCAGCTCAGGACGAGCGGGAGCTTGGTGGCCAGCACGCCCAGTTCTGCCCGCTCCGCGTCGGTCGGCGGCCGCCGCCCGGTGCCGACCAGCAGGGCGTCCTCGTCGGGGAACGACGACGGGAACGGGGCACCGGCGAGCTTCTCCAGCGTCTCGCGGGACCGGGCCAGGCCCTCGGCGGGCGGTCCCGCGGCGCCCGGGAGGCCGGCGATCAGGTCGAGGTGGTGCAGCGTCCACTCGACGACGTAGGCGGACAGGTAGTCGCCGGCGGTCAGCACCTCGTCCCGGGTGGCGACGCGGGCGGCCGGATCCGCCAGCTCGGCGGCCCGCCCGGCGGCGGCGCCGACGTCGTCGAGGTGGAACTTGAGCAGCCACGGCTGTTCGTACGCGGCGGCCAGCCGCACGATCAGCGCGTCCAGCGGGTCGGCACCGGTCGGTGGTTCGCCGAGCTTCCAGTAGGTCACCGCGTCCACGGTCGGTTCGGCGTCCGCCGGCGTGACGAGCGTGATCAGCACGTCCTGCGCGTCGATGACGAGGTGGCACACCAGGTCCCGTACGAGCCAGCCGGCACAGCCGGACGGCCGCGCGAAGTCCTCGTCGGCCAGGCCGTCGACCGCCGCGCGCAACGCCGTCCACGTGCGTGTGAAGAGATCCACCGCGGCACGGTAGCAACGCCCGTGCTGATGGCCGGCTACCAGCGGACCGGTACCCGGTCCACACCGCCGGCGAGGCGGTTGGACAGGACCTGGATGTCGTCGACCGCCACGGCGAGCCGCAGTCCCGGGAACCTGCCGAACAGCAGCGGGAACACCGTGCGCAGCTCGATGCGCGCGAGGTTGGCGCCGATGCACACGTGCGCGCCGTGCCCGAAGGCGACGTGCGTGTTGGGCTTGCGGGCCGGGTCGAACCGGTCGGGCGCGGGGAACGCCGACGCGTCGCGGTTGGCCGAGTCCACGGAGACGAGCACGGCCTCCCCGCGGGCGATCCGCACGCCGCCGATCTCCACGTCCTCGTGCGCGTACCGCAGCAGCCCGGTGCCGCCTGTCGCCGACATCCGCAGGATCTCCTCCACAGTGGACTCGACCTGCCCGGCCGGGTCGGCCAGGAACCGGTCCCGCCTGCTCAGGTCGCTCAGCAGGAACAGCGTGCCGAGCGAGATGCGGGTGGCGGTCGTCTCGTGGCCGGCGAAGAGCAGCCCGGCCGCGAGCATCGCCAGCCGGTCGTCGGTGAACGCCGGGTACTCGGCCTGCGCGGCCACCAGGTCGGAGATCACGTCGGGCTGCGGGTCCGCCCGCTTCGCCTCCGCGAGCCCGGCCATGTACGACGTGAACTCGGCGAGTGCGGCCTGCGCGTCGGCGCCGCCGTCGAAGGTCGCGACGCGGGCGGACAGGCCGCGGAAGTGCGCACGGTCGGCGTAGGGCACGCCCAGCAGCTCGCAGATCACGAGCACGGGCAGGGGAAACGACAGCAGCTCGTGCAGGTCCACCGGTGCGCCGGGGTTCGCGTCATGCGCGGCCTGCATGTCGTCGAGGCAGCCGTCGGCGAGCTCGCGGATCCGGTCGGCGAGGCGACGCATCCGCGGCGCCGAGAACGCGGGCACGAGCAGCCGGCGCATCACCTTGTGGTCGCGTGCCTCGGTCTCGTAGTCGCCGCTGGGGCCGGCCTGCAGCGCCGCGTCCGAGATGCGTGACGCCTGCTCCGGCGCGGGGTGCGAGCGGCCGAACCGGGGGTCGCGGAAGACCTCGCGCACCGCCTCGAACGACGTGACCAGCCATGCCGGGTCGCCGGCCGGCGTGGTCACCCGGACCACCGGGCCGGCCCGGCGCAGCTGTTCGTACAGCGGCGGCGCCTCGAGTGCGTTGGGCCGATCGAACGGCAGCTGTGGAGCCGAGTTCGCGGTACTCGTCATTGAACGTTCTCCTCGCCGGCGGCCAACTCACCGTAACCCAGCAGGCACCCGGTGGGCGGGCGAGCCTTACCTGGGTAGCGCCCGACGGTTTTCTAGGTGTGCGCTACCGATCCGGTTTGCCGGGGTTCTGCGGATTCTCGATGCGGGCGCCGACGTTCGGCGCCCGTCAAGCTCGTGAGAGGAATCCACCAGTGCGCACAATGTCCAAGCGGGTCCGAAAAATCACCGGGGGTCTGCTGGCCGCCGCTGCCGTCAGCGTGGCAGTGGCAGCCGCCCCCGAGGCAACCGCGGCGCCGCAGTTCTACCGGCTCACCGTGCTCAACGGCGGCGGGGTCCTCGCCGCCGATCTGAGCGGGGGCGTGGTCGTGACCACCGCGCAGTCCAGCAGCACCCTGGCGCAGTGGGAACTGCTCTTCCCGGGCAGCGCCGGCAGCAGCGAGGACGGCTTCGGCTCGGCGTTCCAGCTGAAGAACCGCGCCACCCAGAAGTGCGTGAAGGACGTCGGAAACAACGTCCAGCTGCGGGAGGCCACCTGCGAGACGAACCCCGTGCCGAACTCGCCGCAGCTCTGGCACCACCACACCGCCGTCGACAAGACGGTGAACGGCAAGCCCTACCAGTTCGTGTTCAACCGCGACACGGTCCGCGTGCTCAGCCGGGCGCCGCTCGGCGGGGTCACGGTGCCGGCACTGAGCTCGGTCAAGGCCACCAACAACAGCAGCGCCGCCGCGGCCCTGCAGTTGTGGAACCTGCAGAGGCTCTGATCTCCACACGTCGACGGTGCCTTCGCACGTCCCCTCGCGCGAAGGCGCCGTTCGGCGTGTACCGGTCAGGAATCGAGAAGCACCGGCGCCCGGAGCGCTCATAGCGTGAGCGGCATGGACATCACCATTCACTGGACCTTCCTCCCCCACACCGACCCCGACGCATCGCTGACGTTCTACCGCGACACCCTCGGCTTCGAGGTCCGCTCCGACGTCGGCAACGGTGCGCAGCGCTGGATCACGGTCGGCCCGGCCGGGCAACCCGGCCCGTCGATCGTGCTGCACCCGCCGGGCCTCGAACCCGGCACCACGGACGACCAGCGCCGCACGATCGCCGAGATGATGGCGCAGGGCACGTACGCCCGCATCGTCCTGGCCACAAAGGATCTCGACGACACCTACGCACGGCTGCGTGCCGCCGGCGCAGAGGTCGTCCAGGAACCCACGCAGCAGCCGTACGGGATCCGTGACTTCGCCGTCCGCGACCCCGCGGGCAACCAGGTCCGCTTCAACGAGGTGCCGTGATGACGCAGCAGCAGGCCCAGCGGCGCAGCGGCACGCCCGGTGCGGTCTCCCGGTGGCTGCAGCGGACGGCGAACGCCCGGATGAACCGCAAGGTTCGCCGTGGCCGCGGCACCTTCATGGGCATGGACGTCCTGATCCTCCACACCGTGGGCCGGCGCAGCGGGCAGCCGCGGGAGACCCCGGTGGCATGGTTCGCGGACGGTTCCACCGGCGGCCCGGACGCGCGGCTCGTCGTCGCGTCGGGCGGCGGAAGCCGGCACCCGGACTGGCACGCCAACCTGATGGCCTGCCCCGGCGAGGCATCCATCGAGCTGCCGGACCGCGCCGCGGTGCCCGTGACGCCCCACCGGCTCGCCGGCGCCGACCGGGCACGGGCCTGGCAGCGCATCACCGCCGCCCAGCCCCGCTACGCGAAGTACCAGAGCAAGTCCGAACGCGAGTACCCCGTAATCCGGCTCACCCCGCGATGAGCGCATACGGCCCGGTCGCGTGCGCGGGCTTTGGACCTGTGCACGCGACCGCCGCGCCGCCATCATGGGTGCGGTGAACGACAGCCCGCGGTTCCGGCACTCCGACCCCGTGTGGCGGGACTTCCCCATGCTGGTCCCCGGAGTGCTGTACGCGGACGGCATCGGCCCGGACGCGGACGTCGCGGAGCGGGTCGCCCGGTACACGGCCATGGCCGAGCAGCGGCTGACCGGGCGGAGCGAGTCGGAGCTGCCGGAGATCCGGGCGTGGCGCCGGGCGTTCGCGCAGCTCGGCCTCAAGCCGACGCAGTACCGGTGCGCGGCGGAGTCGTTGCTGCGCCGCTTCCGCAAGGAGCGCGCGCTGCCGACGATCCACCCCCTGATCGACCTGTGCAACGCCGTCTCGCTCGCGTTCGCGATCCCGGTCGCCGCGCTCGACCTGGCCGCGATCGACGGGTCGCTCGAGGTGCGGTACGCCGAGGGCACCGAGACGTACCTGACGTTCGCCGGCGGGACCGAACATCCCGAGCCCGGCGAGGTGATCTTCGCCGACGACGCCGGCCACGCACACGCCCGGCGGTGGACCAACCGCCAGAGCGGCCGCTCGGCCGTACGGGCGTCGACGAGCTCGGTCCTGGTCGTCGCCGAGGCGCTGCACGGCACCGCGGCCGAGGACGTGCGGCGGCTCGTCGCCACGCTGGCCGCGGAGCTGGCCGCCGTCTGGCCCGGCGGCCCGAAGACCGCGCTGCTCCGCCGGTCCGCACCGGACTTCCTGATCTGAGACCTGCCGCGACGCCGCCGATGACTTTCGCGGTCCCGGACGGTCGATACAACGAACCACCACGCCGACCGAGGAGTGACCATGACCGACGTGACGCCATTGGCCGAGCTCGACACGCGATACGGCGAGATCACCGACGCCTTCCCGTGGCCGGAGGCGTGGGAGCTGCTGGTGCGGGCGGAGCTGTACTGGCTGTCCACGGTCCGGCCCGACGGAAGGCCGCACGTCACGCCGCTGCCCGCGGTGTGGCACGACGGCGCGCCGCACGTGTGCACCGGCCCGGAGGAACGCAAGGCCCGCAACCTCGCCGAGAACCCGCACTGCGTGCTGACCACCGGCACGAACGAGCACTGGGCCGGCGTGGACATCGTGCTCGAGGGCACCGCCCGCCGGATCACCGGTGAGGCCCTGCTGCGCGAGCTGTCCGCGGGCTGGACCGCGAAGTACGGCAGCTACTGGACCTACGACGTCGCGGACGGCATGTTCCGGCAAGGCAGCGGCGGCGGCGCGGTGGTGTTCCGGATCGAGCCGGTCACCGCGTTCGCCTTCAGCAAGGGCGAGGGGAGGTTCGGCCAGACCCGCTACCGCTTCTGACGGCTACCGGTAGCCGTACGGCTCGTGTGGGCGGTACGGGGCCTCGAGTGCGGACGACTCCTCGTCGGTCAGCGTCAGGTCCACGGCCGCGAGCGCGTCGTCGATGTGCGCCGCCTTCGTCGCGCCCACGATCGGCGCCGTCACCGCAGGCTTGCCCAGCAGCCAGGCCAGCGCGACCCGGGCCGGTGGGACGCCACGTTCCGCCGCGATCTTGCGCAGCACGCCGGCGACCTCCAGGTCGTTCTCGGGCCGCGAGCCGCCCTCCTCCACTGTGGCGCGCGTGCTGCCGGGCCCGCTGCCGCGGGCGAGCAGTCCCCGTGCCAGCGGGCTGTACGGCAGCACGCCGACGCCCTGGTCGAGGCAGCACGGGACCATCTCGCGCTCCTCCTCGCGGTAGACGAGGTTGTAGCGGGTCTGCATCGAGACGAACCGGGTCCAGCCGGCCGCCTGCGCGGTGTACTGGGCCTTCGCGAACTGCCACGCGTACATCAGCGACGCGCCGACATAGCGCGCCTTGCCCGCCCGCACGATGTCGTGCAGCGCCTGCATCGTCTCCTCGATCGGCGTCCCGTCGTCCCACCGGTGCACCTGGTACAGGTCGACGTGGTCGGTGCCCAGCCGGCGCAGCGACGCGTCGACGGAGTCCAGGACGTGCTTGCGCGACAGCCCGCGGTCGTTGGCGCCCGGTCCCATCGGGTAGTAGACCTTGGTCGCGAGCACGTAGTCGCCGCGCCGCCGGAACAGCTTGCGCAGCAAGCGGCCCGTGACCCGTTCGCTCTCGCCGGCGGAGTACATGTCCGCCGTGTCGAAGAACGTCACCCCGCCCTCGACGGCACGGCGGACGATCGGCTCGGCCTCGTCCTCGGACAGGTACCACGCGACCTGCCGCGGGTCGCCGTAGCTCATCATGCCCAGACCGACCCGCGAGACCCGCAAACCGGACGAACCCAGCCGTGCGTACCGCATGACCCCGACCTCCCTGGACTCCGACGAGCCCCATCTTGTGCGGGGTCGCGGCCCAGGGGAATGGCGGATCGAAGGCGATCGCGGCGAACTACCGATGCTTCCCGAGATGCGCGTCCGGATCGATGGTGCTTTCGACGGGCCGGCTTCCGGGAAGGTGCGACAACCAGATCATGTCGCCCCGGCGCTCGCGAATCGTGGCCGCGTTCACGCGGCGCTTCTCCGCGTTGCGCAGCGCCCGCAACTCCCGGCGTGCGGCCCGGTCGGCCTTTCCTCCCCTGGCCCGCAGCAACAGCACCGCGACGACCGATACGCCCACTACCAGTGCGACTATCCCCCAGGTACTCATATCTGCAATGTACCCACGACTGCCAACCGGTTTTCGGGATCTTTGGCAAGCCATAACATTTGCCGGTGCCTCTGGTTTCCGTCCTCACGCCCACCCAAGCGCACAACGCCACGCACATCGGAGCGTTGTGGGACTCGCTGGCGACCCAGGAGCTCGCGCCGGGCTGGGAGTGGGAGTGGCTGGTCCAGGAGGACGGGCCCCGGCCGGCGGTGCGCGAGTCGCTGCCCGAGGACCCTCGGATCCGCTACGACGCGCTCGGCGTGCAGCTCGGCGGTGCCGCCACGCGCAACACGGCACTCGCCCGCGCCCGCGGGGAGCTGGTCGCGGGGGTGGACCACGACGACTACTACGAGCCGGGCGGGCTGGCCGCGCTGGTCGAGCCGTTCGCCGCGGACCCGGCGGTGGCGTGGTCGTGCGCGCGGATGCGCTGGCTCAACGCGGACGGCGGCACCTGGGTGAAGCCGGACGTGTACCCGCCGGGCCGCATCGAGCCGGGCACGCTCGCGGAGAACTTCGTGCGCAGCAACGACTTCCCGTTCCCGGCGGGGATCGCCACCTACCGGCGGCTGCACCTCGTCGCCCACGGCGGCTGGCCCGCCGTGGCCCGCTCCACCGACGCGGCGCTGCTGGCCGCGTTCGCCACCCGCTGGCCCGGCGTGTGGGTCGACCGGGTCGCCGCCACCTACCGCCGCTGGCCGGCACAGCACACGGTGCAACCGGCGGACATCGCCATCCGCGACCGGCCCCATGTCAGGGGAGCCATCGCCCAGCGGCTGGCCGCCGAGCAGGAGCTGGCCCGGGCCGGCCGGCTCGACCTCCCACTGCCGGGGGTGTAGGCGCCGCGCGCACGCGGCGGGACACGACCGGGCACTGTCCCGTGCCGGCATGCTCGCGGACCAGCGCGCCCCGAAGTGCGCGACGTCGCCGCGCGTTCGACAGTGGTCGGCGCCGGACAGGCGGCTTACGATCCACGGGTGGCGACTCGCCTGGGCGAGGTTCTCGACGAGGAGCGGCACCGCAGCTTCGTCGGCCGCCGCCGGGAGCTCACGGGCTTCGACGACGCTGTCGCCGGTCGTTCACCGCGCCGGGTGTTCTTCGTGCACGGGCCGGGCGGGATCGGCAAGACCACGCTGCTGCTCGAGCTGCACGCCCGCGCCCGCGCGGCCGGCCGGCGGGTCGCGTCGCTGGACGGGCGGGAGGTCGACGCGTCGCCGGAGGGATTCCAGCTGGCCCTCGCCAGCCACGGCAGCGACGGCGCCGAGGTCCTGCTGGTCGACGGCTACGAGCAGCTCGCGCCGATCGACACGTGGGTACGCGACGAGTTCATCCCCGCCCGGCCCGCCGGCGACGTCGTGGTGCTCGCCGGCCGCGACGCTCCCGCCGCGGCCTGGCGGGTCGACGCCGGCTGGCGGCATCTCGTCGAGGTCTACGAGCTCGACCCGCTGGACGCGGCCGAGAGCGCCGAGCTGCTCGCCCGCGCCGGCGTGGCCGAACCCGACCGGCCGCAGCTGGTCACACTGGGCCGCGGGCACCCGCTGGCGATGGCGTTGCTCGCCGACGCCGCCCGCGCGGGCGTCGTGCCCGCCAGCCTCGCCGACGTGCCCGCACTCGTCTCCGCGCTGCTCGACTCGCTGCTGCGCGACGCGCCGACGCAGGCCCACGTCACGGGCCTCCAGGCGTGCGCCACGGCGTGGCAGACGACCGAGGACCTGCTTCGCGAGGTGGTCGGCGCCGAGGCGACCGCGGTCTGGGCCTGGCTGGAGCGGCGTCCGTTCATCGTCAGCGGGCCGCGCGGGCTCGCCCCACACGACCTCGCCCGCGAGGTGCTGCACTCCGAGTTCGAGCGCCGGTCCCCCGAGCGGTACCGGTCGCTGCACCGGGTCGTCCACGACCACATCGTCGCCCGCCTTCGGGTCGCGACCGGCGCGGACCGGCAGCTGCAGGCACAGCACCTGATGTACCTGCACCGCAAGGCACCGTTCACCGCCGCCGCCGACGCGCTGCGTGCGCAGGGCTCGACGGCCGTGGTACCGGCCCGCCCCGGCGACCACGACGAGGTGCTCGCCCTGATCGAACGGTTCGAGGGGCCGGACTGCGCGGAGCTCGCCACCGCGTGGCTCGCCGAGCTTCCGGAGGAGCTCAGCGTCGTCCGCATCGACGGGAGCATCGACGGGAGCATCGGCGGCTACGTCTACCACGTCTTCCACCCCAGCGGATCGGCGCTGGAGGAGCGGGACCCGGTCACCCGGGCGGCCCTGCGCCATGTCGCGGCGCACGGCCCCGCCCGGCCGGGGGAACAGGTCAACGTCGCGCGGTTCCTGGGTGGGCGCCACGACTACCAGCGCGACCTGTACGCGGTGCTCGCCGGGCCGGTGTCGTCGCTGGTGGCATGGGTGACGCGGCCGCTCGCCTGGTCGTTCGTGATGATCACCGACACCGGGTACTGGGGACCGGTGTTCGACTACCTCGGGTTCGCCCCGCTGGTCGAGGTCGAGGTCGGCGGCCTGCGGCACGTCGGCTACGGGATGGACTGGCGGCGCCTGCCCGTCGACGTCTGGCTGGACATGATGAGCGACCGCGAGCACTCCGGCGGCACCGGTCCGCCGCCGGCGTCGCTGCTGCGCCCGCCACCACTCGACCGGACCCGGTTCGCCGCCGCGGTGCGGGTCGCCCTGCCGGACCTGCAGCGGCCCGACCGGCTCATGACCAACCTGCTCGCGTCGTCCATGCTCGCCGTGGACGGCCCCGGTTCCCTGCGCGCCACCATCGTGGCCGCCATCGAGAGCCTGCGCGACGAACCCCGGGGCGCGACGCTGAGCGCGGTCCTGACCAGGACGTACGTCCGCGCCGCTCCCACGCAGGAGGCGGCCGCGGAGGTTCTGGGGCTGCCGTTCAGCACCTACCGGCGCCACCTGGCCAAGGCGATCGAGCAGCTGACCGACCTGCTGTGGGCCGTGGAGATCGGCGCCGTGCGGCTGCCGGCCCGGCCGGGCAGCGATTGAGCAGTACCTGACCTGGAGAGTGAGCAGCGGATTCGCCGACCCTCCGCGCATCGATGTTCCGATGTTCGGAGGTGCGCGATGGCGCGAGTCATCATTCTGGGTGCGGGTCTCGGCGGGCTGTCGACGGCCATGTTGCTGGCCCGCGACGGCCACGAGGTCACGGTTCTCGAACGCGACCCGGCCGACCCGCCGGCCGGGCGGGCGTGGGAGTCCTGGCAGCGGCGGGGCGTGAACCAGTTCCGCCTGCCGCACTTCATGCTCGCCCGCTGGCACGCGCAGATGGCCGAGGAGCTCCCCGACGTACTGGACGAGCTCAAGGCGGCCGGTGGTCTGGCGATCAACGTGATCCGCGCGCTGCCGGAGTCGCTGCGGGGCCGGCTGCGGCCCGACGACGCGCGGTTCGACACCGTGACCGCGCGGCGGCCGGTGCTGGAGGCGGCGGTGACCGCGGTCGCGGCACGCACGCCGGGTGTCACGATCCGTCGCGGGGTCGCCGCGACCGGGCTGTGCACCGACCCGGACCAGCGGCCGGCGCGGATCACCGGAGTGCTGACCGAGGGCGGCCGGGTCATCCGGGGCGACCTCGTCATCGACTGCTGCGGCCGGCGCTCGCCGCTCGCGTCGTGGCTGGCGGCCGTCGGTGCGCGGCGCCCGTACGAGGAGCGGGAGGACTGCGGGTTCGTCTACTACGGACGGCACTTCCGCGGCACGCTGCCCGAGGCGCGGATCAACCTCATCCAGAACCACGACTCGGTGTCGGTGCTGACGCTCCCGGCGGACAACGACACGTGGAGCGTGGTCTTCGCGACGAGCAGCCGGGACCGGGCGCTGCGCGGGCTCCGCGATCCGTCCACTTTCGACGCCGCGCTGGCCCGGTACCCGCTCGCCGCACACTGGCGGGACGGCGAGCCGATCTCCGGCGTCGACGTGATGGCCGGCATCGAGGACCGGTACCGGCGGCTCGTCGTCGACGGCGAACCGGTCGTGACGGGCGTACTCGCGGTCGGCGACGCGTGGGCGTGCACCAACCCGTCGCTGGGCCGCGGCACGTCGATCGGCCTGCTGCATGCGCGCTGCCTGCGCGACCTTCTGCGCGAGGTCGATCCGCAGGAGCACGACAAGCTCGCGCGCCGGTTCGACGAGGTGACCGCCGCGGCCGCGGAGCCGCTGTACCGGCTGACGGTCTGGTTCGACCGCCACCGGCTGGCGGAGATCGACGGCGACATCGCCGGGGTCCCGTACCGGCCCGACGACCAGCGGTGGGCGATCAGCAAGGCGATGGTCCCGGCGAGCCTGGCCGACCCGGACGTCTCCCGCGGCTACCAGGCGATCGCGTCGCTGCTCACCACCCCGGCCGAGCTGCTCGCCGAACCCGGGCTGCGCGAGCGCATCGTCGAGCTCGGCGGCGGCGCCGAGCAGTACCCGCTGCCCGGACCCGATCGCCGCGAGCTGCTCGCCGCGATCGCCGGCTAGCGGAGACGCCATGTTCGTCGAACTCGGCGACGTCACCCTCAACGTGCGCGACGAGGGCACCGGCGAGCCGGTCGTGCTGCTGCACGGCTGGCCGGACACCGGAGACCTGTGGCGGCACCAGACCCCTGCCCTGCGCGCCGCCGGCTACCGGACGATCGTCCCGGACCTGCGCGGCTTCGGTGAGTCCAGCCGCCCCACCGACGTCGCGTCGTACGCGATGCCGGGCATGGTCGGCGACGTGGTCGGCCTGCTCGACTGGCTCGGCGTCGAGCGGGCCCACCTCGTCGGCCACGACTGGGGCGCGGCGATCGCGTGGATGACCGCGGCACACGCACCGGACCGGGTGCACACGGTCACCGCGCTGTCGGTCGGGCACCCGGCCGCGTTCCGGTCCGCGGGCTGGGCGCAGCGGGAGAAGTCCTGGTACATGCTGCTGTTCCAGTTCCGCGGGATCGCCGAGGAATGGTTGCGCGCCAACGACTTCCGCAACCTCCGCGACTGGTCGGGCCACCCGGACATCGAGCGGGCCGTCGCCCGGCTGTCCGAACCGGACGCCCTGACCGCGAGCCTCGGCCTGTACCGGGCGAACCTGGCCCCGGAGTCGCTCCTCGCGCCGCCCGCGGTGCCGCCCCCGGTCACGGCGCCCGCGATGGGCGTGTGGAGCACGGGCGACCTGGCGCTGACCGAGGCACAGATGACCGGCTCGGCCGGCCACGTCGCCGGCCCGTGGCGCTACGAACGGCTCGAGGGCGCCGGCCACTGGCTGCAGCTGGACGCGCCCGCGGCGGTGAGCGAGCTGCTGGCCGACTTCATCGGCCGGCACAGCATGGTCACCGCGCCCGCCTGACCACCTCCCCGACGGCGAGCGTTTCCGGTGGCACGAACCGGAGCGGGCGTATCACTACTGCGCAGCCGCGCCCGCCAGGGCGGTCTTCGGGACCCGGACGCCGACCGTCTCCCAGGACTCGGTGACGGCCGCCACTTCGGGGCCGTCGTCGCCGCACAGCTCCCGGGCGGCGGCCACCGTGGCGCCGGCGAACGTGGCGAACCCGGACGTCGGGCGCAGCCGCTTGTCGCGCACGGCGGCCAGCCAGATGCGGCCCGCCGGGTCCCACGCGTGCTCACCGACGGAGGTCGCCAGCCGGTAGAACGCGTGCGCGGGGATGCCCGAGTTGATGTGGATGCCGCCGTTGTCGTCGGTCGTGCGCACGTAGTCGCGCATGTGGCCGACCTGCGGGTCGCTGCCCATCTCGGCGGTGTCGTACGCGGTGCCCGGCGCGGCGATGGAGCGCAGCGCCTTCGCGTGCACCAGCAGCCCTTCGCCCATGAGCCAGTTCTCCGGCTGGCCGAGTATGTACTGCTTCGCGAGCACGCCGAACACGTCGCAGACCGCCTCGGTCAGCGCCCCGGCCTGGTGCTGGAACTGCAGCTTCGTGTCGGCCTGCAGCACCGCGTGGAAGAGCTCGTGCGCGAGCGCGTCCAGTGATGCGCTGAACCGGTTGAACAGCCTCCCGCCGTCGCCGTCCCCGACGACGAGCCGGGTGCCGGTCCAGAACATGTTGCTGAACTTCTCTCCGAAGTGGACGACCGCCATCGTGTCCGGGCCCGTGTAGTTCTGGAGGTCGAGCTCGTACACCCGCCAGAGGAAGTCGTGCACCTGGCCGATCGAGTCGTAGATCTCGTCGGCGGCCTGGTCGCCCGCGGGTGGGTCGCCCTCGCGGCGCAAGACGGTGGCCGGCTCCTGGTTCTGGCTGTGCTGCGCGTCGTAGACGATCCGCCGCAGCGGCGGTGTCGTGGTCGCCGGCTCGGCCGGGGCCGTCTCGATCGTGCGGCGTGCGGACTCCTGTTCCGGCGCGGTTCCGCGGTCCGCGACGTGCCGCAGGATCGCCGTCGGGATGAACGGGGTCGAGGTGTGCAGCTGGAACGGCATCGACCGGGCGGGCCGTGGTCGATCGGTGTCGAACGGGGCGAGGTTCGCGGTGATCTCCTCGTCGCTGATGCGTGCGGTCGTGCCGGCCACGCGTATCGCGTCGCGGAGGACCGCGACCTCGTCGGAGAGGATGCGTTCACGCTCGTCGCCCAGCTGCGCGCCCTCCTTGGCCAGGAAGGCGAGCGCCTCCAGGGCCGCGTATCCCTTGTAGATGGTGTTGAACGCGTCGACCCTCCTGATCTTGGCGATGGCCTCGCCACGCTGGTTCCAGACCGGCGTGTCGAGCTGCACCTGCGGCCAGCTGCCGACCCGCAGGTAGAACGCGACCGACGCGCTGTTGCGGATGAGCTCGCCGTACACGAGGCGCGCGGCGGTCCGGCCGTTCTCCCGGCTGATCCGCGCGCTGGTGTAGAGGGTGAAGATGCTGCCGACGATCGTGGCGGCGACGGCGAGGATCAAGGCGCTCACGGTCATGGCCCGGCTCCCCAAACTCGCTTTCCGACATGGTCGCGGGCACCGCGCCGGGCGTTACGGCCTTGCGACCAGGTGTTCGGGCCGGATGGTTCCCGGCGGTTCGGGGGCGGGTCAGGCGGAGCAGGAGGTTCGCGTCCGCGCTCGCCGCCGCGGACTCGTGCGGCTGTTCACCGGGCCCGGTCCGCGCTGTCGTGGGGCGCGCCCCGGCGCTAGGTTGCCAGCGTGCTGTCCTTCACCCAGGTCGACGTGTTCACCGACGAGCTCCTGGCCGGCAACCCGGTCGCCGTGGTGCACGGCGCCGACGAGCTCAGCACCGAGCAGATGGCCGCGTTCGCGCGGTGGACGAACCTCAGCGAGACCACGTTCCTGCTGTCCCCGACCGATCCGGCCGCCGACTACCGCCTGCGGATCTTCACCACCGCACGCGAGCTGCCGTTCGCCGGGCACCCGACGATCGGCTCGGCGCGGGCGTGGCTGGCGGCCGGCGGGACGCCGAAGACGGACGGCCGGCTGGTTCAGGAGTGCGGCGCCGGGCTGGTTCCCTTGCGCCGCAACGGGAACCGGCTCGCGTTCGCCGCGCCGCCGTTGCTGCGCGGCGGTCCGGTCGAGCCGGCGACGGCCGCGGCGGTGGCCGCGTCCATCGGCGTCGAGCCGGCGGAGATCGTCGACGCGCAGTGGGCGGACAACGGACCTGGCTGGGTGGCCGTGCTGCTCGCAGACGCCGAGGCCGTGCTGAACCTGACGCCGGACCCCGCCGCGTTCGGCGAGTGCCCCGCCGTCGGCGTGGTCGGCCCGTACCCGGCCGGCGGCGATGTCGCTTACGAGGTACGCGCGTTCGTCGCCTTCGACGCGATGTTCGAGGACCCGGTCACCGGCAGCCTGAACGCGGCGATCGCGCAGTGGCTGATCACGGCGGGACGGGCGCCGTCGGCCTACACCGCGTCGCAGGGCACCAAGCTGCATCGCCGCGGACGCGTCCACGTCGAGCAGGCCGACGGCGAGATCTGGATCGGCGGTGACACCGTCCTCGGCATCACCGGAACCGTGGACCTCTGAGCGTCACCGTGGCGCGAGGCCCTTGTCCAGCGGGTGGTTGGCGTGCACGGCGTCCGCGCAGCGCGCGCAGTTGAGCACGCGGGTGTCGACGTTGTTGATCTCGGCGGACGCGAGGCCCTCCATCAGATGGATGGTCTGCGTGCCGAAGTGCGCGCACTCGGCGCAGGCGGCCGCACCGCAGGCCGCGCACACACCGATCGCGGGGACCTGACGTCCGTTGAGGCTGCAGTCGTAGCAGAGCATGATTCCTCCTGGAGGCCCCGGGGAGCGGGCCACGAGGCCTCATTTGCGTGACGCAATCATATCTCGCTACTACGGGTGCCGCTGGACAGTTCGGGCAGGGCCGCCGCGGCCGCGAAGCGCTCGAACGCCGCGGCCACCGTCCCGCGGGTGTCCTCGCCCAGCCGTGCCATGATCGCCGACAGCGCCGCGCGCCGGTCGTGGTCGACCTGGTCGACGATGCGCCTGCCCTCCGCGGTCGGCGCCAGCAGGACCTCGCGCTTGTTGAGCGGGTTCTGCGCGCGCTGGAGCAGGCCGGCCGACACCAGCCGGTCGCCTGCCCGGGTCACCGTGGACGGGATGAGCGCCAGCTCCTGGGCGACCGCGCTCATCGTGACCGGGGTGCGCTCGATGACCGTGCGCAGCACGCGGAACTGCGTCAGCGTGAGCTGCTCGGTCACCATCTCGACCGTGGAGTCGGCGATCGCGACCATGGCGCGCAGCACCGCCATCGCCCGGTCCGTCCCGTTGTCCGTCCCGTCGCCGGCCACCCATGATTGCGCCACGCAAGTATGCTAAGGCACGAACGAGCGAACGGAGGCCGAGCGCGGTGACCGAGCAGAGCCAGGACGCATACATCGAGCACGCCGACGAGGGTGGCGACCCGGTGTGCTGGCTCTCGCGCGTGTGCCCGGAATGCGGGCTGTTCGCCGTGCGCGAGCCACCGACGACGTGCCAGCGCTGCGGCACCACGATCCCGGCCGGCGACGACTGAGCGACGAGCGAGCATCCTCACCGGCGGTTCGGCGTCGCCGTCAGTTCGACGCGCCGCGGGCGCTGAGCAGCCGCACGCCCAGCACGGTCCCCGCGGCCACGACGACGAACGCGATCGCGCCCAGGATCAGGTCGGACGCGCCCAGCTGGTTTTCCGGGTAGGACGAGCCGCGGGCGCCCGCCTCGGCGAAGTGCCCGGTCTGGTCGTTCACGTAGCCGGTCGCCTCGAGCAGCGTCATGTGTTTCAGCACGATGGTGTTCGCCTGGGTGGCGAAGTCGAGGATCGTCTTGTTGTGGGTGCCGGCGCGCACCTCGGCGATCGTGCTGAACACCGAGCCGTGCGCGGCGCGCAGCCGGGTGGCGAACGTCTTGTCGAAGTCCTCGCCGGTCTTGCCGCTGATCTCGTTCATCCAGCCCTGGTGCGACGACTTCGGCTTGTCGGGCAGCTGCACGCCGAACTTCTTCGCGAGCTGCTCGACGACGGTGTTCAGTTTGGTGTGGTCGGTGAGCATGACCGAGCCGGCGGTCTTGACCTCCTTGGTCGTCCCCCGCTCGGTGGCGAGCTTGCCCATCGGCATCTCC
>NZ_DATBKY010000223.1:0-14066 GCF_036555685.1 Actinophytocola sp. | reverse complement strand
CGAGTCCAACACTCAGCAACCGCGAGTCTGACACCCGGGTGTCGGGAGTGTTGGACTCGCGGTGCCGGAACGTTGGACTCGCGGGGTCAGTGGGCGTGGAAGTTGGGCTTCCGCTTCTCCGCGAAGGCCTTCGGGCCCTCTCGCGCGTCCTCCGACGCGAAGACCGCCATGCCCAGCCGAGCGTCGACAGTGAACGCCTCGGTCTCCGGCATGCCCTCCGTCTCGCGCATGGTGCGCAGGATGGCCTGCACCGCCAGCGGGCCGTTCCCCGCGATCGCCGACGCGATCTCCAGCGCCTTCGACAGCGCCTGGCCGTCTGGTACCACGTGGCCGATCAGACCCAGCGACAGCGCCTCGGCCGCCGTGATGTGGCGGCCGGTCAAGAGCAGGTCCGCCGCGAGGGTGTACGGGATCTGGCGCGGCAGCCGCACCGCCGACCCGCCCAGCGGGAACAGCCCCCACCGCGCCTCGGCGACGCCGAAGCGGGCACTCTCGCCGGCCACCCGGATGTCGGTCGCCTGCAGTATCTCCGTGCCGCCCGCGATGGCCGGGCCCTCGACGGCCGCGATGAGTGGCTTGGTCAGCCGCCGGCCCTTGAGCAGCGGCTCGATCACCGACAGGTCCCAGCCGCCGGAGGAGAAGCTGTCACCGGGGTGCGCCGCCGTCATCGCCTTCAGGTCCGCGCCCGCGCAGAACGCGCCGCCCGCGCCGGTCAGCACGCACACCCGCACCGAGGGATCGGAGTCGACGCGGTCCCACGCCGCACGCATGATCGACATCATCTCGGCGGACAGGGCGTTTCGCGCGGACGGCCGGTTCATCGTCACCACGAGGACGTGACCGTCCTGCTCGACGAGGCAGTCAGGCATCGACACCTCCACGGGGATTGCCAGGAACGATAACACGTTCTAGTTTGGTGCTCGTGGCACTCAACATCGCGGACCTTTTCGAGCATGCCGCCGACGCCTTCGGAGAGCGGGTCGCGATCGCCTGCGGGGACCGCACCACCACGTTCGCCGAGCTGGAGGCGCGCGCCAACAGGCTCGCCCACCACCTGGCCGGACAGGGCTTCGGCAAGGGTGACCACATCGGGCTCTACTCGCGGAACTCGATCGAGGCCATCGAGACGATCCTCGCCACGTACAAGCTGCGCGCGGTGCTCGTCAACGTCAACTACCGCTATGTCGAGAACGAGTTACGATACTTGTTCGACAACGCGGACCTGGTCGCGCTCGTGCACGAGCGCCGGTTCTCCCCGCGCGTCGACGCCGTGCTGGCCGACGTGCCGATGCTGCGGCACCGCCTCGTGGTCGAGGACGGCACCGGCACCGAGACCACGAGCACCCCGTACGAGGAGGCGCTCGCGAACCAGCCCGCGGCGCGGGACTTCGGCGAGCGCAGCCCCGACGACATCTACATCCTGTTCACCGGGGGCACCACCGGTCACCCCAAGGGCGTGATGTGGCGCCACGAGGACGTGTGGCGCGTGCTCGGCGGCGGAATCGACTTCTACACCGGCCAGCCGCTACCCGACGAGTGGGCGCAGTCCGAGCGCGGCAAGGAGTCCCCGGGACTGACCCGGCTCGCGTGCGCGCCGCTGATCCACGGGGCCGCGCAGTGGGCGGCGCTGCCGGCCCTGTTCGCCGGCGACACCGTGGTCCTGCTGCCCAGGTTCGACCCGCACGAGGTGTGGCGGGCCATCGAGCGGCACCAGGTCAAGGTGGTCACGATCGTCGGCGACGCGATGGCGCGCCCGCTCATCGAGGCGTTCCACGAGGGCTCCTACGACGCCTCGTCGCTGGTGGCGTTCTCCAGCCACGCCGCCCTGTTCTCGGCGGGCGTCAAGGAGCAGTACCTGGAGGCGCTGCCGAACGTCGTGATCACCGACGCGATCGGCGCCTCGGAGTCCGGGTTCACCGGCATCGGCATCGTGCTGAAGGGCGCCCCGCAGGCCACGGGTGGACCGCGCGTCAACAGCGGGCCGAACACGATCGTCATCGACGACGACGACCGGCCCGTCGAGCGCGGCCAGATCGGCCGCATCGCGCGCGGCGGGCACGTACCGCTCGGCTACTACAAGGATCCCGACAAGAGCGCGACGATCTTCGTCGAGGTCGGCGGCGACCGCTACGTCGTGCCCGGCGACTGGGCCCGGCTCGAGGAGGACGGCACGATCACGTTGCTGGGCCGGGGAAACATGTGCGTGAACACCGGCGGCGAGAAGGTCTTCCCCGAGGAGGTCGAGGAGGCGCTCAAGTCCCACCCGGACGTCTTCGACGCGCTGGTGGTCGGCGTGCCCGACGAGCGGCTCGGCGAGCGGGTGGCCGCGCTCGTGCAGCCGCGTCCGGAAAGGACGATCGACTTCGCCGCGCTCGACGCCCACGTCCGGCAGCGGATCGCAGGCTACAAGACGCCGCGCAGCCTGTGGATCGTCGACGAGGTGGGCCGGCTGCCGAGCGCGAAGGCCGACTACCGCTGGGCCAAGGAGCACACGCGAGAACACGAACCGACGTGGCGGGCCGCGGCCACGGAAGCCGGAGGGGCGCATGCCAGCGTCGGTGTGTGACACGTTCGGCATCGAGCACCCGATCTTCGGTTTCACCCCGTCCGAACACGTGGCGGCCGCGATCAGCCGCGCGGGTGGGCTCGGCGTGCTCGGCTGCGTGCGGTTCAACGACCCGGCCGAGCTCGACGCCGCGCTGTCCTGGATGGACGAGAACACCGGCGGCAAGCCGTACGGCGTCGACATCGTGATGCCGGCCAAGATCCCGACCGAGGGCTCGTCGGCCGACCTCTCGGCGATGATCCCCCAGGGCCACAAGGACTTCGTGGCGAGGACGCTGCTCGAGCTGGGCGTGCCGCCGCTGTCCGGCGACCCGGCGACCGACGTGGGCGTGCTCGGCTGGCTGCACTCGGTCGCGCGCTCCCATGTGGACGTCGCCATGTCGCACCGGATCGGCCTGGTGGCGAACGCGCTGGGCTCGCCACCAGTCGACGTGATCGAGCGGGCGCACGAGCGCGGCGTGCCGGTGGCGGCGCTCGCCGGGAAGGCCGAGCACGCCGTGCGGCACGCCGACAACGGCGTCGACGTGGTCGTGGCGCAGGGCTACGAGGCAGGCGGGCACACCGGCGAGATCGCGTCGATGGTGCTGATTCCCGAGGTCGTGGACGCCGTGGGCGAGCGGGTGCCGGTGCTGGCGGCGGGCGGGATCGGCAGCGGGCGCCAGGTCCTCGCGGCACTCGCGCTCGGTGCGGCGGGCGTGTGGATGGGCTCGTACTGGCTGACCACGGCCGAGTACCGGCTCGGCACCGGCCCGGACACGCTGCAGCGCGCGCTGCTGAAGGCCGGCTCGAGCGACACCGTGCGGTCGCGGATCTACACCGGCAAGCCGGCCCGGCTGCTGCGCAACCGCTGGACGCAGGCGTGGGCGGCGCCCGACGCGCCCCAGCCGCTGCCCATGCCCCTGCAGAACCTGCTGGTCGGCGAGGCCCACCAGCGGATGATGCAGGGCGGCGACCCGGACGTGGTGGCGATGCCGGTCGGCCAGATCGTCGGCCGGATGAACGACGTCCGCCCGGTCGCGGAGGTGATGGCGGACCTGCTGGCCGAGCTCACGCAGGCGCGGGCCAGACTCGGCCTGTGAGTATGCGAACACTGTCGTCGCGCGTCGTCTACGAGAACCCGTGGATGACCTTGCGTGAGGACCAGATCGAGTACGCCGACGGGTCACGCGGGTTGTACGGGGTCGTGGACAAGCCGGACTTCGCTGTGGTCGTCCCGCGACAGGACGGCGGGTTCCACCTGGTCGAGCAGTATCGCTACACGCTTGGCGGCCGACGGTGGGAGTTCCCCCAGGGTTCGTTCCCGACCGGCGTGACCGGCACGCCCGAGGAGCTGGCGGCCACCGAGCTCGCCGAGGAGACCGGGTTCACCGCCGCGCGGCTGGAACGGCTCGGCTACCTCAATTGCGCGCAAGGGTTCACCGGCCAGGGCTACCACGTGTTCCTCGCCACCGACCTCACGCCGGGCGAGCCGAACCGGGAGCAGACCGAGCAGGACATGCGCACGCAGTGGTTCCCGCGCGGCGAGGTCGAGCGGATGATCAGCGACGGCGTGATCACCGACGACTCGACGCTCGCCGCCTACCTGTTGCTGGTCATGCGGGACCGCCGGTGAGCGTCAGCCGCTCTTGCGGCGGAACTGGCGCTTGGCCGCGGCGGGGCCGTGGGTGTCGTGCACCTTCGACCTGGCGTCCGCGTGGCCCTCGCCGTTTCGGTTCTGGGCCTGTTTGCGCTCCAGCGCCTCCCGGAATCGCGCTTTCACGTCGTCCTGTGAGTCGGTCGTGTCCTCAGATGCGGGCTCCGGTTTTTCGGGCATGCCTCAGCGTCGCACGGACCGGGCACCCCAGTCGAGCCGAATCGGATCGCTGGCCGGGGTCAGCGGCTCGTACCGCAGCTCGGCGCCTTCGCGCCACCACACCGGGTCGGGGGTGCGCCAGCGCTGCGCGGCCAGCCGCCGCTTCTGCACCTTGTACGTCCCGGTCCGCGGCAGCCGGAAGCTGAGCCGGACGAACCGCGGCACCTGCTTGGGTCCCAGGTCGGACTGGGCGGCCAGGAACGTCGCGAACTTCACGGGGTCGAACCGCGCTCCGCCGCGCAGCACGAGCGCGGCCATCACCTGGTCGCCGGCGTCCGGGTCGGGCACCGCGTACACGGCGACCTCGGCGACGTCGGGGTGGCGCTGCAGAATCCGCTCGATCGGGGCCGTGCCGAGGTTCTCCCCGTCCACCCGCAGCCACTCGCCGGTGCGGCCGACGAAGTACGCGAAGCCGTGCTCGTCGCGGTAGACGAGGTCGCCGCTCCAGAACATGCCCTCGCGCATGCGGGCCGCGTCCGCGTCGGGGTCGTTGTAGTAGCCGGCGAACAGGCCCGGCCCACTGGTCCGGACCAGCTCGCCGATGGCCTCGTCCGGGTTGGTCAGCCGGCCGTGGTCGTCGAACTCCGCAGGCGGGCAGGGCTGTCCGGTCGCCGAGCTCAGCACGGCGACGTCGTCGCCGAGCCGGCCGAGCGAGCCGGCCGGCAGGTCCGGCGGGCGCACGAGGTTGATGCCGCCCTCGGTCGAGCCGTACGCGTCGATCACCTCGCAGCCGAACCGCTCGGCGAACTCGGCCACGTCCCGCGCGCTGCCCTCGTTGCCGAACATGATCCGCAGCGGGTTGTCCGCGTCGTCCTCGCGCGGGGTCGTGCCCATGATGTAGGACAGCGGCTTGCCGACGTAGTTCGCGTAGGTGACACCGAACTTCCGGACATCGTCGAGGAACCCGGACGCGGTGAACCGGCGGCGCAGCGCGAGCCGGGCGCCGGCGGCGAGGCCGACCGACCAGCCAGCCATGATCGCGTTCGAGTGGAACATCGGCATCGCGACGTACACGGTGTCCGCCGCGCCGAGCCCGAACCGTCCGGCGAGCATCCGGCCGGGCTGGGCGATCTTCCCGTGCGTGCAGCGCACCGCCTTGGGCTCGCCGCTGGTGCCGGACGTGAAGATCAGCATGAGCAGGTCGTGCGGCGTGGCCGGCACCGGGTCGAGCCGGCTGTGCCGGTGGCGGAACGAGGTGACGTGCCAGGCGGCGGAGTCCACGTCGAGCACTCGCGCGCCGATGTCCATGCCCTGCAACAACTCCACGTACCGGCTCTCGGTCAGCACCACCTGGCAGTCGGCCGTCCGGATGTCGCGCACGAGCGCGTCGCCGCGGCGGCTCGTGTTGAGCCCGACGAGCACCGCGCCGGCGAGCGCGGCGCCGCCGAGGAGGAACGAGAACTCGGGCACGTTGTCGAGCAGCACGCCGATGTGGAACGGGCCCGGCCGGCGCAATGACTGCAGCAGCGCCGCGCGGTCGGCGCACTCCTGCACGTGCTGGGCCCAGCTCCAGCAGGAGTCCTCGAAGAGGAGCCCGGGGTGGTCGTCGTCGGCCCGCGCCAGCAACAGCTCGGTGACTGTGGGGAGTGGCTCCCCCGGCGCGGTCATGGAGACCTCCTACCTCATGCGGGCCTCAGGCCGGCTCAGCGGCCAGCACGGCACCGATTCGTCGCAGCTGCAGTGTGGCGCCGCCGAGGCTGAACTCATTTCGTTTCGCAGCCACAAAATATCGATGCAGCGGGTAGTCCACGTCAATACCCAAACCGCCGTGCACGTGCACCGACGCGTGTGCGACCCGGTGCCCGCCATCGGCCGCCCAGAATTTCGCGGTGCCGATCTCCAGCTGGGAAGCCAGGTTTTCAGATATTCGCCAGGCCGCTTGCCACATCGTCAACCGTATCGCCTCAACGTCGACGTAGCAGTCGGCGAGCCGCTGGCCCACGGCCTGAAATGTCCCGATAGGACGACCAAATTGCACTCTGCCACTTGCATATAGGGCTGTCATCTGCAGCGCAGCCTCGGTGACGCCCAGCTGGTGGGCGCACAGCCCGACCGTCTGGCGTGCGGCGAGCCACCCGACGACCCGCTTGCCGCCGCCCGGTTCACCCAGTACGCGATCGGCGCCGAGCTCGACATGGTCCAGGTCGAGCACCGCCTCGGCGTCGCCGTCGACGATCTCCTGGCGACGCACCGAGACGCCCGGATCGCGCGGAGTGACAAGGAACACAGTCGGCCCCCGCGGGGTCTGCGCCGGAACCAGGAACAAGTCCGCGACAGGTCCCGCGGGTACCGCGACTTTTGTACCACGCAAACGCCAGGTGGCATCTGCACGTGCAGCGCCGTCTTCGACGGGTTCGGCCAGTGTCGCCGGGGCCGCCGGGTCGTCGCCGACCTCCTCGGTGAGCGCGGTCGTGAGCACAAGGTCGCCCGCCGCGGCCGGCGCCGCCCACGCCGCCCGCTGCGCGCCGGTCCCGTGCTCGGCGATCGCAGCCGCGGCGACGACGATCGACGGCAGGTACGGCACCGGGGCGACCGTCCGGCCGAGTTCCACGAGCACCCCGCACTGCGCGAGCGGGCCCAACCCGCTGCCGCCGACGGACTCCGGCAGCGTCGCGGCCAGCACGCCCGCCTTCGCCAACTCCGTCCACAGTGCACGGTCGAACCGGTCGCCGGTCGCCTCGACCTCGGCGAGCCGGGCGGGCGTGGCGTGGTCGGCCAGGATCGTCCGCGCCAGCCCGGCCAGCTCGAGGTCTGCCTCGTCCCGATCGAAGTCCATGCTGCCTCCCCGGTTCGCTTCGCTCACGACCTCTTGGCCGGCGGCATGCCGAGGCCGACCGCCGCCACGATGTCGCGCTGCACCTCGTTGGTGCCGCCACCGAACGTGAGAATCAACGACGAGCGGTGCATCCGCTCGACCCGGCCGCGCAGCAGCGCGCCCGGCGAGCCGGCCCGCACGTAGGCCTGTGGGCCGAGCACCTCCATCAGCAGCCGGTACGCCTCGGTGGCGAACTCCGTGCCGAAGACCTTCGTGGCCGACGCGTCCGCCGGGCCGAGCCCGCGCTCGGTGCCGCCGTCGCCACCCCAGGCGATCCTCCAGTTGACCAGCTTCAGGAACTCGGCCTTCGCGTGCACGCGCGCGAGGTGGACCTGGACCCACTCCTGGTCGATCACCCGCCGGCCGTCCGGCAGCTTCGTCGCCTGCGCCCACTCGCGCACCTCGGCCAGCGCCTGGCGGACCGGCGCCGACGACGTCAGCGCCACCCGCTCGTGGTTGAGCTGGTTGGTGATCAGCGGCCAGCCCCGGTTCTCCTCGCCGACCAGGTTCGCCGCCGGCACCCGGACGCCGGAGTAGTAGGTCGCGCTCGTCGTCGCGCCGGCCACGGTGTGTACCGGGGTCCAGGAGAAGCCCGGCGCGTCCGTCGGCACGATGATGATCGACAGGCCCTTGTGCTTCGGCGCGTCCGGGTCGGTCCGGCAGGCGAGCCACACGTAGTCGGCGTAGGCGATCAGGCTCGTCCACATCTTCTGGCCGTTGATGACGTAGTGGTCACCGTCGCGGACGGCCCGCGTGCGCAGTGACGCGAGGTCGGTGCCGGCCTCCGGCTCGGAGTAGCCGATCGAGAAGTGGATCTGTCCGGCGGCGATCCTCGGCAGGTAGAACCGCTTCTGGTTTTCGGTCCCGAACCTCATGATCGTCGGGCCGACCGTGTTGATCGTCAGGAACGGCACCGGGGCACCCGCGACCGCCGCCTCGTCGGTGAACACCAACTGGTCGAGCATGGATCCGGCCCGGCCGCCGTACTCCCGCGGCCACCCCAGCGCGAGCCAGCCGTCGGCGCCCATCTGCCGCACGACCTCCTTGTACACCTCTCCCGACCCGTAGTCGCTCCCGGCCATGAGGGCCTCGCGCCGCTCCGGCGTCATCAGGCCGGCGAAGTACTCCCGCAGTTCGCGCCGCAGCCGCTCCTGCTCGGGCGTGTAGGCGATCCGCATCCACCCTCCTGGTGACTAGAACACGTTCTAAGAATGTACTAGAGTCGCCGGAAAACGAGGAGGTCTCGACGATGAAGGCCGCCGTACTGAACCAGGTCGGGGACACGAAGCTGGAACTGCGCGACGACGTGCGCACCACCGACGTCGGGCCCCGGGAGGTCCGCATCCGCGTCCGGGCCACCGGGGTGTGCCACAGCGACCTGTCCGCGATGGACGGCACGCTGCCGGCCCTGGCGCCCGGCATCGTCGGCCACGAGGGCGCCGGCGAGATCGTCGAGGCCGGTGCGCAGGTCGACGCCCTGGCCGTCGGCGACCACGTGGCCCTGACGTTCGTGCCGCCGTGCGGGACCTGCGTGAACTGCCGCGGCGGCCGGCCCCACCTGTGCGCGATCCACACGATCGCGGCGTTCATGAACCCGCGCTTCCTCATCGGCGACACCCCCGTCTTCGGCTACGCCGGCACGGGGACGTTCGCCGAGGAGCTGGTCGTGCCCGCCGACGGCGCGGTGAAGATCGACCCGGACGTGCCGTTCGAGATCGCCGCGCTCGTCGCCTGCGGCGTGATGACCGGTGTCGGCGCGGTAGTCAACACGGCGCGGGTCGAGCCCGGCGCGACCGTGCTGGTCATCGGCTGCGGCGGGGTGGGCATCTCGGCGATCCAGGGCGCCCGGCTGGCCGGCGCCGCCCAGATCGTCGCCGTGGACCCGGTGGCCGAGAAGCACGAGACGGCCCGGCACTTCGGGGCCACGCAAGCGATCACCCCCGAGCAGCTGGCCGAGACGCACGCGTCGCTCACCGCGAGCCAGGGCTGGGACTACGCGTTCGACGTGGTCGGGCTGCCGGCCACGATCCGGTCGGCCTGGGACAACGCGCGGCGCGGCGGCACGGTCGTCGTGGTCGGTGCCGGGCGTGGCGACGCGATGGTGCAGTTCTCCGCGCAGGAGCTGTTCCTGCACGACAAGCGGCTGCTCGGCTCGTTCTACGGCGGCGCGGACGTGTACCGGGACTACCCGCGGCTGCTGTCGCTGTGGCGGGCCGGCCGGCTCGATCTCGAGGGCATGATCAGCAAGCGCATCACGCTCGACGAGATCAACGACGGGCTGCAGGCGCTGCGTGCGGGCGGCGATCTCATCCGGCAGATCGTCACGTTCGGCTGAGGCGCATGGACCCGCTCAGCCTCGACGGCAAGGTCGCCATCGTCACCGGCGCGGGTGCCGGGCTCGGCCGCGCGGAGGCGCTGGCGCTCGCCCGGGCCGGCGCCGACGTCGTGGTCAACGACGTGCCGGTCGGTGGTGTCGGCGGTGGTGTCGGCAGCAGGGTCGGCGGCACCGGCGGGGACACCGTCGACGCGATCGAGGCGGCGGGTGGCAAGGCAGTACTCGTCGAGGGGGACGTGGGCGAGTCGGCCACCGCACGCGAGCTGGTGGCCGCCGCCGAGCGGCTCGGCGGGCTGCACGTGGTGGTCAACAACGCCGGCGTGCTGCGCGACCGGATGCTGTTCGGCATGTCCGACGAGGAGTGGGACACGGTCATCCGGGTGCACCTGCGCGGCCACTTCCTGCTCTCCCGCGACGCCGCCGCGTACTGGCGCGCGCGGGCCAAGGCCGGCACGGACAACTCGGACGGGTCGACCTACGGCCGGGTGGTGAACACGTCGTCGGAGGCGTTCCTGCTCGGTCCGCCCGGGCAGCCGAACTACGCCGCCGCGAAGGCCGGCATCGTGGCGCTCACGCAGTCCACCGCGCGCGGCCTCGCCCGGTATGGCGTGCGGGCCAACGCGATCTGCCCGCGCGCCCGGACCGCGATGACCGCGGCCGTGTTCGGCGAAGCGCCCGAGGGGGCGGACCCCCTGTCCCCCGAGCACGTCGCGCCGCTGGTCGCGTACCTGGCCGCGCCGGCCGCGGACGGCATCAACGGCCAGGTGTTCGTCGTGTACGGCGGGATGGTCGCCCTGCTCGCGCCGCCGGCGGTCGAGCAGCGGTTCGACAGTCCTTCGTGGACGCTCAAGGAGCTGGACGCCGTGGTGGGTGGGTACGTGAGGTCGCGCAAGGAGGAACCATGACACTGAGCCTGCTCGGGTACCGGGAGAAGGTCGGCCTCGCCGATGGGCAGCTGCTCGTCGACGGCACGTGGCGCGCGGCCGCCGACGGCGCCACGTGGACCCACGCGCATCCGGCGACCGGCGAGGAGATCGGCAGCTTCCCGGTCGCCACGGTGTCCGATGTGGACGACGCGGTACGCGCTGCGCGCCGCGCGTTCGACGACGGCCGCTGGGCGAACTCCCGCGCGACGACGAGGATCCGGCTCCTGCGCCGGTACGCGGACCTGCTGCGCGCGCACGCCGAGGAGCTGCGCGGCCTGCAGGCGCTGGACAACGGCGTGCCGCTGTCGTTCTCCGCCAACATCTACGCCACGGGTGTGGAGTGCGCGGCGGACGTGTTCGACCACCACGCGGGCTGGGTCGACAAGGTCGGCGGCCAGACGCTGCCGCCGTACCAGGGCGGCGACCACCTGGCGATGACGTTCCGCGAGCCGATCGGCGTGGTCGCGGCGATCCTGCCGTGGAACGCGCCGTTCCTGCTGCTCGCGCAGAAGCTCGGCCCGGCGCTGGCGGCCGGCTGCACGGTGGTGCTCAAGCCGTCGGAGTTCGCGTCGTTCACCGTCCTGCGGATGGTGGAGCTGCTCGGCGAGGCCGGCCTGCCGGACGGCGTGGTCAACGTCGTGACCGGGCCCGGCGACCCGACCGGCGAGGCGCTGATCACCCACCCGATGGTCGACAAGATCAGCTTCACCGGCAGCCGCGCGGTCGGCAAGCGGATCGTCGAGGCGTCGGCCGGCACGCTCAAGCGGGTGTCGCTGGAGCTGGGCGGGAAGAGCCCGACGCTGGTGTTCCCGGACGCGCCGGACGTCGGCCTCGCCGCGATGACCACGATGGGCACCGTCACGATGGGACTGTCCGGGCAGGCCTGCGTCGCGCACACGCGCGCGCTCGTGCACCGCGACGTCTACGACCAGTTCCTCGGCGCCGCGGAGATGATGGCGGGGGCGGTCAGCTACGGCGACCCGTTCGAGCCGGCGACGATGTCCGCGCCGCTGATCAACACGCGGCAGCTCGACCGCGTCCTCGGGTTCATCGAGCGCGGCCGGGAGGCCGGCGCGCGGCTGGTGTGCGGCGGCGGCCGGGCGGACGGCGACCTGGCGGCGGGCAACTACGTGCGGCCCACCGTGTTCGCGGACGTGGACAACGGCATGGAGATCGCGCAGCAGGAGATCTTCGGCCCGGTGCTCGCGGTCGTCCCGTTCGCGGACGAGGACGAGGCCGTGCGGCTGGCCAACGACACCGAGTACGGCCTCGGCGCGGGCGTCTACACGACGGACGGCCGGCGCGCGTTCCGGCTGGCGCGCAAGCTCCGCGCGGGCACGGTCGGGATCAACGGCTTCCAGGTCGAGCCGCACCTGCCGTTCGGCGGGTTCAAGCAGTCCGGACTCGGCCGCGAGGGCGGGCAGAGCGCGTTCGAGGCGTACACCGAGCTGAAGACGGTCCTGATGCCGCTGACCGATGAGTTGATGTAGATGCGGCTGTCGGGGAAGGGCGCGCTGATCACGGGCGCGGCCAACGGTCAGGGCGCGGCCGCGGCGCGGCGGTTCGTGGCCGAGGGGGCGCGGGTCGTGCTCGCCGACGTGGACGACGACGCGGGCAAGGCGCTCGCAGGCGAGCTCGGCGCGGACTACGTCCACCTCGACGTGTCGCAGGAGGACGGCTGGGCCGCCGCGCTGGAGGCGCACGGTCCGGTGACCGTGCTGGTGAACAACGCCGGCGTGCTGCACTTCTCGCCGCTGCACGAGACGAAGCTGGCCGACTACGAGCGGGTCGTCCGGGTGAACCAGATCGGCACGTTCCTCGGCATGCGCGCGGTCGTGCCCGGCATGGTCGAGGCGGGCGGCGGGTCGATCATCAACGTGTCCTCAGTGGAGGGACTGGCCGCGGCGCCGCTGCTGACCGCGTACACGGCGAGCAAGTTCGCGATCCGCGGCATGACCAAGGTGGCCGCCCTGGAGCTCGCGGGCAAGGGCGTGCGGGTCAACTCCGTGCATCCGGGGGTGGTCGAGACCGGGCTGCTGCCCACCGCGCTCGGCGGCCAGCCGGTGGACCTGTCCCACGTCGCCAAGCGGGTACCGATGCGCCGGGTCGGGCAGGCGGCCGAGATCGCCGAACTGGTGGTGTTCCTCGCGAGCGACGAGAGCTCGTACTGCACCGGTTCGGAGTTCGTCGCGGACGGTGGCGTGACGGCGGCGCACTCGCTGTCGAGTTTCGGGTAACCGCGCGCCTGCCGGGTCGTTGTGTACGCAAGGCGAGAAACGTCGGGTGATGCCTCATGAGCATTGGTGCTGGGTCACGGCCGGCGCCCGTGCGCGGGCTCGCTCAGGTCGGTCGCATGACGACACTCGGCTGGGAGGTCGTCCGGTACACGCCGCGCCGGCCGTTCCAGTGGCGTGAGCTCGTTCAGCAGTGCTGGTTCTTCGCGAGCGTGACGATCCTGCCGACCGCGCTCGTGTCGATCCCCTTCGGCGCGGTCATCGCGCTGCAGCTCGGCTCGCTGACCCAGCAGATCGGTGCGCAGTCGTTCACTGGCGCGGCGAGCGCGCTCGCGATCGTGCAGCAGGCCAGCCCGCTCATCACGGCGCTGCTGGTGGCCGGCGCGGGCGGGTCGGCCATGTGCGCGGACCTCGGCTCGCGCGCGATCCGCGAGGAGATCGACGCGCTCGAGGTGCTCGGCGTGTCCCCGATCCAGCGGCTCGTCGTGCCGCGCGTGCTCGCCGTGATCATCGTGGCGGTGCTGCTGAACGGGCTGGTCAGCGTCGTCGGCGTGGCCGGCGGCTACTTCTTCAACGTCGTCCTGCAGGGCGGCACGCCGGGCGCGTACCTGGCGTCGTTCAACGCGCTCGCGCAGCTGCCGGACCTGTGGGTGAGCGAGGTCAAGGCGGTCGTCTACGGGTTCGTGGCCGGGGTCGTCGCCGCCTACCGCGGGCTGTACCCGGGCCGCGGGCCGAAGGGCGTCGGCGACTCGGTGAACCAGACCGTCGTGGTCACGTTCCTGCTGCTGTTCCTCATCAACGTGGTGATCACGGGGATCTACCTGCAGATCGTCCCGCCGAAGGGCATGTAGACCAGATGACGGTCACGGACACCGACGTCCCGCCGCGTGGCACCGCCGCCACGCGGGTCGGCACGGTGGCCGCCCGGCCGGGGAACACCCTGGCCACGCTCGGCGAGCAGCTCGCGTTCTACGCGCGCGTGCTCGCCACGATGCCGCGCGCGGTCGTGCACTATCCCAAGGAGACACTGCGGCTGCTGTCCGACGTGTTCTTCGGCAGCGGCGCGCTCGCGGTCATCGGCGGCACGCTCGGCGTGATGGTCGGGATGACCGTGTTCACCGGCCTGATCGTCGGCCTGCAGGGCTACTCGGCGCTGAACCAGCTCGGCACGTCCGCGCTGACCGGGTTCATCGCCGCGTACTTCGACACCCGCGAGGTGGCGCCGCTCGCGGCCGGGCTCGCGCTGTCGGCGACCGTCGGCTGCGGGTTCACCGCGCAGCTCGGCGCGATGCGGATCTCCGAGGAGATCGACGCGCTCGAGGTGATGGCCGTGCCGAGC
>NZ_DATBKY010000222.1:0-22858 GCF_036555685.1 Actinophytocola sp. | reverse complement strand
ACGACCGCGTCGGCCGGCGTCTCCTCCTCGTCGGGCACCAGCAGGTCCCACGTGCGCCGCGACGCGGACTCGGTCAGCGAGCCGATGCCGGGCGTGTCGACGAGGGTCACCGCGCGCAGCGCCTGCGCCGGCCAGGTCACTACGAGCTCCGACACGTCGTCGGCCGCGAGCCCGCCGAGGTCGATGTCGAGCTGCCCGTTCTCCCGGGTGAAGCGCAGCTGCCGCGGCGGCTGCCGGTCGAGGCTGGCCTGCACCTGATAGGTGTGGCCGTCCTGGTACCAGGTGACGATCCTGGTGCACTCGCCCGCGTCCGTCGGCGCGAGCCGCTCCCCGACGAGCGCGTTGAGCAGGGTGGACTTGCCCGCCTTGACCCGGCCGGCGACCGCCACCCGCAGCGGCTGGTCGAGCCGGGCGAGGAGGCCGGCGAGCCGGTCCGCGTACGGGGTGCCGCGGTAGACGTCGAGCGCGCGGGTGAGCACGGCCCGGGTGCGGTCCACGAGCGTCACGGCGCTCACGTCGCCACCGCCTTCGCGAGCCCGCGCAGCTGCTCGAGCCGACTGAGCTCGGCCTGGACGTCCTTGAGCCGCTTCTCGCGGTCGGTCTGGGACTTCTTCGCGGCCTCGGTCGCGGCGGCGAGCGCCTTCGCGTTGGACTTGGTGAGCTCCTCGGCGAGCGTCGTGTAGTGGTCGCGCAGCTCGCGCTGCACGCGGCGCAGGGTGTCCTTGGAGTCCTTCGCGGCTACGAACGTGATCTTGTCGCAGTACTTGCGCATCTCGTTCCTGGCTTCGCTGCGCCGCTTCTGGATCTGCCGCTTCTTCTCCTCGCGCAGCCCGCGATGGCCGAGCACGAGCCCGATGCCGATGCCGATCGGGCCGAGCATGATGCCGACCATGCTGCCGATGACGGTGAACATCATCGCGCCGCCGTACGCGGCCTTGAGGGCGACGAGACCCTGCTTGACCACGCGCATCTTCTGCAGGTCGAGGTCCGCGCCGAGCTCGCCGACGTCCGCGAGCGGCGTCGGGTCGTGCACGTCGAACTGGCGGTACAGCACGCCGGAGGCCTCGCGGAAGTGCTCGCCGACCCGCTCGCTCAGCTCGGCGGCGCGGTCGCGCAGCAGCTCGTAGTTCGCGAGCAGCTCGGCGGCCGTCCGCGACTGCAGCCACGGCCCGATCTCGGCCCAGGTGTCGGCCGGGTCGCCGACCTCGATCGCGGTGTCGGCCTCCTTGGTGACCTCGCGGATCCGCGACCGAAGGTCGAAGTCGATGTCGGAGCTGAGGTCGCCGATCCCGTCGCCGAGCGTCTGGTTCCACTTGGCGGCCGCGGTCTTCAGCGACTCCACATGGGACTTGACCGCGGTCAGCTCGTCGACCACGCGCTGCGCGGCCTCCGGGTCGGCCAGCGCCTCCCGCTCGGCCTTGAACGCCGTCTCGAGGTGGTCGCACAGGGCCACGACCTCGGCGGCGGCCTCGGTGGCGAGCCGCTTCTCCGCGGACCCGCCGACCTGGTCGCGGACGACCTTGATCAGCTCGGGGAAGCCGGACTCGACGTTGAGGTCGGTGTCGCCGTTCTTCACCGCGCGGGCCCGCAACGTCGACGACACGGGCATGATCGGCACGTCCACGCCGGCCGCGGCCAGGTGGCCCTGGTCGAGGTCGCGGATGCGCCGCCAGGCCGGGTAGAAGTCGGTCTTGGTGAGCACGCAGGCGACGGTCGGGCACATGGAGCGCGCGCGGTGCAGGAAGTCCATCTCGCTGCGGGTGAGCTCCTGGGCGGCGCTGGTGACGAACAGGACCGCGTCCGCGAGGGAGATCGCGGCGAGGCTGGCCGCGGAGTGCGCGGAGCCGAGCCCGCCGATGCCGGGGGTGTCGACGAGGACGAGACCGGTGGCGAGGATCGTGCGCGGCAGGCGGATCTCGACGCCGGTCACGCGGGTGGTCCGGCCGTCCTCGGCCGCGGCGCCCTCGACGATGTAGCGGCGCAGGTCGTTCAGGTCGATGTCCTCGCGCGGTGACTTCTCGTCCTCCCACAGCAGCTCGGCGTGCGCCTCCTCGCCGTGGCGGACGAACGTGGGGATCGCGGTGGCGAGGTCGTCGTCGACCGGGCAGACCGGTGCGCCGACGAGCGCGTTCACCAGGGAGCTCTTGCCCTGCTTGAACTCCCCGGCGATGACGACGTTGATGACCGGGTCGGCGAGGCGGCGCTTGGCCTCGGTCAGCCGGGCACCGAGGTCCGGCCGGTCGAAGGCCTCGCAGGCACGCAGCCCCAGGTCCACCAGGTCCGTCGCGCGCGCGGCGGGCGGGGCGGTGGCCGGCTTGGTCATGGTTGCTCCTGTGTGGACGGTGCGGGGCCGGGACACGCGGCAGCGGGCGGTCCGGCTGACATGCCCGTCTGGCATGCCGGCCGGTCAGCCCGCTTCGCGTAGGGGTGCCTACTGCGCGGCGACCGCGTCGTCGCCGCTCTCGACCGTGTCGTTGTCTTCGACCACCGAGATGTCGTTGTCCTCGACGGTGTCGTTGTCCTCGATGACCGTCGTGTCGTTGTCCTGGACCGCGGTCACGGTGTCGTGGCTGTCGGTCACGGTGGTGTCGTTGTCCTCGACGTCGACGTCGGTGACGTCGCCGCTTCCGGTGCCGACGGTCGAGTCCTCGATGTCGTTGTTCGAGGTGTTGTTGACATCGCCGTCGCCGAAGTGCAGCACGCTGCCGTCGGCGCTGCCGTCGACGTTGGCCGTCTGGTTGTCGTCGCCGACGACCGAGTCCTCGACGTCGCCGCCCGCGTTGATGCCGGTGTTCACGCCGGTGTTGACGCCGGACGCGTCGTCGCCGGCCAGCACGGCACCGTCGCCGGTGTTCGCCTGGCCGAAGTTGTCGCCGTCGATGATCTGGCTGCCGTCACCGGTGGCGTTGTTGATGTCCACGTCACCGAAGACGTTGCCGGTGATGTCCACGCTGTTGTCGACCAGATTCGTGATGTACTCGTCACCTTCGTAGGTCTGGTAGGTGACGTAGTTGAGGTGCTGCACGACCTGGTCGATGCCGCCCCCGCTGTGGCCGGACGGGCCACCCCCGCCGCTGTAGCCACCTTGTACCGCGGATCTGGTCTCCTGCGACACCGACGGGTCGGCGCACGCCCTCTGCACGGCGGACTGCATGTCCACTGCGGACAGATCATGGTCGGTCACGCCCTGTGCGGCGAGCATCCCGTGGGGGTCCTGGGCGTACTGGGCCGCGAAGGTCCGGTCGGTGAGCAGGTTCCGGATGAACTCCTGCAGGACCTCGGTGACGTTGATGGGCATTCTTCCTCCTCGATCGGGCTGCGACCCGGGCCTTCGTCGGGCGTGACACCAGATTTGCGGGGGAGGCCGCATCCGGGCATCGGGGAGACCCCCGTGACGGAGGGGGGCCGCTAGGGGATAGATCGGAGGCTAGCCCTCGGACGTGTCGGTCCGGCCACAGAAAACCCGCTGGATTGCCTGCCCGAGGGCCGAATGGAGCACCTGGCGCTCGCCCGGTCACCCAGGGTCAGAGACGATCTCCCGGAGCACCGCGAGCAGCTCGGCGCGCGACCCCGCGCCGAGCTTCGAGCGGATGCGCGCGACGTGGTGCTCGACGGTCTTCGGCGCGATGTAGAGCTGCGCGCCGATCTCGCGGTGGGTGCTGCCGGCGAGCACCAGCTTCGCGACCGCGAGCTCACGCTCGGACAGGCTCGCGGCCCGCCCGACCTTGGCCGCCGGCTGCGCGTCGGCGGCCGTTGAGTCCGGTTCGGACAGTTCGCGGGCGCGTTCGAGCAGCCGGCGCGCCGTGCTCGGGTCGGCCGTGTGGATGGCGGCCTGGCCGGCGAGGCGCGACGCCTCCCACGGGAGCTGGACGGCGGCGAGCGCGTCGGTCACGGCGAGGATCGTGTCGGCCGGGACGACGGTGCCGGCGAGCAGCCCGGCCCACACGTGCGCGCCGGCGCGCTGTGCCTCGCCCTTGGGCCCGGCCTCGGCCGGCATCCGCGCGGCCTGTGCGGCGACCTCGTCCTTGTCCCCCGCCGCGACGGCCACCTGCACCCGCAGCCACCCGAGCGCCGCCGCCCAGGCCGGTGGCCGGCCCAGCCCGTCGACGGTCCGCTCGAGGAGGGCGAGCACCGGTTCGACCCGGCGCTGCTGCTGCAACCGCGCGGCGGCGACGAGCAGCTCCTCCGCGGCCTCGAGCTGCCAGAGGTCGACCACCCGGCGGGCCAGCACGGGCTCCACCCCGCCCCAGATCGCGCGCAGCCCGGCGATGTCGCCGCGGCGGCGTGCGATTCCCGCGGCGATGGCGGCGCGGAGGAGGCGTTCGCGGCCGGGGAGCTCGCCTTCGGGCCGGGCGAGCTCGGCGAGGGCGGTGTCGTACCGCCCGGCGCGCATCCGCACCCAGGCAAGCAGGAGCCGGTGCCGCACGGCGGCAGCCGGTCCGCCGAAGGGTGCTCGCGACACCGGGCCGGCGCTGTCCGCCGCGCCGGTGGCGGGTGGCGACGCGGCCGTGTCGGCGCTCGTGTGCTCGCCGGCGGCGTCCGGGTTGGTGCGCTCGAGGAGGTGTTCGGCGGCGGCGACATCGCCGCAGGCGACGGCGACGATCGCGCCGAGGGCGTGCGGGGTGTCGGGGAGGACGGCGGTGGGGAGGGCCCGCTCGGCGGCCTCGGCGGCTTCGATCAGCAGCGGCACCGCGGCATCCGGATCCTCGGCGGCGGCCAGGGCGGCCTCGGCGAGCCGGTCACCCTTGGCCGCCGCGCGGGCCATGTCGAGCCGCCCCACGCCGACCAGGACGGGGACGGCGAGCACCGGGTCGGCGGCGAGCAGGGTGTCGGCCGCCCGCTCGGTGCGCCCGTCCTGCGCGGCCGCGGCGCCCGCGAGGCGGGCAAGCCGCCGGTCGCCGCTCTGCGGGTCGACGTCCACCCCCAGCCCGAGCAGTGCCCCGGCCTCGGCGCGCCCCGGCGCGGTGTCGGCGGGGTCGGCCCCGGCCTCGTCGGCGTCGTCGAACCAGGCGAGCGCCGCGGCCGGATCGGCGAAGCGCGTCGCCTCGCCGGCCCGCGTGTAGATCGCCGCCACCGACGGGGTCCGCACCCGCGCCGCCCGCAGCTGGGTAGCGGCCACCACGGGATCCGCCCCGGCGGCGACGAGCGCCCGGCCGACCGAGTCATGCAGCCGCCGCCGCTCCGCCGCGGAAAGCTCGCCGAGCACCGCGAGCGCGACGGCCGGGATCATCCGCTCCTCGCCGGGCACGAGCAGCCCCTCGTCGCGAAGCGTCCGCAACGCCCGCGGCAACGTGCTGGCCGAGGTGTCCGCCGCCCCCGCGAGCACGTCGTCCCCGAGCTCGAGCTGCAAGGCCAGGACCCGCGCGACCGCGCCGACTTCCGCCCCCAGCACGGCGAACCGCCGCTGCACGCGGGCGACCAGCGAGGGCGCCGGTGCCCCCAACACGGCCACCACCCGCGGCGAGACCTGCCCCGCCTGCCCGACCGGCGTCATGGCGCCCCGCGACCCAGGCCCGGCACCGCCCGTCCCGACCGGTGCCAACCCGCCACGCGACCCAGGTCCGGCCCCACCGCGACCACCCGGCTGCTGCCCGATTGGTGAGAGCCCACCGCGCGAGCCTTGTCCGGCACCGGCTTCCGGGCCTCGTCGAGCACCGCCGGCAGCCGGCGGCCCGCCGGCCCCCGGCTGGCCAACCGGCGCCATGCCGCCGCGCGAACCCTGCCCGCCACCCGAAGGCCCACCGGCCCCCGGCTGCCCGGCCGGAGCGATCCCGCCCCGCGAGCCCTGGCCGGCCGACCCGCCACGCGGTTGCCCCACCGGCGGCATGCCACCGCGCGAGCCCTGCCCGGGACCGCCCGGCCCGCCACCCGGTCGCCCGACGGGCGCCATGCCACCACGCGAACCGGGCCCGACCGGCGTCATCCCACCCCGCGAGCCCGGCCCGACCGGGCCGCCCGGCGCCCCGCCAGCCGGCTCGCCGAGCGACGCCGCCAGCGCATCCGCGAGCGCGGCCGCTACCGCCGCCATCCCGGCCGAGGCCTCGTGCACCGCCGCCGCGGTCTCCGGCGAAACGGTCCGGCCGGTCGCCGTCGCCACCATGACCGCGACCTCGTCCTGCGCCAGCGGGGTCGCCACCTCGACCCCACCCGCCGCGGCCGCCTCGTCGAGTGCCGCGAGCTCCGCGCTGTCGATCGTCGGGCGGCGGGAGATCAGCATCGGCACGCCGTCGCGTGCGGCGGCCGCCAGCGAGGTCAGCGCGGCGGCGTCGAGGCGATGTGCGTCGTCGACGATCACCAGCGCGCCCTCGTCGCGGGCGCGGGCCAGTCCGGCGGCCAGGTCGCCCGCGGCCCACCACGCCGGGGACGCGCCTGCGAGCCGCCGCAGACGGAAGGTCCGCCCGGCGCCGTCGACTCCCACGACCACGCCCACGCGCCGCGCCTCCTCCGACTTCGACCGAGGTGCCGAAATACTACAAACCAACCTCGGTCTAGAGGATCGCGCGAAACGCCGTGATCAGAACGCGGGTGCGAGCAACCCGTCGTCGAGGAACTTGCTGCGCACCGTGCCCGCGTTGCCGCCGCCGGCCCCCAGTCCACCCGAGAATGCCTGGTCGGTCCACGCGTACTCGCCCGGGAACTGGAAGCCCGACAGCTCGTCGACCCGCCGCGCGGCGTCCTCGCCCGCGTTCACCACGTTGAAGTCGCGCAGGAACGACTCCGAGCAGTGGTCGTTGCCGAGCGCACCGTCCTCACAGGACCCGGTCGTCGCGTAGTTGCCGTGCTTGTTCTCCGCCGAGTAGACCCGCGCCACCTGGGGCGAACCGCCCGCGAGCTTGCCCCAGTCGCACGCGTTGCCGAGCGACACCTGGTCGACGTGCTCGAAGGCGGTGCCCTCGTGCGCGATCGTCTTCAGCGCGAACGCGCCGAAGCCGTACTGGCAGGCGGGGTTCGGTGCGAGCGTGAGCGTGAACGGCTCGACGTCGCCGTTGTGCCCGCCGCCGAACCAGTCGCCGCAGTCCTTGGCGTACAGCACGACGTAGGTGATCGCGATCTTCGCCGGGTCGGCGGGGTGCGGCCGGACCCGGACGAGGGCGGTGCCCGGGTTGGACTCCGTGGCCGGCGCGGTGCAGTCCTCACCGCTGTCGAACCACACGTAGGGGAAGAAGTTGGCGGCGACGGTGTCCTCGAGCGCGTCGTCGAGCCCGTCGCCGTCCCCGTCGTCGGCCTGCGCGACTCCGATCGACAACCCGATCATGCTGAGCACGGCCACGAGGAGCAGGAGCGCGGTACGCAGGGTGCGGTTCATGACGACAAGCCTGCTGCGCCAAGGATTTCGCCACCATCCGCCGGAAGTCGGTTCGCGGAACGTGATTCACCAACCTTGCGGAACGTGATTCACACTCGGCGAACCAGCTCACGTGCCGGAGGCCCGCCGGAACGACCGATCCAACCGGAACGTGACGAACAAGCCGAGCACCCAGCCGGCTGCCGCCGCGGCGACGGCGAACCAGCCCGGCGGATGGCGCGTCCAGAGGACGAGCGCGACCACGAGGTAGGCCCCAGCGCGCCAGGAACGCGACACCCTCGAACGCCATCCGCGTGGGGTGCGTGATGTTCCAGCCCGAGTGGTCATCCCCGCGAAAGCACCTCGAACAGCATAAAGATCTTGTTCCAACCTATTGGAATGAAGTATTCCGTTCTGCTAGATTGGAACGGAACTAAGCATTCCGTTCCAGAATCGGACGAGTCAGAGACGAGCCAGGGAGCCACCGTGACCGCCATCCTCGAGTCCCCGCCCCAGACGACGAGCGCAGCACCGCAGGCCCACCCCCGCCGCTGGCTGGGCCTGTTCGCGATCCTGTCCGCGGACCTGCTCAACCTCCTCGACAGCACGGTCGGCACCATCGCCGCGCCCGCGATCCGCGCGGACCTCGGCGGCACGACCGCGACGCTCCAGTGGATCGCCGCTGGTTACACGCTCGCGATGGCCGTCGGGCTGCTCGTCGGCGGCCGGCTCGGCGACATGTACGGCCGCCGATCGATGATGGCCGTCGGCGTGAGCGGCTTCCTCGCCGCCTCGCTGCTGTGCGCGGTCAGCGGCTCGCCCGAGATGCTGCTCGGCTCGCGCGTCCTGCAGGGCCTGTTCGGCGCGATCATGGTCCCGCAGTCGTTCGGCCTGATCCGCGAGCTGTTCGGCGCCGAGGTCGGCAAGGCGTTCGCCCTGCTCGGACCGGTCATCGGGCTCGCCACCGTGCTCGGACCGGTCGTCGCGGGCCTGCTCACGGACCTCGCCGGCTGGCGGATGATCTTCCTGATCAACGTGCCGCTCGGCGCGTTCGCGCTGATCGTCGGCAAGCGGGTCCTGCCGGCGAGCGAGCCGCCCGCCCGCGGCCAGCGCCTCGACGTCAAGGGCGCGATCCTCGCGGCGGCCGGCATGTTCCTGCTCGTCTACCCGCTCACCCAGGGCCACGAGCTCGGCTGGCCGGTGTGGACGTTCGCGATGCTGGCCGCGTCGGTGCCCGCGCTCGCGTCTTTCGCCTGGTACCAGGCGAACCGCGCCCGCGGCGGCGCACCGGTGCTGGTCCGGCTCGCGGTGTTCGCCAAGCGCTCCTACAGCTCCGGCGTCGCCTTCGTGATCGCGTTCTTCGGCGTCATCGCCGGCTTCTCGCTCGCGGTCGGCCTGTTCCTGCAGCTCGGCCTGGGCTACTCGCCGCTGCGCGCCAGCCTCACGATGGCGCCCTGGGCGGTCGGCGCGTTCCTCGGCTCCGCGGTCGGCGCGACGGTCCTGGCGAACCTCGGCCGCCGGATCCTCCACATCGGACTCACGCTGATGGCCGCCGGTCTGGTGCTGCTGCTCGCGGTCATGGACTCCACCGTCGGCTTCGGCGGCCTGGTCGCGCCGTTCGCGATCTACGGGTTCGGCATGGGCATGATCTTCGTGCCGCTGTTCGACATCATCGTGGGCGACCTGGCCGACGACGAGATCGGCTCCGCGTCCGGCGTCCTGACCTCCGTCGAGCAGCTCGGCGCGTCGCTGGGCATCGCGGTGCTCGGCACGGTCTTCTTCGGTGCGGTCGGCTCGCCGCTGCACGCCGCGGTGCCCGAGTTCGTCGGCGCGGCGAAGGTGGTCACCGTGATCGCGATCGGCCTGACGGCCGTGACGTTCGCGCTGGGCTTCCTGCTTCCCAAGCAGGCCAAGCAAGCCGTGCACTGAACAAAGGACGGATAGGGGCGTGCGAGCCGTCGCACGCACCTATGCTCAGTACAGAACAGAGCGCTATGTTCCGTGGACGAGGAGGCGACGATGACCGCACCGATGAGCGGCCGCAAGGCCCAGGCCGCGCGCAACGACACGCTCATCGCCGAGGCCGCCCGGCGGGTCTTCGTCGCCGAGCCCGCCGCGCCGGTCGCGGCCGTCGCCGAGGCGGCGGGCGTCGGCATCAGCGCGCTGTACCGCCGCTACCCGTCCAAAGAGGACCTCCTGCGCAAGGTGTGCAAGGACGGCCTGGCGACCTACACGGCGATCGTGCAGGCCGCGGTCGACGACGTCGAGGGCGACCCGTGGCAGGTCTTCGAGACGTTCATGCGCCGCGTGGTCAAGGCCGACACGCACTCCATCACCGTCGCGCTCGCCGGCACGTTCACCCCCTCCCCCGAGCTGAACGCGATGGCCGAGACCTCCGGCCGGCTCAACGTGGCGCTCGTGGAACGCACCCAGGAGGCCGGTGTCCTCCGCCTGGACGTCTCGGATGCCGACCTCGGCACGATCTTCGAGCAGCTGGCGGCCGTCCACGAGGGCGACGAGGCACGCACCAACGAACTGCGCCAGCGCTACCTCACGCTGCTCCTCGACGGCCTGCGCACCCCGCCGACCAGCACGCCGCTGCCCGGCGAGGCGCCCACGCTCGAGGAACGCGCGCGCCGCTGGGTCCCCAAGGGCTAGTAGACCTGCCAGTCCCCACGTGGCCGGTGCTGCCCTTCACCCGGCCGCGAGTAGTCGCAGACGCCGTGCGGGAACGCCGCCCTCAGTCGCCCGCGCTGCTCGTCGGTGAACGGGACCGGGTAGTCGCGGAAGTCGATCGGCTGCAGCCGGCACTTGAGCACGTCCATCGCCAGCTCCGCGCCCGCCGCCAGCCGCGGGTTCGCCTTGATCGGGTACAGCTCGCCGCACCGGCCGGCGGGCGGGTAGCTCAGCCGCTCGCGGATCCGCTCACCCGATGGCAGGTAGCAGCCGTCGCCGAGATCCTCGGGCCGGTTCGCGACGACCTTCGCCGCGCGGTCCCGGTGCGAGCGGTCGGCGCCGATCGCGGTCAGCCAGCGATCCATCGCGTCGAGCTCGTAGGTCGCCGCGGCGGCGCTCTGGGCCGCGGTCGGCGCGTTCTCGATGATCACCTGGTTCGCGGCGGTGCCGTTGGCCTTCAGCAGCCGCGCGCGCATGACGAACGACATCTCGGCGGTGTGGATGTCACCGAACCCGCCCGCGCTGTCGAGGTAGGTGCGCTGGTCGATGACCGGCGTGGTGCGCAGGCCCAGCCCGGCGCTGTTGACCAGGTCGTTCTCGTACGCCGCACGCAGCGCCTTCGGATCGGCGACCGTACGCGCCGAGCGCGGCGTGCCGGCGATGTCGTAGCCGCCGATGCCGTCGTTCAGCGCCACGAACTGCGCGGCGGAGATCGCACCGGACCTCAGCGCGGACAGTCCGTACTGGACACCCGTGTTGTCCGCGGCCGACCGCACGAAGCCGGTTCGCGGGTCGCGCCCGAGCTGGTTCACCCACTGCTCGGCCGCGCTGCACTTCACCCCGTCCGGATTGGACACCGGGTCCCAGCGCACGGCGACGGGGATGATCGACGGGCAGCTGCCGGTCGGCGTGCTGCGGTTCACGAACGTCTGTCCCCATGAGACACACGTGCTGTACGCGACATACCCGGACACGGCCCGCTGCTGCTCCGGTGTGAACGACGCGCCCGGGCCGGCGAAGAACTTGTTCAGCAGGCCGCAGTCGGTGACCGGGTTCATCGTGGTCACCGGGTCGGGGAACGAGACGCCCGGGATGATGCCGTCGAGGATGCCCGGGTACGCGTCGGCGATGTCGTACTGCTGGATCGCGCCGCCGGACCCGCCCCAGCCGATCGTGTGCGCGATCGGGCCGTAGGTCTCCGCGAAGTGTTCCTTGACCATCATCGCGGCCTCGGCGGAGATGATCGTGCTGCAGTTGTTGTCGAGCACGTTCAGCGAGGACGACGCCACGCCGTAGCCCTGGGACAGGAACAGATCGTTGAGCACGCCGCCGGTGCCGCCGCCCTGGTGGTAGCCGCCGTTGCAGCCGCCGCCGAACGTGTAGACGAGCCGGTCGTTCCAGCCTTCCTCCGGGTGCGTCGGCGACGGGCCGCGGCCGTCGTCGAGGGCGGCGATCTCGTACACCGCGCGGTCGATGACCCCGGTCTCGATACGCACGATGTAGGGCACCGACCGGCCGGCGAAGGTGGCCGTCGCCAGGTCGGCGGGCCGCGACGACGGGTCGGCGAGCGGCGCGAACTGGCCCGCCTTCGTCCGGTACTGGTAGCGGACCACGGCCGGCGCGTCGCACAGCGGCTGCTCGGCGGGCGCGAGCCCGAACGCGGTCGTCTCGCAGTAGAACGGCCGCTGCTGGCGGCCGGAGAAGACCGGACCGAGCCGCGGGTGGTTGGTGATCTTCAGGTCCGCGACTCGGCCGGCGGAGCGCGCGGTGAGGATGTTGCGCCCGTCGCGCAGCCCGGTGACGAGCCCGACGAGGGAGCCGTCGTGCTGGCGGACGAAGCCGTGCGACACGTCGTGCCCGTTCTCAGTCACGCGCACGTCGCCGGCGCCGGTGATCCGGACCAGCGCGTCGCCACCGCTGACGAACTGGGGTTTCGTGTTCGAGACCGTCGAGATGGTCAACCGGTGGCCCGCGTCGGACGAGACCGTCGCCGCGGCGATGGTGACGCCGGAGAGCAGGACGGCGAGTACCGCGACGGCCGCGAGCACGATCCGTGGGCGGCTGGTTCTCGATGTGGTCACGGGGCGATCCTGCCACCGCGTGGCGGCGTGGGAAATCCCTTGTCCCTTCGTACGATCGCGCGGCTGCCGATCTTCAGGGGGACCGCGGGATGATGGGCCACAGCCATGCGCTGACCGGGTGGTGTGCCGGGTTGGCGGTGGCGCCGCTGGTGGGGCTGCACACGCTGCCCGAGGTGCTGCCGTTCGCGACCGCCGCGGCGGGCTACGCGCTGCTGCCCGACCTCGATCATCCGCACGCCACGGCGTCCAGGTTTCTCGGTCCGCTGACCGGCCTGCTGTCGCGGTTGCTGCGGGTGTGCTCGCGCGGGCTGTACGCGCTGACGAAGGGCCCGCGCGACGAGGACTGCTCCGGTACGCACCGGCACATGACGCACACCGTCGCCTTCGCCGTGCTGCTCGGCTGGCTGGCGACGGCTCTCTCACACCTGGGCGGCGCGTGGGCGGTCGGCGGCATCATCGCGTTCGGCCTGTTCCTGGCGGCGGACGTCCTCGGCGACTGGCTGCTGGTCGTCTCGGCGACGGCGGCCGGCTTCACCGCGTACTTCGGCGGCCTGGACGACGCGCTCACGACGTCGACCGGCTGGGTGGGCGTGGCGGTGACGATCGGCTGCGTGATGCACTGCCTCGGCGACGCGGTGACGAAGTCGGGCTGCCCGTTCCTGTGGCCGGTCCCCATCGCGGGCGAGACGTGGTACGAGCTGCGGCCGCCGCGCTGGCTGCGGTTCCGGACCGGCGGCGGGGTGGAGAAGCTGCTGCTGGTGCCGGCCTTCACGGTGGCCGGGGTGTTGTTGCTGCCGGGGATGTGGGCGCAGCTGGTGGCCCTGTGGGTGCGGTTCGTCCCGCCGACGTCGTAGTTCCAGCTATCGGAGGGCTCCCGACCATGGCTTGACCGGGAGCCCAGCGAGGAGCGGTTCGCCGTTGAACCGCTACGAGCCGGGTCGGCGCGGATACGGGATGTGGGTCGTCTCGTCCCGTCCTTCGGGCACCATGTGCTCGACCATGAGTGCGAACTCGAGCTGGACGGGTTTCGCCGAGTCGGGCACCCACTCCAGCGGTCTCTCGCTGGTCCTGTCCGCCTCGCCGTAGCCGGCCGCCTTGGGCGGCTTGATCGACTGGCCTGGTTTCCCGGGCCGCGACGGCGGCATGAGCGACGTGGTCGGCGAAGGCTGCGCCACCGCCCGCTCCACCGGCTCCGCCCGCTCCACCGGCTCCGCCCGCTCCACCGGCTTCGACGGCCGAAGCACCTCGGTGCCCTGGGAGTCTTCGGGCTCGTGGGTGCGCGGGCCCGGCACGACCACCTCGGTCGCGGTGGCGTCCGTCGGTCTCGGGCCGGACCGAAGCACCTCGGTCCCTCGGGACTCCTCCGGCTCCCACCCACGCGGGCCCGGCACGACCACCTCCGTCGCCGTGGCATCCGTCGGCCTCGGGCCGGACCGAAGCACCTCGGTCACCGGAGGCTCCGCAGGCGTCTCGGCACGCGGCCGCGGCTCGGTCACCGGAGGCTCCGCCGGTTTGCGCGCCGGGCGCAGTACCTCGGTCACCGGAGTGTCGTCGGGGCCATCGGGGTCGTCGATGCGAGGTGGTGACGCGTTCGCACCATCCGCCGGCTTCCCGGTGGGCCGGAGTACCTCGGTCACCGGAGTGTCCACCGGTTCCTCGGTGCGCTGCCGCGGCAGGAGGAGGTCCGTGGTCGAGGCTTCGGCGAACCCGGGGTCGTCGTCGAGTGGGCGGCGCGGTCCGGGGATGTACGCCGCCGGCGAGTCCGGGACCGGCCCGTGCCACGGGCCTTGTTTCGGCTGCACCGGCGGCAACCACACCGGCGGCACGAACGTCGCGTCCGGCGGCGCGGGTCGGTGGATCGGCGGCCAGAACGGACCGTACATCGGGTTCGGGACCGGGCCGGCCGGCACTTGCGAGCCACCCCGCCAGCCGCGCACCGGGACGGTCGGTGCCTCGGCCCGGCCCGCCACGGGCGAGCCGGCGGCCCCCGCCGGTGTGCTGTCACGCCGGGGGCCACCGTCGGGCGGTAGGCCATTGCTCGCCGCCGGGCGGCCGATCGGCCGCGATCCGGCGCTCGACGCCTGGCCACCGTTCGATGCTTGCCCGTCCTTCGCTGTCGGGCCCGCGGTCGATGTCGAGTCGCCCGCCGGTCGCGAGCCGGGGCTCGACGGGGGACGGTCCACCGGCTCCGGGCCGGCGTTCGATGCCGGACCACGGTGCGGTGGCGGCGCCGAGTTCGGGAACGGCGGCACGCCGGTCGCCGGGCCGTGTGTGGGCATGCCCGTCTTCGACGCCATCGACGGCCCGCCGTTGCGCGGGGTCGGCGCGTCCGGTGGCGCGGGTGGCACGCGGTTGCCGGCCGGCACCGCCGCCCTTCCGCTGACCGGCGCCGGTGTGCCGGCCGGAAGGGGTGGCCTGCCGTTGCCCGGCCTGGAGGCGTCGTCGCGGCGGACGGAGATGCCGGCCGGGTGGCGTGGGACAGCGATGCCGTGGCCCGGCGTCGCGACGCTGCGCGAAGTCGCCGGTGGGCGTTGGACCGGAATGCCCGTCGGCGGGCTCATCGGGAAGCTCGGCGCGGGCGCCGGCATCGCGGGCGGCAGGGCCGCACGCACCGGTGCCGGCGGCAGCTCCGGGCGCGCACCCGCGCTCACGACGACCGGCAGGCCGGCGTACATGCCGGAGATGATCTGTCCACACATGACGAGCATGAGGCCCAGCAGCGGCCACTCCCACGAGTGCGACCAGCTGTGCAGCAGGCCGCACGCCAGCGCCGCCGCGCCGGCGATCGCGTAGCCGACGCCCTGCACCATCGAGGACAGAGCGGCCGCGGTGTCGCCGTCCGGCGCGGCGCGCAGCGAGATCATCGCCAGCGCCAGGCCGATCGCGGGCATACCGAGGCCGAGCCCGACCGACCACAACCACGGACTCCACGCCGGGTACATCAGCAGCCCGAGCGTCGCGACCAGGCTCGGCGTGGCGAGCACGACGGCCAGCCCGGACTGGCTGGCCGTCGCCCGCGCCCACTTCGGGACCAGCAGCGCGAATGGCACGCCCAGCGCCATCGCGACGGTGAACATCCACTGCACGCGCGCCGGTGGCACGTTCCCGTACTCGAGCAGGATGCTCGGCAGCCAGCCCATCATGCTGAACGTGAAGCCGGACGTCAGTCCGAAGTGGAATGTCAGCGCCCACGCCGTGCCCTGTGGCTGGAGGGTGGCCGGACCCGGGTGCTTCTGCGCTCGTACCGGGGGCTCGACGAACCGCCGGGTGGCGACCCGCCACGCGGCCCACGCCGCAGCGGCGAGCAGGGCCCAGCCGCTGACCCCGAGCCGCCACGAGCTGCGCTCCGCGACCTGCGGTGTGACCAGCGCGCCGATACCGCTGCCGCCACCCATCGCCGCCACATAGCAACCGGTCAGCAGCGCCCACGCGCGCGCCGGGGCCGCGTGCGTGATGACCGGCAACAACGTGCCGAGCACGGCGATCGCCAGGCACGCGACCACCGTGCCGGCCAGCAGCAGGTACGGACCGCCCAGCACGCGGGCGGCGAGCGTCGCCGCGAGTGCGGCCAGCGCGACCGACACCGTCCGGGACGTACCGAACCGCGACCGCATCCCCCAGGCGAGCCCGCCGCCTACCGCGAAGCACCACACCGGCGCGGCCACGACGGCCGACGCGAGCACCGCCGACATGCCCGTTCCCGACCGGATGTCGGTGAGCATCGCGCCCACGCTCGTCACCGCGGGCCGCAAGTTGAGTGCCAGCAACGGAACCGCGAACAGCACCCCCAAGGACATCGTCAGGCGGGCGCCCGCGACGGGTGCGTCGGGCATCGGGAACTGGTCGGCTCGATGCAGACCGGCCCCCGACGGCCGAACCGGGACAAGGACTCGATAAGGCGAGCTGGGCGCGTCGACTTCGTATGGCCTCATGCCGGACTCCAGCGTGCTCGAAATCCTCACGGATCGGCGCAGGCGCAGCTGGCAATTGAGGTGCGCCAAGGACGACGACCTGATCCGCGGTGCTGGAGGGGACGCAGGGGGTACGTCGCCGGGGTCCTGCGACGCTCGGCGAGGGTGCTGATGAGGGGTTTTCGTGCGGTTGTACGGGTGTGCGGGTACCAGGAAACCAATGACGAAATACGGGGTTTGGGGCGGTGCGCTGAGGCTTAGCGCGTTCCGCATATGAGATTACTTCGCGGATGGATATCGAGGGAATAGGTCTGAATAACGATTTCGAACCAAGAGATAACGGTTCATTGAATCGGGCCGAGTGCACGTGCATTCGGGGCGTGCATGACGCGAATTGCGACTACAATGGGTAATGAATTCGCCGGGTCCGCTGCGGCCTTCCGAGTGACGTCGAAAGTCGTACCGTGGCAGCGGTTCGACGGCGCCCAGCGACTCCCCCCGCTAGGTGCTGTCCGGTGTGCACGCGGTCCGGCAATACGCTCAGTCGTCACCGGCACTCGCGTGATCCGATGCCCACCGGACCACCGGGCATCCACAACAGACGAATTTTCCGCGCTTTTCCCGGCACAGAGAAGGGCAGTCTTCGCGATCACCGAAATGTGTCCATTATGGAGGATGAGCCGCCGGTCCACGGCTACGCGACGGGCCGGCTCTGCCCGCTTCCGCGAAACGCCCGACCGCGTGATACGACCCCCTCCCAATCGCGACATTCCGAATGTCACGACGAGATCACCCGCGCACGCGGTTCTCCGTTCCCCCAATGGCTCAGCGAAGCCGGCCGTCGATGACCTCGTCGCACACGTCGCGCTCCCGCGCGGTCGCCCGTGGGCACGCTTCGCGGGCCGGTGTCGCCGGCTCGATAGCGCAGAGCCTGCCGCCGGCCGTCGCCCGCCTCGCGGCGGTGTGGTGATCGCGCTCGGGTAGCGTCGCGCGCGGTGCGGCCCGCCCCGGGGCCGCAGTGAGGGGATCTTGCACGAATGTTCGAGCTCGACGAGGACGACACGCAGTGGACCGACGAGGCCCGCGAGTCGTTCCGGATCGCCGCGGCGGAGCTGGTCGAGGCGATCCAGCGGCACAGCGCGGCGCTGCTGGAGATGACCGGCACCGACGCCGACGCGGAGGCGATCGCCGAGGCCGGCGAACACCTCGAGGCGGCGGCGACCGCGTACGCGGATCAGCAGTACGAGTTCACCGGCACGGTGCCGCCGCTCGGCCTCGACGAGGAGGAGGACTACTCCTACGACGACGACCTGTACGAGGAGTTCTCCGACGAGTCCGACGAGTCCGCTGAGGACGACGAGTCCGCTGAGGACGACGAGGCCGGCGAGGCGGATGACGAGGCCGAGGCGGGCGAGCCGGCGGCCAGGCTGACCGTGCTGCACCGGGTCGACTTCGTGGTGACCGACGAGCCGGCCGTGCTCCTGGCCGGCAAGGAGGCGTACCACGAGAGCTACGGCGACGACGAGGCCGACGAGGCCGACGAGCCGGTCGACGTGGCGGACCTCAGCACGGCGCTGCAGCAGATCCAGCAGCTCGGCGGCATCGAGGCGCTCGCGGACACTCCGGGCCTGGCGTCGGCCGGTGCCACGACGTGGGTGCTGGAAGCCGCGGACCTGCTCGACGAGCGGGAGCCGGACGAGTGGCCGGACTCGCCGTTCGCCCTGGGTGCGGACGCGCCGCAGCGGCTGTTGCACCGCCTGGACGAGGTGGCGGGCTAGCCGCGCGGGCCGTTCGCGGGCATCGTGGGGACATGGCTCGTGTTCTGATCACCGGCTCGGCGGACGGCCTCGGGTTGCTGGCCGGCCGCCGGCTGCTCGACGAGGGCCACGACGTGGTCCTGCACGCCCGAAACGACAAGCGCGCCGATGACACGCGTGCGGCCGCGCGCGGTGTCGCGGCCGTGCTCGTCGGCGACCTGGCCGGCATCGACGAGACCCGGAAGGTCGCCGAACAGGCGACCGCCGCCGGGCCGTTCGATGCCGTGATCCACAACGCCGCGGTCGGCTACCGCGAACGGCGCCGAGTGACCACTGTGGACGGACTGGCACAGGTGTTCGCGGTCAACGTGCTCGCGCCGTACCTGCTCACCGCGCTCGTACCGGCGCCGGCCCGGCTCGTGTACCTGAGCTCGGGCATGCACCGCATGGCCGACCCGGACCTGAGCGACCTGCAGTGGGAGCGCAGGCGCTGGAACGGCTCGCAGGCGTACGCCGAGTCGAAGCTGTTCGACACCGTGCTCGCGTTCGCGGTCGCGCGGCGGTGGCCGTCGGTCCGCGCCAACGCGGTCGACCCCGGGTGGGTGCCCACCAGGATGGGTGGCCGTGGCGCGCCCGACGACCTCGCGCAAGGCACCGTCACCCAGGCCTGGCTCGCGACCAGCGACGACCCGGCGGCCACCGGGACCGGTGGCTACTTCTACCACCAGCAGCAGCGTGGCGCGCACCCCGCGGCGAGCGACCCGGCGGTGCAGGACGGCCTGCTCGCCGCCTGCGCCGCACTGACCGGTGTGGAGATCGGGTAGTCGGCAGGCGCGGGCCTAGCCGCCCTGGATGACGAAGAACATTGCGCCCTGGTCGTCGGCGGCCGAGGCCAGGCGGCCGTACGGGGTGTCGGTCGGTGGGTACAGCACGCGCCCACCCAGCTCGGCGATCCTGGCCACGGCCGCGTCGGTCTCGGCGACCGCGAAGTACGCGCGCCAGTGCGACGGTGCGCCGGCCGGCGCCTCCGGGCCGAGCACGCCGAGGCCGCCCACGACCCGGTCGCCGACCTTCACCATCGCGTACGGTCCGACCTCGACATCGTCGTAGGTGTAGCCGAACACCGTGGCGTAGAAGTGCTTCGCGCCCTCGAGGTCGCCGCTCACCTGCTCGTTCCACACGAGGGCCGACGGCACGTTAGCGAGCTCCGTGCCGACCTGCCGCCCGGCCTGCCACACGCCGAACGTCGCCCCCAGCGGGTCGGCGGCGATGGCCATCCGCCCGTGGTCGGCGACGTCGAACGGTTCGGTCAGCACGCGGCCGCCCGCGTCGGCGATCCGGCCGGCGATCTTGTCGACGTCGTCGGCCGCGAGGTAGCTCGTCCACAGCGCCGGCTGGTCCCGGCTCGCCTTCCGGCCGATGCCGGCGACGGCGTGGCCGTCCACCGTGCACATCGCATAGCCGCCGGTCTCCGGATCGCCGACCTCGGCCTCCCAGCCGAACAGGTCGGCGTAGAACTCGATCGCCTGCTCGACGTCGGCCACCGCGAGGTCGATCCAGCACGGCGTGCCCTCCGGCCAAGCCACGTCCCTGATCACCATGGGGCAACGCTAGACCGCCCCGAAGCCGTCCCCGGGCCGGACCCGTCACGTCGGTGATTTCCCATCCAGTACGGGCATTCGGACTATTGTCACCCAACCGGATGAGGGATACCTTCTTGCCGCACACAGGCAGGGGCTGGGGGCGAAGGGGCTATCTCCACCGGGAGCCGTCTGACGGCATACGCAGCGGTATACACACTGTGTATAGCTCGGCCATCGCTCGCCAGTCACATCGAGCGGAGGTGTCAGGTGCGTATCGGCGGCAAGATCGGGGTCGGCGTAGCCGTCCTGGGGCTGGTGTTGAGCACCGCCCAGGCGGCCGGGGCGGCTCCCCCACCGGGATCGACGGCCAGGGCCGCGGATTCCGCCGTGGGCGGGAAGACCGTCACGCTGCTCACCGGTGACCGGATCACCGTGCAACGCGGCAAGGCCAGAACGATCAGACCGGCGCACGGGCGCGAGGGGATGGCGTTCTCCACGTTCAGCGTCCGCGGCCACGACTACGTCATCCCTGCCGACGCGCGCAGGCTCGTCGCCACCGGGAAGCTCGACCGCAGGCTGTTCGACATCACGGCGCTGCTCGACTTCGGCTACGACGACGCGCACCGCGACTCGGTGCCGTTGATCGTCACGCACACGGCGGGCCGTGCGGCGCCGCGGCTCGCGCACGTGACCCGCGACCTGCCGAGCATCAAGGGGATGGCGGTGGCCGCCGACAAGTCGGGCACCGCGTGGCACGCGCTGACCGACGGCACGGCCGTGCGCACCACGGCGGCCGGCGTGTCCCGGGTCTGGCTCGACGGCAAGCGCCAGGCCACCCTCGACCACAGCGTGCCGCAGATCGGCGCGCCCGCGGCCTGGGACGCCGGCTTCACCGGCGAGGGCGTGAAGGTCGCGGTGCTCGACACCGGGGTCGACCAGACGCACCCGGACCTCGCGGACCGCGAGGTCGCCGAGCAGAACTTCAGCGACGCACCGGACAACGTCGACAACTTCGGCCACGGCACGCATGTCGCCTCGATCGTCGCGGGCACGGGCGCGAAGTCCGGCGGCAAGTTCCGCGGCGTCGCCTGGGGTGCGTCCATTCTGGACGGCAAGGTGCTCGACGACTTCGGGTCCGGCGCCGAGTCCGGGATCATCGCCGGCATGCAGTGGGCGGCCGAGCAGGGCGCGGACATCGCGAACCTGAGCCTCGGCGGCGGGGACACGCCCGACGTCGACCCGCTCGAGGAGGCCGTCAACACGCTGTCCGAGCAGTACGGCACGCTCTTCGTGATCGCGGCAGGCAACTCCGGCCCGCAGGAGGGCACGGTCGGCTCGCCCGGCAGCGCGGAGGCGGCGCTGACCGTCGGCGCGGTCGACGACGACGACAACCTGGCCGACTTCTCCAGCGTCGGGCCGCGGACCGGCGACGGCGGGATCAAGCCCGACATCACCGCGCCAGGCGTGGACATCGTGGCCGCGAAGGCGGCGCACGGGCAGATCGGCGACCCGGCCGAGGACGGCTACGTGTCGCTGTCCGGCACCTCCATGGCGACCCCGCACGTGGCCGGCGCGGCCGCGCTGATCGCCCAGCAGCACCCGGACTGGAACGGCGCGCAGCTGAAGGCGGCGCTGACCGGGTCGGCCAAGCCGACCGCCGGCCTGACCGCGTTCCAGCAGGGCACGGGCCGCGTGGACGTGGCGAAGACGCTCGGCGCGACCGTCGTGTCCGAGCCGACCGGCGTCAGCATGGGCGTCGCCCAGTGGCCGCACGACGACGACCAGCCGGTCACGAAGTCGCTGACCTACCGCAACCTCAGCGACGCGGACGTGACGCTCGCGCTGTCGGTCGACGCGACCGGCCCGGACGGCGCCGCGACCGACATGTTCTCGCTGAGCGCCGACTCGCTCACCGTGCCGGCGGGCGGCGAGGCATCGGTCGAAGTCACCGCCGACACCCGGAAGGGCACTGTGGACGGTGCGTACTCCGGTGCGGTCGTGGCCACCGCGGGCGAGTCGACGACCCGCACGGCGCTCGCCGTCATGCGCGAGGTCGAGAGCTACGACCTGACGCTGAACTACGCCGACGGGAACGGCGCACCGACGGCGGACTACAGCACGCTGATCGTCGGCCTGGACAACTCCACGTTCGCGTTCCCGTACGACCCGGACGGCTCGGCGCAGATCCGGCTGCCCAAGGGCAAGTACGTGATCGACCACATCGTGGTCACCGGCAACGGCGCGCACTACAACGAGATCGCCCAGCCGGGACTGCAGCTCGACAGGGCCCAGACGGTCGACGTCGATCCGACGATGGCCAAGCCGCTCAGCGTCACGCCGCCCGCCGAGGCGGACTTGCTGCTCGGCGATATCGGCTACTCGGTCTCGACCGACAACTACTCGTTCAGCAGCGGCTTCGTGACCGACGACCTCAGCGTGCTGAGCACCGGCCAGCTCGGCGAGGCACTGCCCGGCACGACGGTGACCGGCTCGATCAACACCCAGTTCCTCGGCGCGGACGGGTCGTTCTACGGCCTCGCCTTCTACCCCGAGGAGGGCTTCCCGACCGGGTACGACAAGGTCGTCGATCCGCGGGAGCTCGCGACCGTGCGGGCGAGCTTCGGTCCGGCCGCCGAGGGCTACCAGGGCGACCGCGTGATGTTCCCGTTCCCGGAGACGGGCGGCGGGTTCGTGTTCGGCGCGGCTACTCCGGTCGGCATGCCCAGCGCGCGCAAGGAGTACGTCACCGCGAAGGACGTGCGGTGGCAGTCGATCCTGACCCAGGTCGGTGCGGACCTGGAGCCGGTCGCCGAGTGGGACTCGCCACTGCGCACGCACCGGGCGGGGCGCACCTACGACGAGCCGTACGGCCGCGCGGTGTTCGGCCCGGGGCTGCCGCCGACCGAGTTCCCGTGGGGCTACCGGATCGGCGACGACCTCGGCGTGAGCATCCCGATGTTCACCGACGCCGGTGGCAACAGCGGCTACTCCGTCGTGGACTCCGCGGCGACGCGGCTCTACCGCGGCGAGGAGCTCGTCGGTGAGACGGCCGAGCCGGGCTTCGGTGAGTTCACCGGCCTGCCGGCCGGGGCGGCGGACTACCGGCTGACCACCGAGCTGACCCGGGCGGCGCCGTTCGACCTGGCGACGTCGATCAGTGCCGAGTGGACGTTCCGGTCGTCCCATGTGGACGGCGAGGAGCCGGCGGCGCTGGCGCTGAACACCGTGCACTTCACGCCGGTGCTGGACGAGCAGGACAGCGCGAAACGCGGCAAGCCGTTCCTGGTGCCGCTGGTGCTGCAGGACGAGACGGGCGCGTACTCGCGGCCGCGGCGGGTGACCGTCGAGGCGTCCTACGACGAGGGCGAGACGTGGCAGCGGGTTCCGGTGCTGCTGAACCTCGTCGCGGCGCTGAACCACCCGGCTGCCGCGGAGTCGGTCTCGCTGCGCGTGTCGGCGTCCGACCGGGACGGCAACACCGTGAAGGAGACCCTGATCCGGGCCTACAAGCTGCGGAAGTGAGTGGTCAGCCGGCGGTCGTCGGCCAGCACGTGGAAGGCGACCG
>NZ_DATBKY010000221.1:0-2130 GCF_036555685.1 Actinophytocola sp. | reverse complement strand
GGCTCGCCCTGCGCGTCCATATGTCCTATCCCGCCGAGCAGATCGGAGCCGCGCAGGCGACGGAGCTTCGCACCGGGTTCGGCTCCGACCTCCTGCGAGTCGGGCCGGTGAAGGCCTTCATGGACGGGACGCTCGGGTCCTCGACGGCCTGGATGCTGGACGGGTCGGGGATGGTCCTGACCTCGGCCGAGGAGATGGCCGAGATCGCACGGGCCGCTGCCGCCGGCGGGCTCTCGGTCGCCGTCCACGCGATCGGCGACGGCGCGAACCGGGCCGTGCTCGATGCGCTGGAGGAGACGCGCTCGGCGTGGGAGGAGGTGCCGGTGCCGCCCCGGATCGAGCACGTCCAGTGCATCGACGACGCCGATCTCGGCCGGCTCGCGGAGCTCGGCGTCACCGCATCGATGCAGCCGGTGCACCAGCGCTCCGACCGTGACCTGGCCGCCCGCCTGTGGGGCGAGCGGGCCCGGTGCGGCTACCGCTGGCGCGACCTGCTCGACTCGGGCGCGCACCTGGCGTTCGGGTCAGACGCGCCGATCGAGGACCTCAGCCCGCTGGCCGGGATCGACGCCGCGGTCAACCGCGACTGGTACCCGGAGCAGCGCCTCGATGTCGCCGACGCCGTCCTGGCGTTCACCGCGGGCGGCGCCGCCGCGGTTGGCGACCACCGCCGCCGCGGCCTCCTCCTCCCGGGCTACGCGGCCGACCTGGTGGTGCTCGACACCGACATCATCGCCCACCCGGACCGCATCTCAGACGCCACCGTGGTCGCGACGATGCTGGCAGGCCGCTGGGTCCACGGCCGCCCGCCCTGGTGAAAAACGGGGTCAGACCCCCAATTTTTCACCCGTTGCGAAGCCGGCGCCATCTTGTGGCACCCGGCGTCTGACGCGTCACACGGCGGCGTCGTACGGTCGGCGGATGGCACGTCCGCTCCGCCCGCTGGCCGCCGGCCTCGTCTATCACATCACCGCTCGCGGCAATGCGAAGGCGCGGATGTTCCTCACCGAGGCGGACTACGAGGTCTTCCTCGCCGGACTCGGCACCGCAAGGCACCTCGACGGCCTGCTCTGCCACGCCTACTGCCTGATTCCGAACCACTACCACCTGCTCGTCGAGACACCGCGAGCGAACCTGGATGACGCGATGCAACGTCTCAACGGCACGTACGCGTTGCGGTTCAACCGCCACCACGAGCGGACGGGGCATGTCTTCCAGGGCCGGTACGGGTCGAAGCTGATCACCGACGACGACTACGCGCTCACGGTCGTCCGCTACATCCCCGCGAATCCGGTGCAGGCGGGCTTGTGCGCGAAGCCAGAGGACTGGCCGTGGTCGAGCTACGCCGCGACGGCGGGCCTGGCGCCCGCGCCGCCGTTCCTCACCTCGCGGGTCCTCGGATGGTTCAGCGGCCGCGAGGAATATCGCCGGTTCATCGCCGGAGGGCTCGACGTGCAGCTCGAGCGACGACCACCCCTGACCGAGCTCGTGCCCACCAGGGATCCCGTGCGGATCGCCACCGCCCACCGGGTCCACGGCTACACGCTGGCCGAGATCGCCGACCATCTCCGCATCGGCCTGAGCACCGCGTGGCGCGACGTCCGCCGTGGCGAGTCAGGGTGAAAAATTGGGGTCTGACCCCGTTTTTCCACCCGTGCACGAGTCGGGGGTGTCGATGCAGCGCGTGAACACGCTCGCGACCTGGCCGTAGACGGTGTGCGGGTCGTCGTTCAGCACCTGGCGGAACTGGGCGGCGGCGTCCTGCGTGTCGCGCATCCAGAAGAAGACGAGGCCGACGTGCACACGCACCTCGGCGTCGTCGGCCGGCGCGGACTGGAGGATGCGCATGAGGCCCGAGAGGGTCGCGCCCGGGTTGTCCTTGTCGAACGGCAGCACGGTGACCGCCACCCGCGCCGAGATGTTGCTGGGGTCGAGCGAGAAGGCGCGCTTGGCCGCCGCGAAGGCGCCGGCCCGGTCGTGGGTCTCGAGCGCCGCTGCGAGCGCCAGCCACCCGGCCGCGTCGTGGGGCTTCCGGTTCGTGCGCGCGCGCAGGTCGGCGACCGACGCATGCGGCGGACGGGCCGTGGAGAGCCACGGCGGGTAGCCGCGCGCCTCGTTCAGATGCAGGAT
>NZ_DATBKY010000220.1:0-9160 GCF_036555685.1 Actinophytocola sp. | reverse complement strand
GAGACGATCAGCGCGAGCGCGCCGTTGTTCACGACGAGAGTGTGATATCCGGCCGGTGCCACGAAGACCCGGCCGGCGACCAGGCGGTCCCCGTCGCGGGCCGTCGTCACCGGCAGCACGGTCCGCTGCGCGAGGATGCGGTGGTGGCCGAGCTGACCGCCGCGTCGGTGATGACGAAGCGAGTGGTTACCGTCAAGCCGGAAACGCCTTTCGGGGAACTCGTCACCACCATGACCGCGGGTCACGTCCGTGCGGTACCTGTCGTCGACCGGTACGGCCAGCCGATAGGCGTCGTGTCCCGGGCGGAGCTGACGCCCCAGCAGGACCTTCCCCGCGAGCAGGGCGGCGGTGACGATGCCGGCTGGCACCGCGCGCGAGATCTGAGTGCGACGGAGTTGATGACCACCCCGGTGCGCGCGGTCCACGCCGCCGAGCCGGTGAGCTTCGTGGCGCGGCTGTTCACAACAGCGCGGCTCAGTCGTCTGTTCGTCGTCAACTGGGACAGCCGTCTCGTCGGCGTCGTGGCACGTCGCGACCTGCTGCGTGTGTATGTGCGCAGCGACGACGAGCTGCGTTCTCAGATCGTGGCGGTACTCCACGCGGCCGACATCACGTCGGCACCGGTCGACGTGCGGGTGGATGGCGCAGTGGTGACCGTGGCCGGTGCGGTCGCTCGTTCCAGCCAGGCGGGCGTGATCGTCCGGATGGTTCGAGCGCTTCCCGGTGTGGTTGACGTCTGCGACAATCTCCGCTACCTCGTTGACGACGTGGTGCTCTGCGGGGCGTTCACCGCCGGGTCGCTGCGGGCTCAACGGACCGGCGCCGCGCGACCGGAGAAGAGTTGGTCGGCGCCGGCGGCGAGCGCGCGCGCCTGACGCGCCTCGCGTCCTGAGCCCAACGAACGGACGCAGGGCGCGCGGAGAACCTTTTCCGGCGACACGTTCTCCGCCGGCCGTTGCGTGTCATGTCCGGATCAGCTGACCCGTGAAGTCGGGTCACCACCTTTCGCCGCTGCGGTACCGGTCATTCATCGCCATGCCCCGCTGTGCTGTCCCTTTAGGACAGCACAGCGAACGCGTTCGTTGGGCCCGGTGCATCGGGGACCTCCGCCCCTGCCGTACTCCGTGCCGGGCCGCTCAGGATGAAGGCGGCCGAAGGGAGGGCGTGCAATGCGTGCACATGCAGGTGATTGGTTGATCCTGGAGCAGGCCGTCCTCGGTCGGGAGGTGCGTCGGGGCCTGATCGAGGAGGTTCACTCGCCCGACGGGGCGCCGCCGTACTGGGTGCGGTGGCTCGACACCGGGCACGAGGCGCTGGTGTTTCCCGGGCCGGACGCACACGTGCAGACCGCGGCGGAGTTCGCGGCCGGCACGCAAGCGTCGCAGCGTGTCGCGGAGGTTCAGGAAGAGGTCGCCGCTCCGCGGAGGCGAACATGACACACACGTCGAGTTCGTTGTTTCGCCGGTGGGGACGGCTGATCTGGCCGTTCCACAACCCGCTGGCACGCGGGACCGACCGCATGGAGAGCGCCGCGATGATCGTCGTGCTCCTCGCGGCACTCCTGCTGGTGCCGGTCATGCTCGTGATCGGGTCGCTCGTCCGTGCGGACCTGCTGGACTCGAGCGAGCGGGACGCGAATAACCGGCACGAGGCGGTCGCGGTCCTCGTCGAAGACGCACCCGTGAGCAGCACCGGCGGGTATGTGGCCGTCGTCGCTGGCAAGTCCTACGTCATGGCCCGGTGGACGCGCCCGGACGGAAGGACCGCCACCGCCCCGGTTCTCGCGAGCGACGGCCTGAAAGCCGGTGCGAAGGTTGACATCTGGCTCGACCGGTCGGGCCGGCTCGCCGACAAGCCCCTCAGCCCGACCGACGCCGACGCCGGCGGCGCGCTCGTCGCCCTCACCGGCTGGCTCACCGCCATGGTCATGCTCGCCCTGACGTTCACCGGGCTGCACCTGCTGCTGGAGCGTTGCCGGCGCCGTGCCTGGGACCGCGAGTGGGCGGACGTCGAGCCGGGCTGGAACAACAACCGGCGCTGACCGCGGAGGTTGCCATGAGGAAGAACGTGCGGGTCACCGTCCACGACGGCGTGGTCACCCTCGACGGTGTGTTGTTCAGCCGACGGCAGGCCGAAAGTATCGCCCGGGCCGCGCTGGCCGTGCCGGGAATCGTGGGGCTGCGCAACAACCTGCGCTACGCAATCGACGACGTCGCCGGCCGCGGCACGGCATGGACGAGCATCCGGCCGTAGCGACGATGTTCCGGAGACGTCCGCGCACGAGCAGGCGAGGTCCGGATCGCCGTGCGCCACCTGCGGCGCGGCATGGTCGCGCCCGCGAGTTCAGCCTGTTCGCCCGCAAGCTCCCGGCGAGCCGCGGGTTCCAGGTCGCGGCGGGCCTGCACGGTGTCTCGACATGCTGGCACGGTTCCAGTCCGGTGAGCCGGAGCCGGGGTATATCGAGGAGCACATCCGGCTGCTCAGCTGACCTGGAAGCGTTGCGCCGGCTCGAGTTCACCGGAGATGTGTGGGAGCTGTGTCGGACGGCGACGTCGGCTGGGTGTTCATCTCCGCAAGGTCGGCATCGAGTCGCTCGCGCCGGAAATCCCCGTGCGCACGTCGGAGGACGCGACCCCAGGATGGACGTTGGACCAGCTCATGGCCGCATATCCGGGGCTGGATCCGGCGATGCCCCACCCAGGCCGGTCGCACGCACCGGTGCCGGGCAAGCCCGATGCGGTGTACCGGATGGGGATGGACGCGGACCGGCTGGCGACCATCTATCTACAACTGGCGGACCAGTCCTGCTACGAGTGACCGCCGCGGCTCACGGGTGCGCGAGATCGACGTACACGACTTGGTGGCCGTTGGGCATGCGGTGGCTGCCGACCCGGAAGCCGACCTCGCCGGTGAGGCCGAGCGCGATCGACACGTAGCCCTCGTAGTCGCCGTTGACCACGTAGGCGTTCAGCGCGTGGTAGGGCACGGTGACCGCGTGGTCCGGCAGGCCCGGCACTTCGTGCGCCTCAGCCGGGTGAAACACGATCTGGATGAACGCCCGCCCACGGAGGTGCACCGGTTCGCCCGAGGCATCCTCGACGATCGCCGACCGGTAGCCGACCCGGTATCCAGGCAATGCGTCGAACTCGGTCGCGATCCGGTCGTAGCCGCCCTCGGGGTGGGCGCCGACGCGGATCGCGGTGAGCCTGGGTGCCGGCGGGACCGTTCCTCGGAACGGCTGTGACACGTCGCGGGTCGGCCACCGCGGCGCGGGTGCCGGCGTGCGGGTCGGCCGCGGCGCAGTCGTGGTGACGGTCGGTGTGGTGGTGGCCGTCGGTGCCGCACTCGCGGCGGGCCTGCTCGTCGTGGTCGTGGACACCGCCCCGCCCGGGGTACCGCCCCCGCAGGCCGCGACGGCGAACATCCCCAGCAATGCCAACAAAGTTGCGAACTTCGACATACCTTCAGAATCGTCCCGGTCCCGGCCGCCGCCACGGACCTTCCGGCCCTGATCGCCGGGGCCTTTGGCCCGGTTCGCCGGCCGCGCAACCGGCCCCAGCATCAAGGCATGAGGGAGAACGAGCTCGATCAGCTCGTGCATGGGCTGGTCGACCTGATGTCACAGGTCGGCAGCGTGCTGCGGGAAGCGACTATCGCGCTGCTCGACGCGGACGACGGCCTGGCCAGAGCGGTGCTGGCCGACGACGAGATCGTCGCATTGCGACAGTCCGAGACCGACGCCGTCGCTCTGGGCCTCCTCCTCGACCGTGACCAGCCGGTCGCCACGGATCTGCGTACGATCGTCGCCTGTCTGCGAATGACCGCCGACCTGCGGCGGATGGCGGCGCTGGCCAGCGACATCGCGCGGATCGCGCACCTGCGCCATCCGCGTCGGGTGGTCGACGAGCACCTGGCACCCGCGGTGATGGCCATGGCGGACCACGCGCTGCGCGTCCTCGCCGCCGCCGGACGCGCGCTGGCGGACCGGAACGTCGCCGCGGCCGCCGGGCTGGCATGCGAAAGCGACGAGACGGAACGTCTCCAGCAAGAGCTGTATCGCGGCGTCCGAACCGAGTCCCGCCGCATCGACACCGAGGACGTGGTGAACATCGCGTTGGTCTGCCGGTGCTACGAACGCTACGCGGAACACGCCGTCGAGCTCGCCAACGGCATCGCCTCCCTCGCTGGCGCACGTCCGCTCGACACGGCCGGGCCCGTCCGCACCCCGGCGGCCTGACATGCTCACCGATGTCAGCTGTCGCGACGCCCACACACTGTCCGTTGCGGACACCACACGCAGCCTCGGCGCCGACCGCGAGACGGGGTTGTCCACCACGGAGGCGACGCGGCGGCTCGACCGGTTCGGCACGAACGTGGTCGACATCGGCCGCGGCCCGGGATGGTTGCACCGCTTGGCGGCCCAGTTCCACAACCCGCTGATCTATGTCCTGCTCGCCGCCGCCGTGACGACAGTGGCGTTCGGCGCGTTCGTCGACGCGGGCGTCATCGCAGGCGTGGTGGCGCTCAACGCCGCGATCGGCTACGTGCAGGAATCTCGCGCACAGCGGGCCCTGGCCGCCCTCTCCCGCCTGGTGCCGGCGGAGACGACCGTGATCCGCGACGGTCAGCCGCGCAGGCTGCCCGCGGCCGAGCTGGTGCCGGGCGACACCGTGCTGCTCGCCGCGGGGGACCGGGTGCCGGCGGACGTGCGGCTCGCCGAGGTGCGGGCCTTCGAGGTGGACGAGTCCACGCTCACCGGTGAGTCCGCGCCCGTGCCGAAGGGGACCGCCGCGCTGCCCGCGCGAACCGCACTCGCCGACCGGGTCAACATGGCGCACGCCGGCTCCGTTGTCACGCGCGGCTCGGCGGTCGCGATGGTCGTGCACACCGGACCGGCCACCGAGCTCGGGGCGATACATCGCCTGGTGTCCGGCACCGCGACCGTGCCGACGCCGCTGACCCGCAAGCTCGCCGGGTTCGCCACCCAGCTGAGCATCGTCATCGTCGGCGTGGCGGTGCTGACGTTCGTGGTCGCGCTGGTCCGCGGGATGCCGCTCGCCGACGCGTTCACCGCGGTCGTGGCACTCGCGGTCGGCGCCATACCGGAGGGCCTGCCAGCCGCCGTGTCCATCGTCCTGGCGATCGGCGTCGTACGGATGGCCCGCCGCAGGGCCGTCGTGCGGCACCTGCCGGCGGTCGAGACACTCGGCAGCACGACGGTGATCTGTACGGACAAGACCGGCACCCTCACCGAGAACCGGATGACCGTGACCGACGTTGTCGCCGGTGGCCGGGACGTCGCGCCGGCGCGAGTGGAGACGGCTGGCCTCGAATGCCTGACCGCGGGAATCGCGTGCAACGACGCGACCCTGCGCCGCGAGGACGGCCGGTGGGTCGCCGAAGGAGATCCGACCGAGACCGCGCTCGTCGCCGCGGCCCAGCAGGCCGGACTCGATCCCGGCGCCGTCGTCCGGGAACTGCCGAGGGACGACGCATTGCCCTTCGACCCCGCGCTGCGGCTCATGGCCACCGTGCACCGGCGGGCGGACGGCAGCCGGGTCGGTTACGTGAAGGGGGCGGTGGAGGAGGTGCTGGACCGGTGCGTGACGGAGACCGGCGCCGGCGGGCCCATCCAACCGGTCGACCGCGACGCCGTGCGACGCGCGCAGGCGAACCTCGCGCGGCGCGGGTTGCGCGTGCTCGCATTCGCGCGGTTCACGCCGGCCGCCGGCCCCGTCGCCGGGCAGGTAAGGGGCGCGACGTTGCTCGGGCTGCAGGCGATGCACGACCCGGCCCGCCCCGAGGCGGCGAGCGCCGTCACGGCATGCCGGACGGCCGGCGTGCGCGTCAAGATGATCACCGGTGACCATGCCGACACCGCGCGAGCGATCGCCGAGTCGGTGGGCGTCGCCGATCCGCACGCTCCGGCCGCGGTGCTCACCGGCGCCGAGCTGACCCGGCTCGACGATGCGAACCTGGCCGGCACGGCAGACCGGACGGAGGTCTTCGCGAGGGTCTCGCCGGAACAGAAGCTCCGGCTGGTGCGGGCACTGCAAGCACGCGGTCACGTGGTGGCGATGACCGGGGACGGAGTAAACGACGCCCCGGCACTGCGCCGGGCGGACATCGGGGTCGCCATGGGTGCCGGCGGCACAGACGCCGCGCGACAGGCCGCGGACATGGTGCTGCTCGACGACGACTTCGCCACCATCGAAGCCGCGGTCGAGGAGGGCCGGGGCGTGTTCGACAACCTGCGCCGGTTCATCGCGTGGACCGTGCCGACCAACATCGGCGAGGGCATGGTGATCCTGGTGGCCGTGCTGCTCGGCGTCACGCTGCCGATAGTCCCGCTGCAGATCCTGTGGATCAACATGACCACGGCGGTCTTCCTAGGCCTCACGATGGCGTTCGAGGCCAAGGAGCACGGCATCATGCGGCGCCCGCCGCGCCCGCCGGGCCAGGCCCTCCTCACACCGATCCTGTTGAGGCAGATAGGCCTGGTCACCCTCCTGCTCGTGATCGCCGCGTTCGCCGCGTTCCACTGGGAGGTGGCCACGGGAGGCTCGGTGGCGCAGGCCCGAACCACGGCGGTCAACGTGTTCGTCTGCGTGCAGATCGCGTACCTGTTCAACTGCCGGTCGCTCGGCCGGAGCGCGTTCACCACCCGCGCCCGCAACCCCATGCTGCTCGCCGGCATCGGTGTCACGATCGCGCTCCAGGCGTTGTTCACCTACGCACCGGCGATGAACACCCTTTTCCACACGGCACCCATGGACCCAGGTGCCGTCCTGTGGGCGATCGGCGCGGCCCTGGCCGCCTTCCTGGTCGTGGAGGCGGACAAGATCGTCTGGCGATCACAGCGCCGTCGATGAACGGAGGATGAGGTCAGATGTGTGATTGCTGCGGATGCCAGGCGCTACCCGCGATCAGCTTGCTGACTCAGGAGCATGATCACGTGGCGAACCTTGTCAGTCATGTGCGTGCCGCCCACGAGCGGGGGGACGTTCCGGAGATGGCGACGCTCGCGACACAGATCGCCGCCGTGCTCGGACCGCATACCACCGTGGAGGAGGAGGGCTTGTTCCCCGTACTGGCCGGCGAATTCTCCGGTCAGTGCGACCGGCTGGTCGGCGAGCACCGGCGGATCGAACAGGTGCTCGGCGAGGCGGCCGACGGCGTGCCCTCCGACCCCGACTGGCCCGGCCGGCTCATGGCGGCGCTGTGGCAGTTGCGGGAACACATTCTCGACGAGCAGGACGACGTGTTCCCCACGGCGCTGTCCCGGCTCGAGCCAGCTGACTGGGACGCGGTCGACGCGATCCGTCAGCGGGTCGCGACCACGTTGCCGGCGGCGCGCTGATCGCCCGCCACGTGCCGGCTACCCCGGTGAATCCCGACCGCTGCGCTGCGCGGCCCAGGGCGTGCGGCCACGCGAATACGCGCACGAGCAACGTCAAGGTCGACCTTCCCCGCTTGCGCGCCGCACGCTGAGCCGCCGGCGAACCCACCGCCGCAGTCGGCCCGGTGCCTTCGGTGCGCTCTCGAGGCGTTGTTTGAGGCCTGCCCAGATCTCCGCTTCCTGCAGGCCGCCGGCACGGGCGACGAGCGGGCTGAGAAGCCCCAACATGCCCTTGGGTCGCGCGTTCCAGCACCAACGCAGCCGGACTCCGCCCGCGACCGGCTCGAACGTCATCGTCCCTTGAATCTGGGCGGACGCCGTGGTGGTGGTCGAGCCCAGCAACCGCGGGCCTGTCGTAATCGTCGACGTGCACATTCATCGCGGTGTGCCGGCGCTCCGCCGTCGCGCGATGATCGTCGATCCTTCGATTCTGGCCATGACTACCTCCCGTACCCACGCCGGCCGGGGCCCGCGCTGATATGAGTGCCGAAGGTTCCGTTCCGGAAAGCCTTGTGCCTGTTGAGAATCGGCCGCTTGGACCTATCCCGGAGCCAACCAAAGCTGGCAGGCTCGAGACGACCACTCACTGGGGGACACGCCAGCGCGGGCGCTGCCGGCGCGGTCCGTCGTGCCATCACACGGGGATCAATGGAGCGCCGATGAACGGATGCTCGCGCCGCACACGTCGCCTCGCGGGGCTGATCGCGGCAGTCTCGTTCGCATCCGTCTTACTGGTACCTCCGATGCTGTCGCCGACTCCGGTGGCCGCTGTCGCCGGAGCGGAGACGGTGACGGTGACGGCCCGAACGCGGGCTGGCTGGCTCGACCCGGCCTGGACCTACCGCAGGCCGGTCGTCGTCACGAACACCGTCGCGCAGGAGCGGACGAACCAGCAGGTGACGGTCGGCCTGAGCGCCGCGAGCTTCGACTTCGCGCACTCGTCTGGAAAGGACATTCGATTCACCGACAGCGACGGTACGACGTTGCTGCACCACTGGACCGACACATACAACACAACGACGCGTACGGCGTGGTTCGTGGTACGGGTGCCGTCTTTGCCGGCCTCCGCGGCGAAGACCATCTACCTGTACTACGGGAACCCGAGCGCGGCCGACGGCAGCAGCGGCGCCAAGACGTTCGCGTTCTACGACGGGTTCGAACGGATGACCAACGCGCCGACGCCGTTGACCATCCCGACCTACGAGGGCTCCGGCCAGGCCACCCATCCGGACGTCGTCCACTTTCCCGCCGGCTGGCACGGGTTCCGGTATTGGATGTCCGACACCCCGTACCCAGGTAGCCACGACCAGTTCGAGAACCCGTCGATCCTCGTGAGCGACGACGGCCTGAACTGGTCCGTACCGCCCGGCGCGGTCAACCCGCTGGTCCCGGCGCCTCCCTGCGACCACAACAACGACCCGGACATGCTCTACAACGACGCGACGGGCGAGCTGTGGATGTACTACCTCGACACCCGCCGGGCCGCGCACTGCACCGGCCACGAGAGCCAGCCCTACTATGACCACAACTACCTGAAGCTGATCAAGTCCGCCGACGGCGAGCACTGGACGGCCCCGGTCGTGGTGATCGACTGGCCGCTCGGCGCGCAGCCGCTCTACATCTCCCCGTCGGTGGTCAAGCAGGGAGCGGCCTTCTACCTGTGGACCGTGGACTCGGCGACCAAGAAGGTCCGGGTCGCCTCGTCCACGGACGGTGTCACCTTCGGCACGTTCCAGGCGGTCGACATCGCCGACAATGTTT
>NZ_DATBKY010000219.1:0-4129 GCF_036555685.1 Actinophytocola sp. | reverse complement strand
ACCGGCCCCGCCACCCCGCTCACCCGCGAGCAGGTCCGCCAGATCCACATCGGACACCAAACCGGCCAGCACACCCAGGCACTCGTCCAGCACCCCGGCGAACACCGGCTCCCGCCGGTACAGCTCCCGCACCAGACCCGGATACTGCTCACCGACACCGGAGAACAGGAACGCGACCTGGCGGCCGTCCGTGGTGTCGACCCGGCCCAGCACGCTCGCCGGCGACTCGCCGGTCAGCGCCGCGGTGGCCGCCTCGACGCCGTCGGCGACGACGACCCGCCGGTGCTCGAACGTCCGGCGCCCGACCTGCAGCGTGTAGGCCAGGTCCAGCAGCCGCGTGTCCGGAGTGGACCGCAGGTACCCGCCGATGCGCTCGCACGCCGCGCCGACCGCGGTGGCGTTGCGGGCCGAGACCGGCAGCACCTGGTAGCGGCGGCAGGCGTCCGGGTCGGCCGGGATCGCCTTGATCCGCTCCGGGGCCTGCTCCAGCACGACGTGCACGTTGGTGCCGCCCATGCCGAGCGAGCTGACGCCCGCCCGCGGCGGCTTGCCGTCCCGCGTCTGCCACGGCGACAGCTCGGTGTTCACGTAGAACGGGCTGTTCTCGAAGTCGATCTTCGGATTGGGCGTGGTGAAGTGCAGCGTCGGCGGGATCGCCTTGTTCGCGAGCGACAGCGAGGTCTTGATCAGACCCGTGACACCTGCCGCGCGGTCCAGGTGACCGACGTTCGTCTTCACCGAGCCCAGCGGGCAGAACTGCTTGTCCGCGGTGTCGCCGAAGGCGCGGGTGAGCGCCGCGACCTCGATCGGGTCGCCGAGCTCGGTCGCGGTGCCGTGGCACTCGACGTAGGAGATGTCGTCACCCGTGACGCCCGCGTCGGCGAGCGCGTCGACGACCACCCGGGACTGACCGACCACGCTCGGCGCGGTGTAGCCGACCTTCAGCGCGCCGTCGTTGTTCATCGCCGAACCGCGGATCACCGACCACACGTGGTCGCCGTCGCGCAGCGCGTCCGACAGCCGCTTGAGCACGACCACGGCCGCGCCGTCGCCGAACATGCTGCCCCGCGCTTCGGCGTCGAACGTCCGCACGTGGCCGTCCGGGGAGGCCATGCCACCCGGCTCGTACGTGTGGCCGATCTTGTCCGGCACGTTGATCGACACGCCGCCGGCCAGCGCCATCTCGCACTCGCCCGCCCGCAGGCTCTGCACGGCCATGTGCGTGGCCACGAGCGAGGTCGAGCAGAACGTCTGCACCGCCACGCTCGGCCCGTACAGGTCGAGCAGGTAGGACACCGTCGTGGTCAGGGCGTCCTTGTCGTTGCCCATGATCACCTCGTAGGTGCTGTAGTCCGCGTTCGTCAGCACCTCGGGGTTGCGCAGCAGGTACGTGCTGATGTTGGCGCCGCCGAACACGCCCACGCGGCCGCGGCCCTCGGGCACGACGTAGCCGGCCTGCTCCAGCGCCTCCCAGCACACCTCGAGGAACATGCGCTGCTGGGGGTCGGTCAGCGCCGCCATCCGTGGGCTGAGCCCGAAGAACGCCGCGTCGAACCCGCCGACCTCCGCCAGCACCGGCCGGGCCGGCACGTAGGTCGGGCCGCTCAGCTCCTCCTTCGACACGCCGGCGGCCAGCAGCTCCTCCTCGCTGAAGAAGCTGATCGACTCGACGCCGTCGCGCAGGTTCGACCAGAACGTGTCCACATCGGACGCACCGGGGAACCGGCCCGCCATGCCGACGACCGCGATCAGCGTCTCGTCGACGTCGGCCTCGGTGCGCTCCGGCCGGGCCACCACCGTGGTGGCAGCTGTGGTCATCCCGGTGTCGGTCGCGCCCTCGCCGTCGAGGATCGCGGCGAGCTTCTGCACGGTCGGCGCCTCGAACAACGCGACCGCGGGCACCGCGACGCCGAACCGCTTCTTGACCAGCGCCAGCATCTGCAGCGCCAGCAGCGAGTTGCCGCCGAGGTCGAAGAACGGGTCCTTGATGCCGACCGGCTCGACGCCGAGCAGGTGCGACCACAGCTCGGCCAGCGACCGCTCGGTCTGGGTGGCCGCCGGGCTGTACGGCTGCGGCAGGTCCGGCCGCGGGAACTTCTCCCCCGTCGTGACCACATCGGACACCGAGACGGCGCGCGGCAGCCGCTCGTCCAGGCCGCCCGCCGCGACCACCAGCCACGGGCCGGGGCCGGCCAGCAGCTGGTCGAACGCGGCCAGCGCCTCCTCGGCGGTCATCGAGTGCTTCACCATGGCCGCGCCGACCTCGACGTGCTCCAGGGTGATCGTCCACGTGTCCCAGCTGGACGAGATCCAGCAGGTCCGGGTCTCGCCGGCGAGGTAGCGGGCGTGGTTGCGGTAGCCGACCGTGGTCAGCGCCGCGTTGGACGCCGCGTACGCGGCGAACGTGATGCCGCCCAGGATCGACGAGGTCGACGACAGCAGCAGGCAGAACTCCGGTGCCAGCTCGTCGGGCAGCTCCGACAGCACGGTCTCGACCACCCGGGCGCCGACGACCTTCGCCCCGAAGTGCAGCTCGATCGCCTCGTCGTCCACGTCGCGCAGGGCGCGGAACGTGTCCGGGTCGGTGACCGCGGCGGCGTGCACGACGCCGTCCAGCCGCCCACCCGCGAGCACGTCGGCGACGACCTGCCGCATGCCGTCCAGATCGGTCGCGTTCACCGCTGGGGTGATCACCTCGACGCCCAGCTCGCGCAGCTTCTCGACGCCGTCGCGGCGCCGGTCGCCCGGCCCGGCCGGCACGCCGCCCCGGCTGGTGAGCACGAGCCGGCCGGCGCCGGCCTTGGCGATGTGCTCGGCCAGGATCAGGCCGACGTCGCCGAGCCCGCCGGTGATCAGGTAGGTGCCGCCCTCGCGGATCGCGAAGGCCGGCTCCTCCGGCAGCTCGGCCGGGGTGAACCCGCGGACGTAGCGGGTGCGGCCGCGGTAGGCGACCAGCACGTCGCTGACGTCATCCGGCCGCCGGATCTCGGCGGCGAGCACCTCGGCGGCGGCCGCCGGGTCGGCGGCCGGGTCCAGGTCCACCGTGGAGCAATCGAGGTTCAGGTACTCGAGGTTCGCGACGACCTGCAGCACGGCGGCGGCGTTGTGCCCGGTCACCGGCGGCGCGCCACCGGCCACCTGGTGCCCGCCGCGGGTGACCAGCACGACGCGGGCGTTGCCGCTGCCGTCGCTGCCCCACGCGTCGAGCAGCGCGGCCACCGGCGGCACGACGGCGCGCCCGTCCGCAGTGCCGTCCGTGTCGGCGGACTCGGCGTGGTCGAGCAGGCGCAGGTCCACCACGGTGGTGAGCCCGTCGGTGGCGAGCCGCCCGACGACCTCGGCGTGCTCGGCGCGGCTGAAGCCCAGCGCGCCGGGCACGACCTCGACCTCGGCGCCGGCCGCGCGCAGCGTCTCGGCGAGCGCGTCGCCCACGCCGCCCGCGTCGGCGAAAACGACACACCGCTCGACGGCGGCGTCGCCGGTGACCGGCTCGTCCGTCCAGTCCGGACGCATGACCTCGACGTGCACCTTGTTCGGGCTGGTGCCGACGGTGCATTCCAGGCCGGAGGGCGCCGGCGCGGGCCGGCCCGAGGCCTCGATCCAGTAGCGCTGCCGCTGGAACGAGTAGGTGGGCAGCGGGATCCGGTTCGGCACGACGGCCGGGTCGACGGTCACCTCGGCGTCGGCGCCCTCATGGCGGTGGTGGTAGGTGGTCCAGTCGAGCTGGACGCCGCACAGCCACAGCCGCGCCAGGCAGTCGGTCAGCGCCGCGTCGTCCGGACGGGTGTCGCTGCCGCCCGGCAGGGTCGACAGGATCAGCGGCCAGCGCGGCGGCGGGCAGCCGGCGCCGCGGATGAGCGCGCCGAGCGACTGGCCGGGCCCGATCTCGACGACCGCCAGCTCCTCGTCGGCCAGCAGCGTGTCGATCGCGGTGGCGAACTGGACGGTCTGGCACATGTGCCGCGCCCAGTTCGCCGGGTTCGTCGCTTGCTCGGTGGTGATCCTCGTGCCCGTGACGTTGGAGATGTACGGGATCTGCGGGGCGTTCAGCGTGACGTTGGCCCGCACCCACTCCGTCAGCTCGTCCCGGACCGGCTCGAGCATCCGCGAGTGGAAGGCGTGCGTCGTC
>NZ_DATBKY010000218.1:0-28468 GCF_036555685.1 Actinophytocola sp. | reverse complement strand
GCCCACGGTGACCACCACGCTGTTGACGAAGTAACCGATGAAGTCCGACTCGATGACCAGCCGGTAGTTGTCCAGCGTGGGGTCGGCGGGCGGGACCATCGGGTTGCTCGAGTAGTAGCTGCTCTGGGCCTTGAAGCTGGTGATGAGCACCCAGTAGATGGGTATGACGACGATGGCGAGCCACAGCCAGCCGGCCAGTCCACCGAGCCAGTTGGGCCGGTGAGCCGCACCGGCACGCTGCTGCCGCTCGCGCGAGCCGGCTGCTTGCCGTCGTGGCCTGGTCAGCGTGGCGCTCACCTCAGGCGCCCTCGAGCTGGCTCTCGCCGGGCTCGCGGCCACCGAGCCGGCGCAGCAGCAACGCGAGGAGAAGGCCGACCAGGACGAGGATGACCGCGATGACGCTCGCGGGTCCCATCAGGTTGGCCTGGAAACCGCGCTTGTACATGTCCAGCGCGAGCACCCGGGTGGCGTCACCCGGACCGCCCTCGGTCAGCACGAAGATCAGGTCGAAGAAGACCAGCGACCCGACCACCATGAGCGTCGACGACGTGATGATCGTGTACTTCAGCTGCGGCAACGTGATGCTGAAGAACTGGCGGACCCGCCCGGCGCCGTCCAGCTGCGCGGCCTCGTACATCGACCGCGGGATCTGGCGGACGCCACCCTGGTAGATCAGGGAGTGGAACGGGATGAACTGCCAGGAGACGACGAACACGACGAGACCGAACGCGAGTCCCGGCCTGCCCAGCCAGTCCTGGCTGAGGAAGTCGATGCCGAGCCCCGCACCGAGCCCGAAGTTCGGGTCCAGCAACGCCTTGTACGCGATCGCGATCGCCGCGGAGCTGAGCAGCAGGGGGATGAAGTACGCGACAGCCAGCACCCCGCGGTAGCGCTGGTGGCCCGCCAGGAACGTGCCGAGCAGGATGCTCAACGGCGTCTGCACGGCCCAGGACGCGACGATCACCAGGAACGTCACCCAGACGGCGTGCGGCAGCCCGGGGTCGGCCAGCACGGCGCGCCAGCTGGTGAGCCCGGACGGGTGGATCTCACCGAGCCCGTCCCACGTCGTGAAGCTCAGCGCGAGCACGCCGACGACCGGCACGACCGCGAAGCCGACGAAGCACACCAGTGCCGGCGCGGCCAGCAGTACCGCCTCCCCGGTATTGAAGCTGCTGGTCGTCCTGGCTGGGGAACGTGCTGTCTGGTCACGAACTCGTGGCCGGCTCGCGTCACGTTCCCCTGAGGTGGCGGTCTGCGACGGGTCGGTTTTCCGCCCACTGCTCACTGGCCGATGATCGCATTCATGTTGTCGGCGAACTGCTGCGGCGAGATGGACAGCTGGAACAGCTTGACGATGTTGTCCAGCAGCGTCTCGGCGGCCGTCGGGCTCATCGCCTGGTCCCAGGACTGGGCGAAGACCTTCGCCTTGCTGGCGATGTCGTAGGTGAACATGAGGAAGTCGGCGTTCTTGTCCTTGGCCAGCAGGTCCTGCGTGCCCTTGACGACCGGCACCCCGCCGGTGCCGATCCACTGCTTGATCTCCTCGTCGTCGAGGACACCTTCGGTGAAGAACTTCTTGGCGGTGTCCTTCTCCGCGGCGGTGGCCTTCGACGAGATGGACAGGTACTGCGCGGGGTTGCCGACGGTGTCGCTCGGGTCGCCCTTGCCGCCCTCGACCGGCGGGAAGTTCATGAACCCGAGCCCGCCACTGGAGACGAAGTCGCCGCCGTCGGACTGCTGGATGCCGTAGGACCAGGAGCCGTGCAGCATCATCGCGGCCTTGCCGGTGTAGAGCAGGGCCTGGTCGGCGTTGGAGTCGGCGGTGATCGACGAGAAACCCTTGATGAACCCGTCGGCCTTGACCAGCTCCTGCACCTTGGTCAGCGCGTCGATGGCGATCGGGTTGGACCACGCGTCCTTCTCGCCGTCGAACACGGCCTGGAACACGTCCGGTCCGCCCATGCGGTCGAACAGGAACTCGAGCCACATCATGTTCGTCCACCGCGACTGGCCGCCGAGGGAGAACGGCGCGATGTTCTTCGCGTTGAACTTGGGCACGAGGGCCATGATGTCGTCCCACGACTGCGGCGGCTGCACGCCGACGTCGTCGAAGATCTTCTTGTTGTAGTACAGGACGATCGGCTGCACCGTCTCGCACGGCATCGCGTAGATCTTGCCGTCGATGGTCGCCGCGCCGAACGAGGACGGGAACAGCCGGTCCTTGACCTTCGAGTTCTGGTCGAACCACGAAGTGAGGTCCTCGACCTGGTCGGCCTCGACGTAGGTGCGCAGCGTCCCGCCGCCCCAGCCCCAGATGATCGTGGGTGCCTGCCCGGCGCCGATCGCGGTCTTGATCTTCGTCTTGTATGCGTCGTTCTGGTAGGTGGTCGCGACGATCTTCTCGTCGGGATTGGCCTTGTTGAACCGGTCCACGGCACCGGTCCGGACGCCTTCCTGAGGCTGCCCGTTCAGGAACCAGTACGTGGCGCCGCGGCCACCGCCGCCGCCGCCAGGGCCGGACGTGCCACAGGCCGCGAGTGCCATCGAGAGCGGCACGCTGGCCGCGAGACCGAGGACGGTACGACGAGAGATTGGAGTTTCCACGTTGAGTTCTCCGTTCTCGAGAGTCGTCGGCTTCCCCCGAGCCGGCTTCGAAAACTTTCGAAAGGCGTAGGTGGGACGAAGGTTAGGATTCGCATCCGAAGATGTCAAGGTCAGCGAAGTATGTTGCTGTAAGATCGCAACCTACGTACGCTTGCCGCAGATTCCGAAACCTTTCGAAAATGATGTCTCGAAACGGAGGAGGACGCGATGACGACGGCCGATCGGCCGGTGGGCCGTGTCGTGCCGCGCTGGCAGGACACGACGCTGCCCGTGTCGGACCGGGTCGATGCCCTCCTGGCCGAGATGACGCTGGCGGAGAAGGTCGGGCAGCTCGGCAGCTGCTGGGTCGGCAACGACATGGCCGAGCAGGCCGAGGGCTCTCGGGTGGCGCCGCTGCCGGACGTGTTCGCGAAAGCCGGGAGCGTGCCACTGGCGGAGGCCAGCCGGCACGGGCTGGGCCACCTGACCCGGGTGTACGGCAGCCGGCCGGCGACCGTGGCGGAGGGTGCCGCGGAACTGGTCGCCTCCCAACACACCGTTCTGCGTAACTCCCGACTCGGCATCCCCGCGCTGGTCCACGAGGAGTGCCTGACCGGGTTCACCACCTACGGCGCCACGGTATATCCCGCGGCAATCGCCTGGGCCGCGACGTTCGACCCGGATCTGGTGCGGCGGATGGCCGCGGCGATCGGACGCGACATGCGGGCGCTCGGCGTGCACCAGGGCCTCGCCCCGGTCCTCGACGTGGTCCGGGACTACCGGTGGGGCCGGGTCGAAGAGACCATGGGCGAGGACCCCTTCCTGGTCGCGATGCTCGGCGCCGCCTACGTCCACGGCCTGGAAGGCGCGGGGGTCATCGCCACGCTCAAGCACTTCGCGGGGTACTCCGCGTCGCGGGCCGCCCGGAACCACGCGCCCGCACCGATCGGTCGTCGCGAGCTGATGGACGTCATCCTGCCGCCGTTCGAGGCCGCGATCGAGGTGGGTGGTGCCCGCTCGGTGATGATCGCGTACTCCGATGTGGACGGTGTGCCGGCCGGTGTCGACTCGTGGCTGCTGAACGACCTGCTGCGCGACGACTGGGGGTTCACCGGCACGGTGGTCTCCGACTACTGGGCCGTCGCGTTCCTCGCCACGATGCACCGGGTGGTCGCGGACACCGACCAGGCCGGCGTGGCCGCACTGGCCGCCGGCATCGACGTGGAGCTGCCCAACACGCTTGCCTTCGGTCAACACCTCATGTCGCGGATCCGCGACGGCGAGCTTTGTGAGTCCATAGTGGACCGCTCGGTGCACCGGCTGCTGGCGCAGAAGGTCGAGCTCGGACTGCTCGACCCCGACTGGACACCGGAGTCGTCGGTCGCCACCGCGGCCGACGTCGACCTCGACTCACCGGCCAACCGGGCGCTCGCGGCTGAGCTGGCAGAGCGGTCCATCGTGCTGCTCGACGCGGGCAGCGCGCTGCCGCTGGTCGATGACGGGCGTGCCGCACCGGGCCGGGTCGCGGTGGTCGGGCCGTGCGCCGCCGACTCGCGCACCCTCATGGGCTGTTATGCCTTTCCCAACCACGTCCTGCCCCGCCATCCCGGCATGGCCCTCGGCGTGACCGTGCCGACCGTGGTCGACGCCCTGCGTGCCGAGCTGCCGGACACCGAGCTGGTCCACGAGCCGGGGTGCGACGTGCGCGACGAGGACCGGTCCGGCTTCGCCGCGGCGGCGGCCGCGGCCCGCGGGGCGGACCTGTGTGTCGCCGTGGTGGGCGACCGTGCGGGCCTGTTCGGCAACGGCACCTCCGGCGAAGGTTGCGACACCGAGGATCTGCGGTTGCCGGGCGTGCAGGCCGACCTGCTCGCCGAGCTGTTCGCCACCGGGACACCCGTGGTCGTGGTGGTGGTCTCCGGCCGCCCGTACGCGCTGGGCGACGTGCACCCACGCGCCGCCGGCCTGGTGCAGGCGTTCATGCCCGGCCAGGAAGGCGCGGCCGCGATCGCCGGCGTGCTGTCCGGCCGGGTCCAACCCGCGGGCAAGCTGCCGGTGCAGGTGCCCCGCCGGCCGGGCGGCCAGCCGGGCACGTACCTGCAGCCACCACTCGGCGCGAACACCGACGGCATCAGCAGCGTCGACCCGACGCCGCTGTTCCCCTTCGGGTACGGCCGGTCGTACACCACGTTCGAGGTGGACGACCTGCGCGTGAGCGCGACCGAGCTGCCCACCGACGGCGAGCTGGCCGTGTCGGTGCGGGTTCGCAACACCGGCGCCCGGGCCGGCCACGAGGTCGTCCAGCTGTACCTGCGCGACGTCGTCGCCCAGGTGACCCGGCCGGTCCGGCAGTTGGCCGGTTTCGCCGCGGTCCGGCTCGAGCCCGGCGCGAGCGCACGAGTCAGGTTCCACGTGCACGCCGACCGGTCCGCGTTCACCGGCCGGGAGCTGCGCCGCATCGTCGAGCCCGGAGAGGTCGAGGTGCTCGCCGGCACCTCGGCGACCGACCTCCCGTGCCGGGCCACCGTACGGTTGACCGGCGCCACCCGGGTGGTGGGCCATGACCGGCAACTCACCACGCCGGTGGACCTGCAGGCTGGTGAGACCGATGCCGACGAACACTAGACGCACGACCCTGGCGGCCGTCGCGCGCATCGCGGGGGTCTCCGTGGCTACGGTGTCCAAAGTGGTCAACGGCCGCAGCGACGTCGCGCCGCAGACCCGCTCCCGGGTGCAGGACCTGCTGCATCAGCACGGCTACGTCGCACCCGTCCTCCGCCGCGCCGGGACCACGGCGCGCCCGACCATCGAGGTGCAGTTCGCGGGTGTCTTCAAGTCGTACACGGCCGAAGCCCTGGACGGCATCGTCGACGCGGCCACCGAGGAGGGGGTCTCGGTGGTGATCAGCAAGCCGGGCCAGAGCCCACACTGGGCCAGGGACCTGGTCGCCGCGGGCCGCCGCGCTCTCATCGCGGTCACCACCGTGCACACCGCCGCGCACCTGGACGCCTTGGCCCAGGCGGGCCTCCCGCTCGTCGTTCTCGACCCGCTGCACGTGCCGCACAGCGATGTCAACAGTGTCGGGGCGACCAACTTCGCCGGCGGCCTGGCCGCGACCCAGCACCTGCTCTCCCTCGGCCACCACCGCGTCGCCTACCTCGGCGGACCGGCGATCGCCGCCAGCAACCAGGCACGCATGCACGGGTACCGGGCCGCCATGGAGGCGGAAAAGGCGCCGGTACCCCGCACGTATGTCCGGCACGGCGAGTTCACCTTCGAGACCGGCCAGCTCGGCGCCGCGGCGCTGCTGGACCTCGCGGAGCCCCCAACGGCGGTGTTCACGGGCAATGACGAGATCGCTCTGGGTGTCATCGAGACCGCCCGCACCCGGGGTCTGCGCGTCCCGGAGGACCTGAGCGTGGTCGGCTTCGACGACACACTTCTCGCCCGGATGGCCTCGCCGCCGCTGACCACCGTGCGGCAGCCGCTGCGGGAGATGGGCGGCGTCGCCCTGCGCACCGCCCTGCGCCTGGCGGCCGGCGAGAAGGTCGCGTCCCACCACGTCGAGCTCGCCACCGAACTGGTGGTACGGGGCTCAACCCTGCCGGTCGGGACTGTCTGATCCCTGGCGTTGCCTGATGGGACGAAGCAGCCTGCTGGGGCGTCCCATCGAGAGGGTCGCCGGCGACTTCCGCTGTAGTGACCGGACCAGCCGGCGAGTAGCCGGCCAGGGCGCGACCGCCGTTTTATGTCGACTTCAGCACCGAACCCCCGTATCCCGACGAGCCGCCGGCCGACCCCGGCGAGGACGTGCCGAGGCCGATGACGTCTCGCTCGCCGGATAGGAGTGGTCGTACCCGACAGCCGCGGTTCCGGGGCGCGCATCCCCGGGAACGCGGCCTGGCCCCGTGAGGGCGGCCCGCACTGCCGACCACCACTCGAACCGGACGAGGTTTCGCCGCTTCGAAGATCCCGCACCCAGCACATCAACGTGATGCGGACTGAAGGATCGCGTGTACACGGTTCGCGTCCGGGTGGCCGATCTCGTGGTAGATGTGCAGAGCAATTCTCAGCGCCGCGGTGGCTTGTGCCGGACCGGTGTATTTCAAGGCGTATGCGAGACGTTCCAGTGACACGGCTTCCCAGTACCGGTCGCCTAGGCGACGGTCTATGTTGAGGGATCTTTGGTAGTAGCTCGCGGCGCTCGCGTGGCGTCCCAGAGCGCGCTCGATGTCACCGAGATTGAGCAGGACGTCTGCCTCGCCTTCCGGATGACCGATTTCGGTGTAGAAGTGCAGCGCGCGAGCACACAGCGGCTGTGCATCGTTGTGGCGTGCCAGCAGGTATAGCTGGCGGCCCATTGCGTTCAGGGCGTCCGCGTGGCCGAGCTGGTCGTCCGCGGCACTGCGGATCAGTTCCCATGCCGCGCGGGCGTGGTTGAACGCGTTGTGATGGTTGCCGCGAGCGTCGTACACCCTGCTGTATGCGAGGTGGTTCTTGAACGCCCCGCGAATGTTGTGGAGTGTCCGGTAGATCTCAGCCGATCGGTCGAGGAGTTCGAGCGCCTCATCGAACTGGCCGAGCCTCGCGAGAGCGGTTGCCAGGCAGCGGGAGGTCAACGCCTCACCGACACAATCTCCGTATATCCGTACCGTCGTCAGCGCGGTCCGCAGTATCGCGACGCGCTCGGACCACCGTCCAGTGCGACGCAGAAAGGTCGTGGAGGCCCATGCGAGCCGCCAGGCGCGATCCGCAAGCCCGCGGTCGGCGGCGAATCCGACCAGCGCGTCCAGCGTAAGGTGCTCGGCGGTGAACCAGGCGAATGCGCCGTCGTAGCCTTCGACAGTCGGGGTGGCTGACCGGGCTACCGGGCCCAGATCGCCGCGATCATAGCGGTGCGGCTGGATGAGCTGGTCGGCCAAGAGCGCCGTGCTGAGGTAGTGCTCGACGAGGCGGGTCGCCGCGGCGTGTCGCTCCGGGTCAGCGCCGGCCAGCTCGACCGCGTACGCCCGCAACAGGTCATGCAAGCGGAATCGACCGGGGACGTACTCCGTGACGAGGTGTGCGCCGGTCAGCTCGCGCAGCGCGGCCGTTTCCCCGTCGCCGGTGAGGGCCCGGCAGGCGGCCGGATAGATGTCGGCACCCGGGTGGATGCCCAGAAGGCGAAACAGTCGGGCCGCGTCGGTACCAAGCACGGCGTAGGACCAGGAAAACACCGCACGTGGGCTCAGGTCCATGTCCCCGAGGTCCAGCACGTCCAGCCGGCGATGCTCGTAGCGCAGCTCCTTGACCAGGCCCGCGAGCGACAATGCCGGCTGGCTCGCGGCGCGGGCAGCGGCCACGCTCAGCGCCATCGGCAGATGGACACACAGCTCGATGAGTTCGGCGGCAGCGTCCGGTTCGACATCCAGACGCGCGCGACCGATCCGTTCGGCGAGCAAGGCAAAGGCCTCGGCGTCGGACAGGACGTCAAGTGCGATGTGATGGGCGCCGTCGCGAACCAGCAGGCTGTCCATCCGATTGCGGCTGGTGATCACCACGACGCACGACGAGTTGCCGGGCAGCAGGGGACGTACATGCTCGCTGCAGCGCGCGTTGTCCAGCACGATCAGCATGCGCCGCTCCGCGAGCAGGCCGCGGTAGAGCGCCGCCTTCGCATCCACATCGGCCGGAATTGCCTGTGCGGCCACGCCGAGCGCCTGCAGGAATCCGTGCAGCGCTTGATCTGCGTCCATCGGCTCGTGCTCGTCGAATCCCCGGAGATTGACGTGTAGTTGCCCGTCCGGAAATCGATCACGCACCCGGTGTGCCCATGCCAGCGCGAGCGCGGTCTTGCCGATGCCGGCCATGCCGTGGATGGTCACGACGATCGGAGGTGCCGGCGCATGCACGTCGATGATTCGGGCCAAACAGGCTAGTTCTGCGTCCCGCCCGACAAAGTGCCTGGTGCTCGGTGGAAGTTGGTGCAGGACCGGCAAGCCGGCGGGAATCACGGGCCTGGTCGAGACGCCGGGTTCGACGTCCACCAGCCGGACCCACGCCGCCGTGTCGGTCTCTTTGGCGACGACGTGGATCCGACGGTACGAGTCGCGCTCGGCCTTCGCGCTGTGCCATACGACCTCGTCGAAGAACCACTCGGAGGTGATGACCGAGAGCGGACCGGTCGACCGCGCATGCGCCTGTTTGAACTCCACGGCGTCGAGCAACCGGAACGTCAGGTTCACCGACCGGCCGGCAACCCCGTGCTCGTCGTGGTGGATCTCACCAGCGTTCAGAGCGAGCCGCAATCGGATGCGCTCGTTCGCCGGTCGCCCGGCGTTGTGAGTGTGGAGCGCGCCGGCAAGCCGAACCGGCAACGCCTCGACAAGAAGGCTCTTCGCCACCGTGGACGGAATGACCACGAGTACGCCGTCACCGCGATCCTCCCGGTGACAGTCGTCCCACGGGACGCCGGCTTCCCGGAACGCCGCCTGGAGAGCCCCATACAGTCCACGGCGAACAGTGACCTGGTCCGAGTTTGTCCGCCGCCGATCGCCGAACGCCGACACGTCCACGACGAGAATCGTGCGGTGCACCGCCGGTGGAATGTCGAACGGCCCAGGATCCGCCACGGAAAGCCCAGGCACGTGAAACGAAGTATCAGCTCGGTTGGCCTCCCCAACAGACACCGACCCACCTCATTCTTCAGCTCAATTCCCCAGTTGTCATCACAGTCGAGAAGTCCGTACCAGCCCCGCGGACAAGCGTTGGCTCAACGCATGCGAGCTGCACGTCACGCCCGCGCACCGACCGGTACGTGGCGATCCCGATGACCGTTCTCCCACCAGTGATCTCCCACGTACCCGCAGCCCATCCCGGCTCACGAGGCACGCGTTCACGCCCCCAGACACGACCGTCGAACCAGCGACGGACCGCACCGCCGCGTCTGCGACGTCCTGTGCACATGCACGTGCATGCACACAGCGTGACTATGTCATGCCGTCCGGGGATGTATCAACATCAAGAGAAGCGGATATCAAACTGTGCGTTGAACGGCCCGGATGAGGCGGCCAGCGGTGCGCAACTGTCGTCCAGCTATATAGTCGCCCGTACAGCCGGGACAACTGGATCAGGAATGTCCTGACGTCGCCATTCAGCCGTCATTGTGATGACGTTTGACGCTGATGTACTGGACACGACGCGCTTTCCCGCCTTCGATGGCCGGCCGGGACGCCGCGAACCGGCTGGATGCGCACGACGGCGCGGGAACCTCTCGGCGAACGGTGGAGATCGACGCAGACGCGGGGGTGACTCGTCCACCGCCGCACTCGCAAGTCGCTCGCGCTACGCCGCCCACAGGCGGCGCCGCGGCGTCATCGGCAGGCCGATGCGGGATCAGGAGGGCGGGAACTCGCGGGGCGGGTTCTCCACGGGTTCGGTGATGCGCCACAGGTTGCCCGAGTTGTCGCGGAAGGCGGCGTCCACGCCGTAGAACCGATCGGTGGGCTTCTCGGTGAACTCGACCCCGCGTGCGACGAGTTCCTCGTAGGTGCGCCGGCAGTCCTTTGTGGAAAGGATGCCGGCACCCATGTGGCCGCGCGTCACGAGAGACTTGATCCGCTCGGCGGTGTCGGCATCGACCGCGGGCGGGCCCGGCACGGCGAGCATCACCTGCAGCTCCGGCTGGCCGGGCGGAGTCACGGTGAGCCAGCGGTAGTCACCCATCCTCGCGTCGGTGTGCACCTCGAAGCCCAGCTTGCCGACATAGAAGTCCAGGGCCTCGTCCTGGTCGAGCACGAAGATCCCGATGTGCGAAACGGCGTCGATCATGCGGCGAGGATATTAGCCCGCGGCTCTGCCGTGCTTCTCCAAAACCGACTCGTTGCGCGTCGGCCTGGTGTGCCGGCGCAGCACGCAGCTCGGGATGCGGGCGGCGGTGTCGGCCTCGCCGGAGTTGCGTGCCGCACGCCGGTAGCCGGTCGGGCTCTCGCCGGTCAGCTCGCGGAACCGGGCGCTGAACGAGCCGAGGCTGGTGAACCCGACCGCGAGGCACACCTCGGTGACCGCCAGGTCGGAGCCCCGCAGCAGCGCGGCCGCCCGCTCGATCCGCCGGGTCATCAGGTACTGGTACGGCGTCTCCCCGAACGCCCGCTTGAACGCGCGGCCGAAGAAGTCCGGGGACAGCGCCACCCGCCGGGCCAGCGACGTGACGTCGAGCGGCTCGGCGAACGACCGGTCGATCAGGTCCTTCGCCCACAGCAGCCGCCGCGCATCAGACACGCGGTGAGCCTAACGCCCGGCGACCGGACCACGCACGCGCGGCGAGCGGTCACGCGATGTCAGTCGTCCCAGCCGATCGAGAGGGGTGCCGGGACGAGTTCGACGGCGGACACACCGGCGACCGTCCGCGCGAGCGCGGCGACGACCGAACGCTCGGCGTGGTCGGCGAACTCGCCGCTGACGAGAACTTCGCCCCCGGTGACCGCGACCGTCCAATGACGACGGCTGCCTGCGTAGTCGTCGAGCAACCGGCACAGGTTCGCCTTGATCACGTCGTCGTCGCGGACCAGCGCGCGCAGCAGATCCCGCCGCGACACCACCCCGACCAGCAAGCCGTCCTCGACGACCGGAACACAGCGCAGCCGCAGCGCGAGCATGCGTTCGGCGACCGTCTCGACCTCGGCGGTCGGTGCGACCACCTCGACCGGCGCCGTCATCGCCGACGTCACCGGAAGACGCCGGTCGCCGGCGGTGTCGGCTCGCAACGCGTCGGACTCGCTGAAGATGCCCACCACGTGATCGCGCTCGTCGACCACCGGCACCGCGGCGAACCCGTGCTCGGTCAGGACCGTGGTGGCTTCCCGGACAGTGGTGGCCGTGTCGACGCTGATCACTGGCCGGCTCATGACATCCCTGGCGCGCATGGCACCCTCCCTTCCGCAAGCACCCGACCCACGTCTCAGTCTCGCCGCGCGGCGGCGAGAACAGCAGCGCCGACGTTCCCGTGTTTCCGGGACCTTGGTCCCGTCGACACGGTCTGTCTGTGTCGGGCCGCGCGACGCCGGTGTTGTCCGGTTCGCCGGAAACCGTTGTGGCCCAGCACCTCCAACGCCCGCATAACCCGACGATCGATGGTTGACCGGACCGCGGGTGCGGTGGCGTTAATGGGTGTCCGGATCTCCGACTGATCGAGGTGCGCAGCTATGGCAACACGTTCTCGCCGCATGGTCACGGCATTGTTCGGTGCGGTCGCCGCGGCGGCGGTGTTCGTTCCGGGTGTGCTGGCGGCGCAGGCCTCCGCCGCGGCCGCGGTACCGAGGCCGGACCACGTCGTGATCGTGTTGTTCGAGAACACCTCCGAGGGATCGATCATCGGCAACCCGGACGCGCCGTACTTCAACCAGCTCGCGGACACCGGCGCCAACTTCACCAACGCCTTCGCCATCGAGCACCCGAGCCAGCCGAACTACCTCGACCTGTTCTCGGGCAGCAACCAGGGCGTGACCAGCGACTCCTGCCCGCACACGTTCGACGCCGACAACGAAGGAGCCCAGCTGCTCGCGGCCGGGCTGAGCTTCACCGGCTACGCCGAGGACCTCCCCGCGCCCGGCTCGACCGCGTGCACCTCCGGCGACTACGCCCGCAAGCACGCGCCGTGGGTGAACTTCAGCAACGTCCCCGCCGAGGACAGCCAGCCCTTCAGCGCGTTCCCCACCGACTACTCGACGCTGCCCACGGTGTCCTGGGTGATCCCGAACCTGTGCAACGACATGCACGACTGCTCGATCGACACCGGAGACACCTGGCTGAAGAACAACCTGGACGGCTACGTGCAGTGGGCCGCCTCCCACAACAGCGTCCTGATCACCACGTTCGACGAGGACGACTCGTTCGGAGACAACCAGATCGCCACCATCATCAACGGTCAGCCGGTCAAGGCCGGGGACTACGACGAGCGCATCGACCACTTCTCGGTGCTGCGCACGGTGGAGGACATGTACGGCCTGCCGCACGCCGGCGCGGCGGAGCAGGCGACGCCGATCACCGACGCCTGGAACAGCTGACCCACGGCGGCCGACCGAGGTGGTCCGGTCGTGCCGATCGCACACACGGTGTCCGGCCCGGCACCACCACGCAGCTCAGCTGCTCACGAGATGATCTCCACCAGTCGAAGGCTCTCCGCCGGGCCGCGGCCGGACAGCTCGGCGACCTGCCCGATGCCGCGGGCGTAGTACTTGTTGTCCAGCACGTCCGGCTCGAGATCGGTGGCCTCAGCGGTGCGCAGCGCGTGCCGGAAGCTCCCGTAGGGCACCCGGATCGACGCGTCGCGGCTCAGCACCCAGAACCGGTCCTCGGCGTGGCCCGGGTACCACTCCTGCCGGAAAACCCGGCCGACCTCGGGCCTGGCCTGCATGACGACACCTGGTTGGGCGCCGTCGACACCAGCGTGGAAGGTGCCCTCGGTGCTGACCCGGTGGCCGTGCTCGTCGAGCTCGGCCGTGTCCTCGCCGAAGTACCACACGTTGCCGCACCGGTCCTGGGCGTAGTAGTCGCTCGTCCGCTCGCGCAACACGTTGTCCAGGTACAGCCGGTCCTCGACCACCCTCGTCTTCACCCCGTCGACGCGCCTGGTACGGCTGGTGGCGGTGACGATGTTCAGCGCCCGCTGCTCGTCCTTGACTCCTGTATAGACCAACGTGCTGCCCGCCTTCAGTGGGAACCACGGGTTGGTCACGCGCGGGCTGAAGTGCCCCGGCACGATCTTCGGGTGGTACGCCGATCCTGGCCCGAACACCGGCAGCGGGCAGCGTTCACGCGTGCTCGCGACCGACGAGCTCGGTACCAATCCCGCCACCGCGAGGGCGGCCACCGCCAAAGCCGCCACCATCGCGGACGGCTTGCCGACACGTCGAATCATCGCCTTGTTCCTCCAGCTGAGCCCAACGTTTCCCGGTCGAGGCAAGGCAACCACGCCGCGCCTGACAGCCCGATGAACCGCGTTCAGCCCACTGTCATCCGGCGTTTCCGGCAACGCCGGGACAGGCGTCCTCGATGCGCGCCACCCCGGTCAGTCGGCCGCCAGGACCCGTTCCAGCGTCGCGTAGCCTGCCGGTTCCCACGTCGGTTTGCCGCCGGGCCGACCAAGCCGGCCGTTCTGGCCGATCGCGATCATGCCCAGGGCACGCAGGACGGCCCAGCCACGCGCCCGGGTGATGGTCGCTTCGTCGGCCTGCCCGTAGGCGTCGAAGAACCGACCCGCCGCGCCGGCGGGCAACAGGATCCAGGCGGCGGAAAGATCGGTCGCCGGATCGCCCGCACACATCTCACCGAAGTCGATCACCCCGGCGAGCATCCCGTCCCGGACGACCACGTTCGCCGGATGCAAGTCACCATGCAGCCAGCGGGCCGCGCCGTGCCAGACGGGCGCTGCCAGGGCCTTCACCCAGACCTCCCCCGCGCTGTCGGCGCTCGCGTGGTCGGCGATGACCCCGAACGAGCCGTCGACCCCTTCCTGCAATCCGGCCAGCGGGATGCCGCGCGCAGGGTTGGCCGGTGCGCCGGCGGGCGCCTCGTGGTGCAGCGCGCCAAGGAACTCCGCGAGGACGTCGGCGGCATCGATGCGGGTGACCGGCGCGTGATCGGCCGGCTCACCCTCGACCCAGCGCGCGATCGTCCAGGTGTGCTCGAACAGGCACGACGGCTTGCCGATGCGCACCGGGGTCGGCGTCGGCAGCGGCAGGCGCTCGGCCAGCACCGGCAACCACGTCTGCTCGGTGTGCAGCAGGGCAGGCGCGCGCTCGGTGCGCGGCAAGCGCACGGCCAGTTCCTCCCCGAGCCGCCATTGCTGGTTGTCCCAGCCGCCGTCGACGTCCCGCAGCTCGAGGTCAGCGAGATCCGGATGCTGTTCCCGCAGCAGCGCCCGTACCAGGTCCTGCTCGAACGTGAACTCCCCCATCAACGAGCCCCTCGACCGCCGCGCGCGCAGGCACGCTAGCACCTGTCGACCACAACGGACGAGTTGTGCACGGCGGTCATCGTCCAGAGTCGTCCCGGTCGCTCGCGCTGCCCAGAACGGTGAAGCGTCCGTCGAGGTGCACGTCGATCTGCCGGCCGTCCGACATCGTCACCTCGACTTCGTAGGCGCCCTCCTCGTCGCCGGCCTCGGTGCCGGTGACCTTGCCGCCGCCGGTGTGATCGAGGGCCGCGGCCGTTGCCTTGTCCAGCGCCGGGCCGGTGATCGGGCGGTCGGAACCGTTGTCGTCCTGTTGGCCCGTGGCGAGGGCGATGCCGGCGCCGGCGGTGACGAGGCCGGCGGCCAGGGCTGCGACGATGACGATGCGTTTCATGGGTCGTGTCCTCTCGTCCGGAGACGAGGATGCGACGCCGGCGCTGAACTAGTCCTGAACCCCGGGCAGCGTGATCACCACCCGGGCGCCACCGAGCGGGGCCTGGGCGATCCGCACGCCGCCGCCGTGCGCGGCCACCAGTTCGGTCACGATCGCGAGTCCCAGGCCGCTGCCGCCCTCGTCGCGCGCCCGGGCGTCGGCCAGCCGGACGAACCGGTCGAGCACGCGCTGCCGGGACTCCGCCGGGATGCCGGGCCCGTCGTCGTCGACGGTGACGACCAGCGAACCGTCCTGCGTGGTGAGGCCGAGCGCCACCGCCGAGGAGGCGTGCCGGGCGGCGTTGTCGGCGAGGTTGCGCAGCATCCGCCGCAGACCGCCGGGGTCGCCGAGCACCCGGCCGGCCGTCACCCCCGAGGTGTCGACGCGCAGGGTCTGGCGCAGCCGGTCGGCCTCGGCGAGAAGCAGGTCGTCCACGTCGACCGGCACGCGGCGCAGCGCCAGGCCGGCCTCGTCCGCACGGGCGAGCAGCAGCAGGTCGTCGATCAGGCGCTGCAACCGGAGCGCCTCGGCGTGCACGGGCTCGGCCAGCCCCTCGACCGTCACGCGCGCGGGGTGCGCCAGCGCGACCTCGGTGTGCTGGCGGATCGACGCGGTCGGCGTGCGCAGCTCGTGGGACGCATCGGACACGAATCGCCGCTGGGCCTCCTGCGCGCCCTGCAGCCGCGCGAGCATCCGGTTCATCGTCCGCGCCAGGCGGGAGATCTCGTCGCGCGAGCCGGGATCGGGCACTCGCCGGTGCAGCTCGGCCGCGGAGATCGCGTCCACCTCGTCGCCGATCGCGGCCACCGGCGCGAGCGCGCGGCCCACCACCTGCCAGGTCGTCACGCCGACCACGAGCAGCAGCAGCGGGATCCCGGCGGCCAGCAACTGCGTCAGCACCTGGGCGGACTCGAGGGCGTCGGCGAGCGCGCGTCCGACGAGCACGGTTCGCGGCCCGGCCGGCGTGTCCGTGCCGACCGCGACCACGACGAACTCGTCCTCGTCGACCGGCGTGTGGACTCTCGCGGACCGTCCCGGCGCGAGCCGCGCTACCGCCCGCCTGCCGGCGACGTTGCCGCTGGCGGCGACCACCCGGCCGGCCGGGTCGAGGACCTGGATCAGCTGCTCGTCCGCGGCGCTGACCGCCAGGCTGGGCGTGCTGCCGGTCGACAGCACCGCGGCGATCTCCTGGGCGCGCAGCGTGGCGGCGGTGCGGACGTTCTCGGTCTGGGTCGAGCGCACCACCAGAACGAGCGTGATCGCGCCGAGCACCAGTGCGATGCCGACCGCGACGACCGCGCCGGCGGTGGTGCGGACTCGAACCGAACGCGTCATCGAGCTAGTCACCGGTGAGCCGGTAGCCGGCACCGCGGACGGTCTCGATGGCGTCCGCCCCGAGCTTCGTGCGCAGCCGGCGCACGTAGACCTCGACGATGTTCGGGTCGCCGTCGAAGTTCACGTCCCACACGTGGCCGACGATCTCCAGCTTGCCCACCACCTCGCCCGCGCGCCGCATCAGGAACTCCAGCAGCGCGTGCTCCCGCGCGGTCAGCTCCACTTCGGACTCGCCACGCCACACCCGGTGGACGGCCGGGTCGAGCCGCAGCTTCCCCGCCGTCAGCACCGCCGGACGCGGCCGGGCGCCCCGGCGCAGCAGCGCCCGCAGCCGGGCGAGCAGCACGGCGTAGGAGAACGGTTTCGTGAGGTAGTCGTCGGCACCGGAGTCCAGGCCGTCGACCTCGTCCCATTCACCATCCTTCGCGGTGAGCATGAGGATCGGTGTCCAGACCCCTTCCGCCCGCAGCTTCGCGCAGAGCGTGTAGCCGCTCATCCCGGGCAGCATGATGTCCAGCACGAGCACGTCGTACGGGTTCTCCCGGACGAGCCACAGCCCCTCCCCGCCGTCACCTGCCACGTCGACGGCGAAGCCCTCGGCCTCGAGCCCGTCGCGCAGCGCGGCGGCGAACCGCTTCTCGTCCTCGACCACGAGCACCCGCACGCCAACTCCTCGTCGCCGGCCGAGCGTGCCCGACCGCGGCTGACACCACGCTGAACGTACCCCCGGGGTGCGCAGCCGCAGACCTCATCGAGCGGGTGGCGCCGGCAGCTCGCGTCACGGCGACCCGTGTCAGGACGACTTTCCGTATGTGACTGACTCTCCCGGCACACGTGCTCGCCGGCCACGCGGCGGCATCGAGCACGTGGTCGTGCTGATGCTGGAGAACCGGTCGTTCGACCACCTGCTCGGCTACCTCGACCACCCCGACCCCCGCTATCCCAGCCTGAACCGGAGCAAACCGTCCTGCCCGGTCCGGCCGGACGAACCGCACGGACCGGTCGTGCACACCACGCCGGACGCGCACCCCAGGCTGGGCGTCGATCCCGATCACTCGCCGGAGGCGGTCCGCGAGCAGGTCTTCGGCAGTACCGAGCCCGGCACCGGCGCCCGGCCGACCATGCGGGGGTTCGTCCGCTCCTACGCGCGCAAGATCAGTGGCGACTCGCCGAAGAAGGCGCCGCCGGTGCTCGCGTTCCTGGGCAAGGCGTGGCGGTGGGTCAAGGCCCGCTGGCAGCGGGTGTTCGGCCCACCGGCCGTCCGGCCCGTGGGTGCGGACATCATGCGGTGCTTCGCACCGGCCGACGCGCCCGTGCTGGCCGCCCTGGCCAAGCACTACGCGGTGCTGACCCGCTGGTATGCGTCCGTGCCGGGTGAGACCTGGCCGAACCGCAACTTCGCGCACGCGGCGACCTCCCACGGCACGACCAGCATCGAGCTGAGGTTCTACGACGACCCCACGATCTTCGAGCGGCTCGGCGACGACGGATGGCGCGTCTACCACCAGGGCGTCCCCCAGGTTTGGGCGTTCCCCGCGACCTGGATCACCCCGCGCAGGCGCGACAACTTCCGCGACACCGGCCGGCTGTTCGACGACATCGCGAACGGCGACCTGCCGAGGTACACGTTCATCGAACCGGACCACGGCTTCGGGCCCGGCGAGGGCAACAGCCAGCACCCCGGCAACAACACCACGAGCGGCGAGAGCTTCCACGCCGGTGAGACCCTGATCGCCCGCATCTACACCGCGCTGGCCGCGAACGCGGACCTCTTCGCCCGCACCTTGTTGCTCGTGACCTACGACGAGCACGGCGGGTTCTTCGACCACGAAGCACCCGTCGCGATGACTCCGCCGGACAGCCTGGCGGCGCCGGACGGGTTCGACTTCCGCCAGAGCGGCGTGCGCGTCCCCGCGGTCGCGATCTCGCCGCTCATCCCGAAGGGCTGGCTCGACACGCGCATCTTCGACCACGCCTCGATCCCACGAACGCTGCGTGCCCAGTTCGGGCCGGCCACGAGCTGGCTCTCGCACCGAGACCAGGACGCCGTCGACATCCTCGCCGACCTACCCCTGCTCGACAAGCCACGCACCGACCCGCTCACGTTCGACACGACGGTCCCAGCCGGTCTCGAAGCAGTGGTCCCCGCTGCCGCCATCGCGGCCGACGGCGTCAAGCAGCTCAACGATCTCCAGGCGAGCCTGGTGAACCTGGCCGGTGCTGTCCACAATGTACTAGGCGCCGGCGGGCCGGAACTGTTCGCCGCCGCGGAGCCGGCTGGCGTCGGACCGCCGCCATACGAACCCACGGCCAGCCTGGCCAGGGCCGCACGAGAACGCCAGCTGGAAGCCGGCTCAAAGGCAAGCCAGGACCTCGCCGAGGTGCTCGCGCGGTTCAGTCCCTGAGTACGTTGGCCGAAGCCTCCGAGTGCCGGTTGTCGCGCTTCGCGCTGAACGACCGGGCGCTGGTCTGCCCCGCCGAACGAGCGCACATGGTCGCCGGCGACTGCCGGCGGCCAGAACCATGGGGCGAAGGTTGGCGCGGGCAGGTCAGGCGTGCAGGCGAGCCCACGAGGCGACCGGGACACGGAGCAGGTCGGCGCCGCCGGGAGCCATGATCAGCGCGACGAGCGCGGCCGGGATTCGCTCGAGCGGAAGTACGAAGTCGACACAACCGGTGGCCATGGCGCTGGCGGGCATCCCGGCGGCACGAGCCGTGCTGGGGTCCTGGACGAGCACTCGTCCGCCGTGCCGCTTCACCGCGCGGACACCCTGGGCGCCGTCATCGAGCATGCCGGTCAGCACCACGGCGATGGCGCCCGCGCCCAGGGTGACGGCGACGCTGGTGAGGAGGTCGTCGCCGACACGGAGCGGGTCCCCTTCGGTGAGCATCATGGTGCGGTCCGGTCGGACCGTGGCGCGGTACCCGGTCGGCACCACCACGACCCCGGGAGCGCCCAGCGGTGCGCCCGCACTCGCCGTCCGGACGGGCAAAGCGGTCACGTTGGCCAGCAGGCGGGACAACCGATCCCGGTTGCCGTCCGGACGGCCGTGCTGAACCACGACGACCGGTGTCGGGAAGGTCGCCGGCAGCGCCGCCAGGATCGAGGAGATCGCGTGCAGCCCACCCAGTGATGCCACCAGCGCCACCGCCTCGAAACGGGGCCGTGTCAGGTTCTGGACCGTGTCCGACACACCACGACGATACATCGCTATGCCCGCTACCGGACACAACGTGCGTAGGTGGCGCGGCGCCGGGTACCCGCGCGGTAGCCGACCGCAGGAGATGATGTCGTGGACGCCGAGGACAAGTCGCAGAACGCGATTCTCGCGCAGCTCTCCGACGACGAGTACACCCAGCTGCGGCCGAGCCTGCGGACCATCGAGGTGCGCACCCGCCAGCAGGTCTACGAGTACCGCGAGCCGGTGGACGCGGTGTACTTTCCGCTGACCGCGGTGTTCTCCATGGTGGCCATGGTGACCAGCGGCGAACGCAGCCAGGTCGAAGTCGGCACCATCGGGTTCGAGGGCATGGTCGGGCTGCCGCTGTTCCTGGGCTCCACCTCGAGCCCGACGGCCACGTTCTGTCAGGTACCGGGCCGGGCCGTACGCCTCGCGGCGGAGGATTTCCACGAGTTCCTCACCCAGGACGGGCAGCTGCACGGCCTGCTGCACCGCTACGTCCAGACGATCATGGTGCAGATGTCACAGAGCGTGGCGTGCAACGTCGCCCACCTCACCGAGCAACGCGCCGCCCGCTGGATCCTGACCACCGGCGACCGCACACGCAGCGAGCGGTTCCCGCTCACCCAAGAGTTCCTCGCCCAGATGCTCGGCGTGCGCCGCGCCACCGTCTCGGAGATCGCCGGCAAGCTCCAAACCGACGGGCTCATCACCTACACGCGCGGCAACCTCACGATCGTCGACCGGCCGAGCCTCACCGATGTCGCCTGCGAGTGCTACAAGATCATCAAGGCCGAGTTCGACGACTTTCGCGGCGCCGGCACCTGAACAAACCCCGGTTTCGTCGCCGTCGAGCGGGTGCCGGTATTCCAGACCCCCCGTGCGCACTGGAATACCGGCACCGCCGCGTGTTGCGGTCCAAACCTAGCCCGACTCCCCGCGATCGGTCTTGAACGAATTTCACCTCGGTTGCGCCGCCGGACCTCGACGGCGCCGGCTTCAGCCGGCCCGCAGCTGGACGAGTGCGTGTGTCCCGTCGGTGCGCCACGGTTCGCCGGTCGCGTCGAGGCGGGCGAGCGTGCCGGCCTCGACGCCCACCACGACGTCGGACTTGAGCGTGCGCAGCGCCGCCACCGGCCCCGGGAAGTAACGCGTCACCTCGTCGAACGACGTGGTCGCCGGCCACGAGCGGTCGCCGACGAGGCGGCGGTAGTTGAGGTCACCCTTCATGATCGTCAGCGAGGCGGCGGCGAACTCGGCCGCCAGGTCCGCCGGCATGCGGTCGTAGGACCAGGGCGCGCACGAGAACCCGTGCGCGCGGACCGTCAGCACACCGTCCACAGTGGCCTGCCAGAGCCGGCGGCCGATCCGCGTGGCGTGGCCGGGAGAGGCGACCAGGCGGCGCAGTGCGGCGAGCAGGTCGGCCGCCGTCGCGTCGGAGACGTAGTACGGATACGGCTTGACGTGCACGGTGACCGCGCTCGCGCGGCCCGTTTCGAGCAGGTGCCCGGCGAGGACCAGGTCCGGCACCAGCTCGCGCGCCGCGTTGTCGGCCACGATGCACACGGTGCCGGGCGCGGTGTCCGCGAGGAAGCCCCACAACCGCTCGCTCTGGTCGGCCACGAGGGCCGTCGCCGGGCCGCCTTGCCCGCGCCGCGCCGAGATCTGAAAGCCCAGGTCCGCCCGGTTACCCCAAAGCGACGCGGTCAGCAACGCCGCGTCCTGGCCGGCGGGCGGCAGCGCGTCGAGGTCGTCCAGCGCGGCGAGGTCGGCGGCCAGCTCCGGTGAGCGCAGCTCCGCGGATTTGAACGGCTCGAACGGATCGACGCCGTGCCACGCCCCCGGCGCGAAGTAGCCGACCGCCTCGAGGAGCTTGCGGTAGAAGAAGCTCTCCGCCCACAGGAACGGCACGTCGTACCACCGCTCGCCGAGGTAGCCGCGCCCGCGGTCCGCCCACACGTCGTGGTCGTGGGCATCGGCGGGGAGCGGGCGGATGACGCCGGTGATCTCGTCGGCGAGGTCGTCGAGTGCCCGGTGCCGGTCGGGCGGGTACGGCAGGCCGCCACGCACCTTCTGGATGAGCGCCGGGTGGCGGTCGTGCAACACGCTCCATGGGAACGAGCCGGGCGTGTTGCTCAGGATCGGCGGCGCGTCCGGCATGGTCACCGAGTCTCACACACCGCGCGATCAGCTCGCCGAGGGACCCGGCGGGGGGACGGTGCGCTCGCCGGTCGAGTCGCGTTCGCTGAAGACCTGCTCGAACAGGCCGTCGTGCAGCAGGCGGTACGGCTCGAGCATCTGCACGGCGTCGGCCATCTGCGCGGCAGCGCGTTGGACCAGCAGCTGCGCCTCGTTGCGCTCGCTCGTGATCGCCGCCAGCAGCAGCGCGGTGAGCGTGGCGGAGCCGTTGAACAGTTGCAGGGTGATCATCGTCGGCAGCAGGTCGAGCCCGGCGAACGGGCCGCGCCCGGCCGCGGCCGCCAGTACGACCGTGACGGACACGGCCAGGTTGCACGGCACGGCGCCGGCCTGCTGGAACCTGACCGCCGCCCAGATGAGCAGCGGGAAGATCAGGAACAGCAGGTTCGGGGACGACCACGTCACGGCGAGGGTGACGCCCGTGACGCCGGCGAGGAGTGCCGCGGCCTCGAGCCACCGGGCGAGCGGCACGCGCCACCGCCACCGCCGCGTGGCGGCGACGAGCACGACGGGCGCGACGACGAGCACGCCCATGGCGTCTCCGGTCCACCACACCGACCAGGTGGACCAGAAGTCTTCGGCGCGTACCGCGTCGAACAGCACGAGGGTCGCGGTGCCCGCCGTCGCGCTGATCAACATGCCCGCGAAGGCCGCGAGAAAGATCAGGGCGAGGACATCCTTGAGCCGCTTGAGATCGGCACGGAACCCGACGTGGGCGAGCAGCAGGCACGCGAGGACCGGCGCGAGCGTGTTCCCCGCGGTGATCATCAGGACGCCGGGAAGGGACGGCCCCATCGCCACGTTGGCCAGGAACGCGCCGATCGCGATTCCGGGCCAGCAGCCGACACCGCGCAGCACGAGGCACGCGAGGGCGATACCGGTCGGCGGCCACAGCGGGGTGACCTGTTCCCGGACGACGGCAAGCCGCAGCCCGACCTTGGCGACGAGGTAGTAGACGACGGCCACGATCACGATCTGCACAACGGCGACGAGCACGCGACGGGCCTGCTGGGGCGGAGCCGGCACAGGCACGGGGCAAGTGTGCGCGGCGCAACGCACGGCAGCAACGCAAGCCACCCATTCGTGACGCCACGTCACGAATGGCACCCGCCAAGCGACCGCCGGCGGTCACCGGCGACCGGCTGTGGACCGGTCGCCGGCACCGGTCACGTCAGATCGACGCCCCGACGGTCCCGCCGAGATGCCGGGCGAAGAACCGGACCGCGCTGTCGACCTCGAACCTGGGCACCTCCTTGTGCGCGCCCGAGTTGGCGTGCAGCGACTTCTCCTTCGAGGAGAACGCGTCGAACAGCGCGAGACCGGACTCGCGCGGGATGTTCTCGTCGTCCCACTGGAGCACGAACTCGATCGGCACGGTGATCCGTCTCGCCGTCTCGGCCAGGGACTCGTCGTACCAGAAGATGCCGAGGACGGCGGCGGTGATCCTGGGTTCGACCGCCGTCAACGGCACGCCGATCGCGGTGCCCATGTTCAGTCCGAAGTAGCCGACCGGGCCGGCGCCGATCTCCGGCAGTTCCTGGAGGGCGTCGAGGGTCGCCTGCCATTCCGGCACCGCGCGCTCGGCGATGTCGGCGTTGTACGGGACGACGATCGAGCCGACCGGCTCGCCCGCCGTCATCGCCTGCTGCATCGCGGCGATCTCCCGCTCGTCGGTCGCCGTGCGTGGCCGGCCACCGTGGCCGGGCGCGTCGATGGCGGCGACGCTGAAACCGCAGTCGGTCACCAGGCGGTGTGCCCGGCCGGTCATCCCCGGTGCCTTGCTGGTTCGCCCGCCGCCGTGCCCCAGCAGCACCAGGGGCGCGCGATCGGGTCCGGACGCGGGCGACCAGAGCACGCCGGGGATCTCGCCCACGAGGAAGTCGCGCTCGACGACGCCGTTCGACGAAGTCTGCGCGGTGAAACGCAGAGTATGCATGGGTCTTGCCTTTCGGGAGTGCCTTGTCGAGGCGCTCCCGGCGACCCCTACGTCAGTCGCCCGACCGTGACGACGAGGGGAGCACCCACATCGTTACAGCGTTCATGGGTCTCACCTCCTCGGGCGGTGTCACGGCGCTCGAACGCTATCAGCCGGACGCCGTCCGGCCGACTCCTTTTCCTATCGCAGGACGAATCCGGGGAACAGCTCGTCGGCGGGGTCCACGACGAACTGGTGCTCGCCGGTCTTGTGGGCGGTTCCGGTGACGATCGGGATCACCGCCGGCCGCCCGCCGACGGTCACGTGCCGCCCCACCCGCGCGCGAAAGCGAGTGCCCACAATGGAGTCGTGGACCAGGTGCCGGTCGTCGGGGAGGCGGCCGGTCGCGCTCAGCACGGCCACCCGGGACGCCGTGCCGGACCCGCACGGCGAGCGGTCCACCTGGCCGTCCGCGAAGATCGCGACGTTGCGCTGGTGCGGGTTGCCGTCCGGGTCCGTGCCCAGGTCGTCGTAGAGGATCGTGCCGTAGACGCCGCTCAGCCGGTCGTCGCCGGCAAGCCGGGCGTGTGCGCTGCCGTCGAGCGTCCATTTGATTTCCCGGCCGACGGCGATCAGCTGGTCGATGTTGCCGGGCGCCACGGTCAGGCCCAACGCCTTCGCCGCCACGTGGGCGTAGGTGGCGCCGCCGTAGGCGATGTCGGCCAGGACCTCGCCGCGGGTGGTCGGCACGGTGACCCGTTCGGCGACCGGCCAGCTCGCCACGTTGACGAAGTCCACAGCAGACACTCGGTCTCCGGCGGTGTGCACGCGTGCCGTCACCCGGCCGGACGGCACGTCGATCGTGACCTCGGTGACCCCGGACGGGTCGGCCGCGACCAGGCCCGATTCGACCGCCCACACACCGAGCGCCATCGTGCCGTGCCCGCACGCGGTCGAGAACCCGTCCTTGTGCCAGAACAGCACCCCCAGTGCCGCGCCGTCGTCGTCCGGTGGCGTCAGGAACCCGCCGTACATGTCGGCGTGCCCGCGCGGCTCGAAACACAGCATCCGGCGCAACCCGTCCACGGCCGGGTCGGCGGTGGCGAACATCCGGCGCTCGGCCACCGTCGCGCCGAGGATCGGGACCGGCGGCTCGACGACGATGCGGAAGGGTTCGCCGCCGGTGTGGTAGTCGATCGTGCGGACATCGGACTGGACCATGCGACCGCCCATCTGCTCGTGCCGGCCACCAACGTAGCCCGCCGATCAGCCCGCCATGCGGTCGAACGTGCCGGTCACAGCGCCGACCGCTGGATTTCTGTGTACACAGTGGACTGGCGCCGCCCGGCCGGGGCTGGGCAGGTCCGGCGCCGCGACGTCGCTGCGGCCGGCACCGGTCAACCGCTACCCGGTCGGCGGGCCCGCATCACCTCGCGGTGGATGGCCCACGCGTCCGCCACGGGGCCGACGTGGCCGAGCTTGTCGGGGTTGACCACCGTTCGGATCGTCTGGATCCGGCCGTCGAGCACGTCGAGGACGAGCGTGCCGGCCACCTTGCCGTCCCGGTCGCGGAGGATCGCGCCGGGCTGGCCGTTCAGCTCGTGCGGCTCCATCCTGGCGTCGATGCGGGCGAGCACCGGGAAGTTCGTGGCGAGTACGCGGGCCACCTTCTCGGCACCGAATACGCTGTTCGCCAGCGCGGGAGCCTTGCCGCCGCCGTCCCCGACCAGCTGGACGTCGGCGGCGAGCAGCTCACGTAGCCCGCCGATGTCGCCCTCCAGCAGCGCATCGAAGAACCGGGCCGCCAGCTCGTCGCGTTCCCGGCGGTCCGCCTCGAAACGCGGGCGCCCGTCGTCCATGTGGCGGCGCGCCCGGACCGCGAGCTGGCGGCACGCCGCCTCCGACCGCCCGACGGCCGACGCGATCTCCGCGAAGCCGAACCCGAACACCTCCCGTAGGACGAAGACCGCCCGTTCGAGCGGGCTGAGCCGCTCGAGCAGCAACAGCGCCGCCATCGACACCGAGTCCGCCAGCTCCGCCGACCGCTCCGGATCCTCGTAGGGGTCGGCCAGCAGCGGCTCGGGGAACCACGGCCCGACGTAGGTCTCCCGCCGGACGCGTGCCGAGCGCAGCACGTCGATCGAGATCCGGGTGACGACGGCGGAGAGGAAGGCCTTGGTCGACCTCGGCCGCGTCGGCGTCGATTCGTAGCGCAGCCACGTCTCCTGGACCGCGTCCTCCGCCTCGGCCACGCTGCCCAGGATCCGGTAGGCGATCGCGAGCAGCAGCGGCCGCAGCTCCTCGAACTCCTCGGCGCGAGTCATGCCGGTCCAGCTCCGGACAACTCGTCCTTGAAGCCCTGCCGCCACGACGGGTAGCGCAACTCCCAGCCGAGCTCCCGCTTGGCCTTGGCGTTGGCGAAGCCACGCCCCTCGGTCATCATGCCCACCGCCATCTCGCCGGCCATCAGCCGGGCCAGCCATGCGGGGATCCGCCGCGGCGGCTTTGCTCCGGCGCACTCCGCGAGGTAGGGCAGCCACTCGCGAACGGGAGCCGGCTCGTCGTCGACGATGTTGAACACGCCCGTAGCCTTCTGCTCCACCGCCAGCACGGTGGCGCTCGCCGCGTCGTCGACGTGGATCCACGACATGTAGCCGGTGCCATCCCCGACGAGCGGGAACATGCGCTTGCGCACGAGCTGGATCTGGTCGTCGTTCGCGCCCGGCCCGTAGAACCCGCCGTAGCGCAGCACCGCTCCCCCGGCCTTGACGACGACATCCTCGAGGTGGGCGACCGCCTTCGTCCCCTCCATCACCTCCAGCGGGTCCTCCTCGGTCTTGACCCAACCGCCGACGCGGACCCCGTTCATGCTGGCGTGGCCCTGCGTGACGACGTGCGAGACGCCGGTCGCCTCGGCCGCGGCCAGCAGGTGGTCGATCCCCTCGCTGCGGAGCCGGTTGGTGCCGGCGAAGAAGCGGGCGGCATTCCTCAGGTTGGGCTTGCCGGCGTGCGCCTGCGACAGCGCCGTCATCTGGTTGACGACGGTGTCCGGCCGAGCCGCGGCCACGGCCTCGCCCACGGACGCGGCGTCCAGCCCGTCCATCACGACGCCTTCGGCGCCCAGCTTCTCCAGTAACCCCAGCTTGCCCCCGCTCGTCGTCGTCGCCGTCACCTGATGGCCCCGGGCCACCAGCTGCGGCACCAGCCGCCGCCCCAGGACGCCGGACCCACCTGCCACGAACACCCGCATGACTCCCACACTCCCCGTCCGTACTCGCTGTCGCCACCGAGACGAGGCAGGCCCGCCCGCCTGTGACATGGCTCAGGCGCAGCAGCCCGCGCCGTCGCCGCCGTAGGTCGCCGAGTCCGCCTTGACCGTGTAGACCTCCCACGGTTCCTTGCCCGGGCCGTGGACCCAGACCTTGTCCTGCACCGCGTAGCAGCAGGTGGTGTCGTTCTCGGCCTGCGTGCGCAGGCCCTCGCCGGAAAGCCGCCGGGTGGTCTGGTCGACCTCTTCGGTGGACGCCACCTCCACGCCGAGATGGTCCATGACCGTCTCCTGGCCCGGCTCGCCTTCGAGCAGGACGAGCTTGAGCGCCGGCTCCGCGATCGCGAAGTTGGCGTAGCCGGGGCGGAGCTTGGCCGGCTCGGTACCGAACAGCTTGGTGTAGAAGTCGATCGACCCCTCGAGGTCGCCGACACGCAGCGCGAGCTGGACACGGGACATGTCATTCTCCCTGAATAGATGCTCGTCGAATCAGTACTGCTTAGGTTGCTCTCTAATTAGATAGCTGTCAACATAGAGAGGTGCCGAAGGAACTGCCGCTGGTCGCGACCGACGCCTGCTGCGCGCCGCTCACCCGGGATCCGCTGACCGCGGACCAGGCCGTCGAGCTGTCGCGCCTGTTCAAGGCGATGGCCGACCCGGTCCGGCTGCGGCTGCTGTCGTTGATCGCGTCCCACGCGGGCGGCGAGGCGTGCGTGTGCGACCTGACCGACGCGTTCGACCTGACCGCGCCGACGATCTCCCACCACCTCAAGGTGCTGCGGGAGTCCGGCCTGATCACCGGGGAGCGGCGCGGCACGTGGGTCTACTACCGAGTCCACCCGGAGGTGCTCGCGCGACTGTCCGCGGTCCTGATCGCCGACGCGGGCGTTCCCGCGTGAGCGCCGGCTCGAACGCCGTGCCCGAGGTGCTGTTCGTCTGCGTGCACAACGCGGGCCGCTCGCAGATGGCGGCCGCGTTGCTCGACCATCACGCGGCCGGTCGCGTCACGGTCCGCTCCGCCGGGTCGGCACCGGCGAACACGATCAACCCGGCCGTCGTCACGGCTATGGCGGAGATCGGCCTCGATCTGTCCCACGAGTTCCCGAAGCCGCTCACCACGGACGCGGTCGAGGCCGCCGACGTCGTGATCACGATGGGCTGCGGCGACGCGTGCCCGGTCTTCCCCGGCAAGCGCTACCTCGACTGGGAGCTCGACGACCCGGCCGGCAAGCCGGTCGAGGAGGTCCGTCCGATCCGCGACGAGATCGACCGACGCGTCCGCGCGCTGCTCGGCGAGCTGGTGCCCGCCTGACCTTCCGCGGCACGCCTTTCATCGTCTATCGTCGATTGACGATGAAAGGAGCATCGATGCTCGACCGCGACACCGCCACCACCTACGCCGGCTGGTTCCGCGCGCTCGCGGACCCGACGCGGGTGCAGATCCTCAACCTGCTCGCCACCACCGGCCGGCCGATGACCGTGGGTGAGGTGGTCGGCCGGGTCGCGGTCGGCCAGTCCACCGTGTCCGCGCACCTGAAGATCCTCACCGAAGCCCGGTTCGTGCTCGCCGAGCCACGCGGCACGACACGCCGGTACCGGGTCAACGAGCGCTGCCTGACGT
>NZ_DATBKY010000217.1:0-8047 GCF_036555685.1 Actinophytocola sp. | reverse complement strand
GACGGTGCTGACCACCAGACAGGTGGGGCGCATTCGCGGACGAAGGTGCGCGGCAGCATACGGCCTCGGCAGACACTTTCCAACTGCTTTTGCGCTGCAAGACGCCGCCGCATCACCTTCGGACCTGACAGATTCGTCTGCGCTCGAAACCATCCTTTTCGTCAGATCGTGGGCTGGCAGGCATCTTTCGAGCTGCGAAGGCGCCTGATTGTCGTGCCAGCGGGCAATCTGCGTACCAGGCCTGGGGCCACTGGCGCCCGATCTGATTTGGCAGAATCGGTGCAAAGGGAACCATTTGGTCAGCGGGGCTTTGCGGCACGGGCTCCGATACGCTGGTCGAGATGCAGGAGGAGTTCTCACGGCACAGCTGGGCGACCTCGTCGGGGTCAGACGTGCCCCGGTTTCGCCTGCTCGGGCCGATGGAGGTCGATCTCGACGGTATGCCCGCGCAGTTGGGCAGGCGCCGCGAGCGAAGCCTACTCGCCATTTTGCTGCTGGAACTCGACAAGGTCGTATCGGTGGAACGGCTGACCGAGTTGCTGTGGGACGGACGTCCACCGGCGTCGCCGCGGAAGGCATTGCACAGCCACGTGTCTCGGCTGCGGTCCGTGGTCGACCCTGCCCGGGACGGCACGTACGGAGTCCGCCTGCACGGCGGGAGTGCCGGCTACTTCGCCGAGGCGAACCCCCGGCAGGTCGACGTGCATCGGTTCGTCGAACTGTTCAGCCACGCGCGCGTCGTGCGGGAGCCGGAGGCCAAAGTGGCCGGCCTGCGTGAGGCGCTCGCGCTGTGGCGGGGACCCGCTCTCGCCGGCACCGCGTCGGACCTGCTGCACAGACGGTTGTTCGCCGATCTCGACGAGCAGCGGCTGGAGGCGATCCGGCTCGTGATCGACGGCGAGCTGGAGTGCGGCCGGCACCGCGAGGTGATCGGCGAGCTGACCACGCTGACCAGCGAGCACCCCGAGCGCGAGGAACTCTGGGCGCAGCTGGCGCTGGCGCTCTACCGCTGCGACCGGCAGACCGAGGCGCTGGCGGCGCTGTCCCGGGCACGCGAGCACCTGGTCGTCGAGCTCGGCATCGACCCAGGACAGCGGTTGCGAGACCTACACGCCCGGATCCTGCACGCCGATCCCACGCTGCGGCCGGCCGAGCGGCCGGCAGGCACTGGACTGTCACACAGCCTGCCGATGGACATCGCGGACTTCACCGGCCGGAAGGAGGAACTCGCGCGGTTGGACGCGATCACGCGGCACGCGAGCGCCGGTGAGGTCGTCGTCTGCACGATCGAGGGGATGGCCGGAGTCGGCAAGACCAGGCTCGTGATCCGCGCGGCGCACCACCTTCGCCGCGCCGGCCGGTTCGACGAGATCCAGCTGTGGGCCGACCTGAGCGGCTTCCATCCCGAGCAGGTGCCGCTCGAGCCGGCGGACGTGTTGTCGAACTTCCTGCGGCTGCTGGGAGTTCCGCTGCACGAGATCCCGCCCGACGTCGACACCCGGGCCGCCCTGTACCGGCAACGGCTCAGCGGCAGGCGTGCACTGGTGGTCCTGGACAACGCGGCCGACGAGGAGCAGGTACGCCCGCTTCTGCCCGGCGATCCCGGCTGCTTGGTGCTGGTCACGAGCCGGCGCAACCTGACGGCGCTCGACGGCGCGCACGCGATCTCGTTGGACGTCTTCGAACCGGCCGACGCGCTGGCGTTGCTCGAGCGTCATGCCGGGACGCAGCGGCTGCACGCGGAACCGGCGGCGGCACGCCGGGTCGCGGAGTTGTGCGGGAACCTGCCGATCGCGGTCGCGTTGATCGCCCGCTACCTGCGGTCGCGGCCAGGGCGAGGGTTCGGCGATCTCGTCGCCCGGTTGAACACGGGTGAGTCTCCGCTCTCGGCGACGCCGATCGCGAGCGCGGTGCGGGCTGCGTTCGCGTTGTCCTACGCCGCGCTTCCCGCCGCGGCGCAGCGCGTGTTTCGCCTGCTGGCGCACCATCCCGGTGCGGATTTCGCCGTCGCGTCGGTCACCGTGTTCGCCGGTGTGGAACGTTCGGCCGCCGAGTCCATTCTGGACAGGCTGGTGGACGAGCACCTCGTCCTCGAGACCGCGGACGGCAGGCTCGGCATGCACGACCTCGTCCGGCAGTACGCGGCCGATCGCAGCGCGGAGCTGGACTCGCCCGCGGACCGGCACGCCGCCCTGGTCCGGCTCACCGGTCACTGCGTGGACCTCGCCACGATGGCGACGGTCGCGGTGCATCCCACCGAGGTCCGGCGCATCGTCGCCCCGCAGGAGCAGCACGACCGCGGTTGGGACACGCCGGCGGCCGCCATCGCGTGGGTGGAACGCGAATACTCGACGCTCCTGGCGACCGCCTACCGCGCCGCCGAAGACGAAGGGGAGCTGCCACAGCTGGCCCTGCGCCTGCTCGGCGCGCTGTACCGTCCGCTCGCGAACCGGGGGCACTCGAGCGATCGCATCGCGTTGAACCGGCTGGCCATACGTACGGCGCAGCGGATCGGCGACCGCCGTGCCGAGGCGCAGGCGTGGGAGGACCTGGGCACGTTGACCGCGCAGATCGAGCTGTCGGCCGAGGCGGCGGCGTGCGTCGAGCGGGCGCTGGAGATCTGGACGGAGCTGGAGGACCAGGTGGGCAGGCAGGCATGCCTGGCCGCAGTCGGCAACATCCACCGCCAGCGGGGACGCCATGCCGAGGCGCTGGACTACCTCGAACGCAGCGTGACGTTGGGCGACCAGACCGGCCGTATCGCCGGCACGGCCTCCGCGCTGAACTACCTCGGCCTCACCCACCAGGCGATCGGGCGGTTCGACCGGGCCGCGAGCTGTCTGCAGCGCAGCGCGAAGCTCTACCGTGACGCAGGCAACCGGCTGGGGGAGGCCATCGCGCTCGCCAACCTGGGCTGGGCACACCAGCGGGCGGCCGATCCGGCCGCCGCCATCCCGTTCCACGAACGCAGCCGGGCGATGTTCCACGACCTCGGCGACACGTACAACGAGGCCGAGCAGGAGTGGGGTCTCGGCACCGCATATCACCTCCTCAACCGTCTTGACCAGGCGGGGAAGCAGTGGAGATCCGCGATCGGGAAACTGCGTGACATCCACGTTGTCGACGACGAGACCGCGGCCCGCATGCTCGCCCAGGAGGTTCCGGACATGCCCGACGTGATTCGCCTCAACACCTGAGCCGCCGGACGTCGAGTCCCTGCGCATCGATGGCAAGGGTTTTGGCAAGCCCGTCATGGCAGGTTGGCCTCGCCACAGCGATCGAGGGGGCAGTTGCCTGCCGCGGGCCGGGAGTCCGGTCCGGACGGTGCTGTCGGCGATCCGAAAAGCCGAGGATGTCGGGGGATTCGTGCGTTTCGTGTCCGGTATGGGCCGGGTCGAGCGGGAGTGGGACCTGGCCATCCGCAGGCCAGAAGCGTGTGTCGCCGATCTGGCGGCCGCGCTCGGCGTCGCGGGACACCCACTGACCGTGGACGGTCGGCCCACGGCGGGGGACACCGCGCTCACCGAGGCCGGTCTGGTGAACGGCTCCCGCGTGGCGGTCGGTGGCCGCGTCGCCGCCAGGGACCACGGCCCCCGGCCGGTGCTGCGGGTGGTCGGTGGGCTTTCCGCGGGGGCCTCGGTGCCGTTGCGCGGCGGGACGTCGGTGGTCGGCCGGGACAGCGAGGCGGATATCACCGTGCGGTCGGCCGATGTGTCCCGTGCGCACTGTTCGATCGAGGTGATGCCCGACGGTGGTGTGGTGGTGCGGGACATGGGTTCGCGCAACGGCACCGACGTCAACGGTGTCCGGTTGACCGGGCCGGCGCGGGTGGGGCCGGATGACCTGGTCTCGCTGGGTGGCCCGGTTTTGCTGCGCGTCGTGCCGGTCGAGCGGCGGACCGAGGTCGTGCCGGTGAACCCGGTACGTGAGGCCAGGCCCGGCGGGCTCATCCCGTTCAACCGCAGCCCGCGGGTGGCGCGGCCCGCTGGTCCGCCGCCGGTGATGTTGCCGGCGCGGCCGTCGAAAGCCGGCAAGGCGCCGTTCAGTGTCGCGGCGATGCTGGGCCCCATCGTGATGGCGGCCGGCATCGTCGCGATCACCGGGAGCTGGCAGTTCGCCGCGATCGCGGGTTTGTCACCGCTCATGTTCCTCGGCAACTTCGTCGAGGAACGAACTCGGGGCAGGCGCAGCCTGCGCCGGGCGATGCGGGAGTACGCCGGGCAGGTGGCGGCCGCGGACGCCGAGTTGTCGGCGCGACACGCCTCGGAGGTGGCGACCCGCCGGGCGGACAGCCCCGACCTGGCGGAGGTGTCGTTCCGGGCGGCCGCGCCGGCGCGGCGGCTGTGGGAACGGCGCCTGCAGATGCCGGACTTCGGCCAGGTGTCGGTCGGATACGCCGACCAGTCGTGGCAGCCGCCGGTGCAGATGGCTCCGAGCGCACCGGGTGCCGGACAGGACGCCAAGTCCGATGTCGTGGCGAAGTTCGCGACGTTGCCGCAGGTGCCGGTGCTGGTGGACCTGTCGGCGGGTGGGGTGGCGGGCATCGAGGGGGACCGGCCGGCGGCGCTGGCGGCCGCGCGAGCGATGCTGTGCCAGGCGGTCGTGGCCAGCGGGCCGGCAGACCTGACGGTGGCCGTGTTCACCGACCCTGGCCGGCTGGCGGACTGGGACTGGACCAAGTGGTTGCCGCACGGCGCGGACCCGACGTCGGGTTCGGCGCGGCTGGTGGCGGTCGGGCACGAGCAGTCCGAGCAGCTGGCCAGGGCGTTGCTGGCGGCCGCCGCCGCGCAGACCGAACCCGGCCAGGTCGACCGGCCGGTGACGCTGGTCGTGGTCGACGGCGCGACGTTGCTGGAGGGGCGGCCGTGCCTGTTGCGCGACCTGCTGGCCAGTGCGGCGTCGGCGTGTGGCGGCATCGTGCTCACCAACCGGCTGCCGGCTCTGTGCACCTCGGTGTTGTCGGTGACGAACACGGGTCTCGGGCGGCTGCGCCGGGTGGCATCCGGGGAGGACATCGACGACATCCTCGTGAACGGGATCGACGAGTACGACGCGCGCCTGCTCGCCCGGTCACTGGCCCGGTTCGAGGATCCGGAGCTGCGCATGAGAGGCGCGGGGTTGCCGGACCGGATCAACCTGTTGCCGCTTCTGGACCTGCCGGACGTGTCCGGCGACGCGGTGCTGAGCCGTTGGGCGGACCGGGCGGTGGAGTACCGGGTCGGCGCCGTGCTGGGAGTGACCGAGCGGGACCTGTTCACCGTGGACCTGGACGACGACGGTCCGCACGGGCTGATCGCCGGGACCACCGGGTCCGGCAAGAGCGAGCTGCTTCGCACGCTGGTCACGAGCATGGCCGTCGGTACCAGCCCGGAACAGTTGACCTTCGCGCTGGTGGACTACAAGGGTGGCGGTGCGCTGGACGAGTGCGCCCGGCTGCCGCACGTCGTCGGGCTGGTCACCGACCTCGACGAGCAGCTCGGCGAGCGGGCGCTGCGGTGTCTGGAGGCGGAGCTGCGGCACCGTGAGCACGCGCTGCGGGCCGTCGGGCTCGGTCACGTCCGTGACTACCAGCGGCTGCGGGACACCGAGCGGCCCGACCTCGAGCCGATGCCACGGCTGGTCGTGCTGATCGATGAGTTCGCCACTCTGGTCAAGGCGTTGCCCGACTTCGTCGACTCGCTGGTGAGCATCGCCCAGCGCGGCCGCAGCCTCGGCATGCACCTGATCATGGCCACCCAGCGGCCCGCCGGGTCGGTCAACGACGCGATCAAGAACAACGTCAAGCTGCGGATCGCGCTTCGCCTCGAGTCCTCATCGGACTCGATCGACGTGGTCGACGATCCCGCCTCGGCCGGCATCGGCTCGCGCCAGTGGGGCCGAGCCTACTACCGGCTGTCCGCCCGCGAGGTGCTGCCGGTGCAGACGGCGCTGTCGACCGGCGTCACGCCGGCCACCGCGGTGACCAGCCCGGTCAGCGTAAGGCCGTTCGCGCTTGGGTTTCCTGACCCCGACGAGCGGGGCACGGCCGACCCGGGTGCCACCGATCTCGCCCGGCTGGTCGCGGCAGTCGGCGAGGCGAACGACATGGCCGGCTACGCCCGGCCGCGACGTCCGTGGCCGCAGCCGCTGCCGCCGCTGATCGGACTCGCGGACCTGCCGCCGCAGGCCGTGCGCGGCCTAGGCGGCGAGACCGCCGACGAGACGGCCCTTCCGGCGGTCGCACTGGCCGACGACCCGGACCGGCAGACCCAGTACCCGGTCGGCTGGTCTCCGGGAGCGGGGAACCTGCTCGTCTACGGGGCGGTCGGCGCGGGCACGTCAACCACGCTCATCTCGCTCGCGCTGGCGATGACCGCCTCCTGGGCGCCCGGGCGGCTGCACCTGTACGTGCTGGATCTCGGCGCGGGGGACCTCGCCCCGCTCGGAGCGTTGCCGCACGCCGGCGCCTACATCGGTGCTGCCGAACGGGAACGGCAGATCCGGCTGATCCGCACGCTTCGCCGGGACCTGGAGGCTCGCAAGTCTCTGGGCGCCCAGCGCACCCGAACGCTGGTCGTGATCGACAATCTCGGCGCGCTGCTCGCCGACTTCGACTCCGACGCCGCCGGGATGTCCATCCTGGACGACCTGGCTCGCGTCTACGCCGACGGGCCCGCAGTGGGCATCCACGTCGCGGCCACCGCCGACCGGGCGGGCGCGGTCCCACCATCGTGGAGTGCGCTGACCCAGCAGAAGCTGCTCATGCGGCTCGCCGACCACAACGAGTACGGCACGTTCGACGTGCACCGCAAAGCCGTCCCCGGCTACGTGCCCGGACGGGCACTGATCGCGGGTAACCAGCAGGTCGTGCAGGTCGCCCACCCCGGCACGGACCTCGGCGCCGCTGTCCGGCGCGTCGCGGCCAGGTGGCCTGCCGCCACCCGCATCGCGCCGCCGGTCGGTCTGCTCCCGCAGCGGGTCACCTTCGCCGAACTGGGTGCCGAGGCGAGCGTTACCGAGGAACCGTGGGAGATCCCGGTCGGCGTCGGCGACGCCGCGCTCGCCCCGGCCGCGCTGTGCCTTTTCGAACACGAGCACGCGCTGATCACCGGCCCGCCGCGGTCGGGACGCAGCCTCGCGCTGTGCACCATCGCGCACTCGGTGCTTGCCACGCCGGGGGCGCCGGCCGTCGTCGCGTTCGCGCCGCGGCGCTCACCGGTGCGGGACCTGCCGGCTCCCGTGACGGTCGTCACCGGCTACGACGACCTCGACGCCGCACTGTCCGCTGTGGGCACCGGCCCGCTGCTGGTACTCGTCGACGACGCCGAGACCATCGAGGACGGTCTCGGCGTGCTGGACCGCTGGCTCGCCGGTGCCGGGACCGCCCGACACCTCGTCGCGGCCGGCCGTGCGGACGGGTTGCGGCGGATGTACGGCAACTGGACCCAGAAGGTCCGCGACGGCCGCAACGGCGTCCTGCTGGTTCCGGACCACGACCTCGACGGCGACCTGCTCGGCGTCACCCTGCCGCGCACGGACCGCATGGCTCCAGTGCCCGGCCGTGGTTACCACGTCGCGAACGGATCCGTCGACGGGATCCAGCTCGCACTTCCGGTGCCCGCAGCCCGAAAGATGACTTCCACAGGAGGGAACGGCTGATGTCGGACGACGCCGACTTCGACTTCACCGCCGCGGATCGACTCAGCCAGCAGCTGTCGCAGCTGGCCGCCAAGCTCGACTGGCTGGTATGGCTGCGCGGCAGTCAGCGCAGCGGGAAGCTCGGCTCACCGGGCAGCGACAACTGGACGGGCAGCAAACGCCACCAGTTCGAAGGCGAGTTCCGCCGGGAGCAGAACGCGCTCACGAGCCTTGCGGATCGCGCGAGAACGGCCCGCGGCAACGTGGCTGACCAGATCAGCGCGGCGCATGCGGCACAACGGAAATCGGACTAGGACAGCGGTGACATGAGCGACGCGTCTGCGATCCCCGACCACCTCTACCAGTACTCCGACGCCTGTACCCACGGCGCGCAGGAGTTGCAGAACTGGGTGCGGTCCGTGCTTACCCC
>NZ_DATBKY010000216.1:0-6876 GCF_036555685.1 Actinophytocola sp. | reverse complement strand
GCCTGCACGGGCATGCCGAGCTGCAGCTGGTCGGGCTCGAGCGAGGCGTCGGCGAGCACGGCCCGCACGGTCGACACGAGGTCGGGGTCGCCGGCCAGCTCGCGCGACAGCTCGACGTACAGCTTCGGCAGCCCGCCGTCGAAGCGGTCGGTCCACGTACGCAACTGGGCGCAGGCCCGGCTGAGCATCCAGCGGCCGATCGGCAGCGACAGACCGGTGTCGGCCAGCGCCTCCAGGCAGCGGGCGTGGTCCAGCGGCCCGAGCGTGGCGTGCTCCCAGTGCAGCAGCGCCTGCACGGCGACGATGCTCTTGTCCCCCACCGCGACCAGCGGCTGGTAGTCGATGGCGATCTCGCCGGTCTCCCACGCGCCGGGCATCGAGGCGGCGAGCGAGTAGCGCAGCCGGTCCTGCTCGTTGGCGTCCGCGTCGACCATGCCCCACTGGCGCCGGCCGGACTCCTTGAGCCGCTGCAGCGTGGTGTCGGTGGCGCGCAGCAGGTCGGCCGGCTGGGTGCCCTCGCCCGGCAGGTGCGCCACCGCGATCGTGGCGGTGGCCGCGATGCCCTCCCCGCCGACGTACACCGGCTCGGCGAGCTCGTCGTTGATGCGCGTGGCGATGCTGCCGATCGGCGGCGTGCTCAACGTGTTCACCAGCAGCACGCCGAACTCGTCGCCGTCGAAGCGCGCGATCGTCGCCCGCTCGCCCTCGAACACCTGGCGCAGCTTCGTGGCGACGGCATGCAGCAGCCGGTCCCCGACGTCGCGGCCGAGGCCGTTGTTGATCGCGCGGAAGTCGTCCAGGTCCAGGTGGAAGACGGTCAGGCCCTCGACCTTCTCCTTGCCGCGCAGCGACTCCTCGAGCAGCCCGAGGAAGCGGTGCCGGTTGACGAGCCCGGTCAGCGGGTCGTGGATCGCCTGGAACTGCAGCTGGTTTTCGAGGAAGTGCTTGTCCGACACGTCCTCGGCGGAGGTCACGTAGTAGCGCGGCGAGCCGTCCGGGTCGCGCAGCACCGAAGCGGACAGGAAGACCAGCGCCTCCTCGCCGTCCGCGCGCAGCAGCCGCCGCTGCTCGCGGAACGGGATCGCGTCCTCCTCCAGCAACACCTGGAAGCGCAGCCGCAGGTACTCCGCGTCCTCGGGATGGAACAGCTCCTCCAGCCGCTCCGCGGTGATGCGGCCGTGCCGGTGGTCGAGAATGTCGGCGAGCGCCCGGTTCGTGCGGATGAGCGAGCCGTCGAGGTTGCTGATCGCCATGCCGACCGACGAGGAGGAGAAGATCTCCTCGAACCGCGCCTCGCTGTCCTCCAGCGCGCGTTCGGCGTTCTCCCGCGCGGAGATCAGCGCGAGCGTCAGCGCCTCCTGCTCGTCGAACTGCCGGCGGCGCATGCCCTCACCGAACCCGCGCGCCAGCGCGCCGGTGAGGCGTGCGAGCTTGCCGAGGGCGTCGGCGACGCGGGCGCGCTCGGTCAGCTGCGGCATCCCGGCCACCAGCACCTCGATCGAGCACTGCGCGCACTCGGGGCTCGTCAGCCCGAGGTTCACGAGCTCCCGCGCGACTCCGACAGCGGGCTCCGGCGTGAACGGGTCGGCCGTCCACGCGCGCACGAGGTCGTCGAGCGCCGCGGTCAGCCCATGCTCGATCTCCTGGCGCGACCGCGCGATGTAGATGACCTGAGCCAGCGCTTCCGCCCAGTCGCTGACCAGCTCAGATCTATCCACCGGAGCCATCCCTAGGCCTGGTCATCCACTCGTCCTTCTCCGGTGACGACGCTGGTTGACGCTACCAGCGACGCACGAAGGCGCTCAGCGCCCAAACGGGCACCGAGGCCTTCGCAGACCACCACCCTAGGTGGTAGGAGCTAGACCGAACGGGTGAACTACTGCCAGTACCGCAACTTGCTCGTACGGTGGCCGCCAGTGATCGACATGTGCTCCGATTTCCGTTTCCCCCAACAAATGGCGGAACGGCCCACCGACGGCTTCCGCCGCTTGTCCCGCACCGCGGCGGATCGCCTCAGCCGACGATGTGCTCCGGGCGGACGGGCACCCGGGTAAGCGCAATCCCGGTCGCCGCCCGGATGGCCGCCACGATCGCCGGTGTGGACGAGAGCGTCGGCGGCTCGCCGACGCCGCGGAGTCCGTACGGGGCATGGGGATCGGCGCGCTCGAGGACGTCGATGGGCATCGGCGGCATGTCCAGCACGGTCGGGATGAGATAGTCCGTGAACGACGGGTTGCGCACCACGCCGTCGACGACCTGGATCTCCTCCATCACCGCGAGACCGAGGCCCTGCGCGGACCCGCCCTGGATCTGGCCCACCACCGCGTCCGGGTTCATCGCCCGGCCGACGTCCTGCGCGCACGCCAGCTCCACGACCCGCACGAGGCCGAGCTCGACGTCCACATCGACAACCGCCCGGTGCGCGGCGAACGCGTACTGAACGTGCGCGAAACCCTGCCCCGTCAACGGGTCCACCGGATGGGTCGGCCGGTGCCGCCACTCGACAGTCCGCTCGACCGTGTCCGCGCCGAGCACCTCCACGAGGTCCGCGAGCACCTCCTGCGAGTCCGACACGACCTTGCCGCCCGCGAGCCCGACCGCGGCGACGCCGAAGCGGGTGGCGGCGAGCTGCAGCACAGCCTCGCGTACCTCCTCGCAAGCGGCCTTCACCGCGCCGCCGGTCACATAGCTCTGCCGCGAGGCCGAGCTCGACCCGGCGCTGCCCACGCTCGTGTCCGACGGCTGGATCACCACCCGCTGCACGCCGAGCTCGGTACGCGCGATCTGCGCCTGCAGCGTGACGAGTCCCTGGCCGACCTCCGCGGCCGCGGTGTGCACGGACACGACCGGCTCGCCGCCGATGACCGCCATGCGCACGCGTGCGGTCGAGTAGTCGTCGAACCCCTCGGAGAAGCCGACGTTCTTGATGCCCACGCCGTAGCCGACCCCGCGCACGACGCCCTCGCCGTGGGTCGTGTTCGACACGCCACCGGGCAGCTCGCGCAGGTCCCGCGGCCCGGTCGGCACGGCCGGCATCGGCCGGTTCCGCACCAGCGCCAGCAGCTCGGCGACCGGTGCGGCGGAATCCACGATCTGGCCGGTCGGCATGACCGAGCCCTCCGTGAGCGCGTTGCGGATCCGCACGTCGACCGGATGCATGCCGAGCGTTTCGGCGAGCTTGTCGAGCTGCGACTCGTACGCGAAGCACGCCTGCACCGCGCCGAACCCGCGCATCGCGCCGCACGGCGGATTGTTCGTATAGACGCCGTAGCAGTCGATCCGCACGTTCGGGATGCGGTACGGGCCGGCGCCGAGCGTGGCCGCGTTCCCGGTCACCGCCGACGTGGTCGACGCGTACGCGCCGCCGTCCAGGATGATCTCCGCCTTGACGTAGACGAGGTCGCCCTCGCGCGTGGCGCCGTGCTCGTAGCGCAGCACCGCGGGGTGGCGGTGCACGTGCCCGAAGAACGACTCCTCGCGGCCGTAGACGATCTTCACGGGCTTGCCCGTGCGCAGCGCCAGCAGGCACGCGTGGATCTGCATCGACAGGTCCTCGCGGGCGCCGAACGCCCCGCCCACGCCGGCCAGGTGCAGCCGGACCTTCTCTTCTGGCAGGTTCAGCGCGTGGGCGACCTGCCGCTGGTCGGCGTGCAGCCACTGGGTGGCGATGAACAGGTCGACGCCGCCGTCCTCGGCCGGCACGGCCATGCCCGACTCGGGGCCGAGGAACGCCTGGTCCTGCATGCCGACCGTGTACTCGCCGCGGACCACGACGTCCGCGGCCGGGTCCTCCTCGCCGTGGCGGATGCGCACGTGCCGCACGACGTTGCCGTCCGGGTGGGTCGGGTGCAGCACCGGCGCGTCCGGCCGCATCGCCGCCTCGGCGTCGGTGACCGGGTCGAGCACCTCGTAGTCGACGCGTACCCGCGCGGCCGCCCGGCGCGCGGTCTCCGGGTGGTCGGCGGCCACGATCGCCACCGGCTCGCCCTGGTAGCGCACCACGTTCTCGGCGAGCACCGGCTGGTCGGGGTGCTCGAGGCCGTAGATGTTGACCGGCACGTCCTCGTGGGTGAGCACCGCGTAGACGCCGGACACGGCGAGCGCGGGGCCGGTGTCGATGGCGCGGATGCGGGCGTGCGGGTGCGGGCTGCGCAGCGTGGCACCCCACAGCATCTCGTCGTGCCACATGTCGGAGGAGTAGGCGAACTCGCCCTTGACCTTGAGCGTACCGTCCGGCCGCTGCGGGCTGTCCCCGACCACGCCGGAGACGGTGCTCTCGAGCGGGGCGGCGCGGGTGGTCGATCCGGTCATCGCTTCACCTTCTCCAGCAGCGCCGCGCTCGCGGACCGCAGACCGACCGCGACGTCCACTTCGGACACACCACGCGGCACGCCGTCCTCGACGACCGGCTCGCCGCCGGCCAGCAGCAGGCGAAGTGGCGGCAGGGGGCCGAACACCAGGGCGGCGACCGGGTCGGCGATGCCGGCGTGCTCGACGCCGTCCACCCGCCACACCGCGAGGTCTGCCTGCTTGCCCGCCTCGAGCGAGCCGATCTCGTCCTGCCGGCCGAGGCAGCGCGCGCCACCCATCGTGGCGAGCCACAGCCCGTCCCGCGCGGTCGCCGTGCCGGGACCCTTCAGCTGGCGGGCCAGGTAGACCGCCTGGCGCAGCTCGACGCCGAGCCCGGCGTCCTCATTGGACGCGGCACCGTCCACGCCGAGGCCGACCGTGGCGCCGGCGTGCATGAGGTCCTGCACGCGCGCGATTCCCGCACCGAGCCGGGAGTTCGACGTCGGGCAGTGCGCGACGCCGGTGCCGGTCGCACCGACGCGTGCCACCGCGCCGTCGGAGAGGTGGATGGCGTGCGCGAGCCACACGTCGTCGCCGAGCCAGCCGGTCCGGTCGGCGTACTCCACCGGCGTGCAGCCGAGCTCGGCGAGGCACTGCTGCTCCTCGTCCACGGTCTCGGCGAGGTGGGTGTGCAGCCGCACGCCGCGAGCCCGCGCGAGGTCCGCGGCCTCGGACATCAGCTCGGTGCTCACGGTGAACGGCGAGCAGGGCCCGACCGCCACGCGCACGAACGAGCCCGGGGCCGGGTCGTGGTAGCGGTCGATCGCCTCGGCCGTGGCGGCGAGCGCCTCGTCCTTGTCCTCGACGACGGAGTCCGGCGGCAGGCCGCCCCGGGACTCGCCGCGGTCCATCGAGCCGCGGACCGCGTGCAGGCGGATACCGACCTGGCCCGCCGCCTCGACGATCGGGGCGAGCAGGTCGCCCGCGCCGCGGGGGAAGACGTAGTGGTGGTCGGCCGCGGTCGTGCAGCCGGTCTTCGCCAGGCGCGTCAGCCCGGCGAGTGCGGCGGCATGGGTGGTCTTGTCGTCGATGCCGGCCCAGATCGGGTACAGCTCGACGAGCCACTCGAAGAGCGTCGCCTGCTGGGCGAGCCCGCGGGTGGCCCACTGGTAGAGGTGGTGGTGGGTGTTGACCAGCCCGGGGGTGACGAGGCAGCCGGTGGCGTCGACGCGCCGGTCGGCCGCGCCCGCGGGAGCGGGGCCGGCCCCGACGGACTCGATCACGCCGTCGGCGACGACGACGTGGCCGGTGGTGTGCTCGGTGCCCGCCGCGTCCACCGTGGCGATCGCGGCGTGCTCGATGACGAGCCTCATGCGTGCTCACCGACCTTCGCGGCGGCGAGCCGGACCGCGTCGAGGATCTTCTCGTACCCCGTGCAGCGGCACAGGTTCCCGGCGAGCGCCTCGCGGATCTCCGCGTCGCTCGCGTCGGGCTTGCGGCGCACCAGGTCGTGCGCGGCGACGATCAGGCCGGGCGTGCAGAACCCGCACTGCACCGCGCCGGTGTCGACAAACGCCTGCTGCACCGGGTCGAGCGAGCCCGACTCGTCGTCGCTCAGCCCTTCGACGGTGCGCACTGACCGGCCCTGCGCCTGGCCGGCCGCGACCAGGCACGCGCAGACCGCGACGTCGTCCAGGTACACCGTGCACGAGCCGCACTCACCCTGCTCGCAGGCGTTCTTCGAGCCCGGCATGCCCATCCGCTCGCGCAGGACGTACAGCAGGCTCTCGCCCGGCCAGATGTCGTCGGCCTTCATCTCGTGGCCGTTGACGGTGAAGCTGAGGCGCATGGCGCTCGTCACCCCTCTCGGAATTCGTTCCAGGCCCAGAGCAGGGCGCGGCGGGCCATCACGGACAGGGCGTGCTGGCGGTACCGTGCGCTGCCGCGCACGTCGTCGATCGGCGCGGAGGCCGACGCCACGAGGTCGCCGAACCGGGTGGCCGCGGTGTCCGGAATCGGCTCCCGGGTGTCCCAGTAGCCGCCCGCGTCGAGGGCCTCGCCGATGTAATCCTCGGCGTCCCGGGCGCGTCGCGGCGTCGGCGCGGCGGAGCCGATGCCGGTGCCCACCCGGCGCGCGCCGGGATGCAACGCGAGCCCGAAGGCGGCCACCGCGATCACCATCGCGTTCCGGGTGCCGATCTTGCTGTACTGCTGCGGGCCGGTGGCGACCGGGATCAGCACGGCCCGGATCAGCTCGTCCGGCTCCAGCACACTGCGCTTCACCCCGGCGTAGAACGAGGCGACCGGTACCTGGCGGGCGCCGCGTACCGACTCGACCTCCACGACCGCGTCCGCGGCCAGCAGCGCCGGATGCGAGTCCCCGGCCGGCGACGCGGCGCCCAGGTTGCCGGCGACCGTGCCGCGGTTGCGGATCTGCGGCGACCCGACGGTTCGCGCGGCCATCGCGAGGCCGGGCAGCCGGTCGCCGAGTTCGGCGATCGTGCGGGTGTACGACACGCCGGCGCCCAGGCGCACCGTTCCGTTGGTCTGCTCCCACCGGGACAGCTCCTCGACCTGGTTGAGGTC
>NZ_DATBKY010000215.1:0-46945 GCF_036555685.1 Actinophytocola sp. | reverse complement strand
TGATCAGCGTCGCGATGAGGCCCGTGCGCTTCTTCGGCGGCGGCGGGCCCGGAAAGCCTTGCGGCCCTTGGGTCCACGGCGTCGTCGGCTGGGGACCCTGGTTCCACTGGCCCTGGCCGTACGGCCCCTGGTTGTAGGGGTCGGGTTGCTGCCCGTAGGGCCCCGGCTGTCCTGGCGGACCGGGCGGGCCGGGCGGCTGCGGCGGGTACGTCATGATCTCCCCCGTGTGATCGACAGTGGCACGCCGCCGACAGAGTAGTGTCACGCGAACTTCAGCGAAGGGAGCAGGGTGACGGAGGTCAGGGCGAGCGGACCGTTCCGGGAGGGGGATCGCGTTCAGCTGACCGATCCCAAGGGCAGGCACTACACGCTCGTGCTCACCCCGGGCGGGCAGTACCACACCCACCGCGGCGCGGTCGCCCACGACGAGATCATCGGTAAGCCGGAGGGCTCGCTCGTGACCTCGGCCGGCGGCACCTCCTACCTCGCGCTGCGGCCGCTGCTCGCCGACTACGTCCTGTCTATGCCGCGCGGCGCGCAGGTGATCTACCCGAAGGACGCCGGCCAGATCGTCATGTGGGGCGACATCTTCCCGGGCGCCCGGGTGCTGGAGGCGGGCGCCGGGTCGGGCGCGCTGACCTGCTCGCTGCTGCGGGCGGTCGGCCCCGAGGGCCGGGTGACCTCCTACGAGGTGCGCGCCGACCACGCCGAGCACGCCGAGCGCAACGTGACCGCGTTCTTCGGCGAGCGACCGGCGAACTGGGACCTCCACGTGTGCGACCTCGCCCGGCACGCGGGCGAGGTCGACCGGATGATCCTCGACATGCTCTCGCCGTGGGAGCTGCTGGCGGTCGCGGCGGACAGCGTCATCCCGGGCGGCGTGCTCGTGGTGTACGTGGCGACGACGACGCAGCTGTCCAAGGTCACCGAGGGGCTGCGCGAGCAGCAGTGCTGGACCGAGCCGCAGGCCTGGGAGACGCTGATGCGCCCGTGGCACGTGGTCGGCCTGGCCGTGCGTCCGGAGCACCGGATGGTGGCGCACACGGCGTTCGTGCTGACGGCCCGGCGCCTGGCCGAGGGCGTGGTCACGCCCCGGCCGCAGCGCCGGGCTCAGCGGGCCTGACGTCCTACGGCACGCACCACTTGCCGTTGTGCCGCTCCATCGGCAGCGGCACGAGGGTCGGTTCGCTGCCGGAGATCGACAGCTCCAGCTGGGCCGTCGCCTTGTTGCCCTCGACCTCCGGGTTCTGCACGAGCCGGGCGGTGGCCTCGGGCGGGAACGCCTGGACCGAGCCGACCGTGCTCGGGTCGCAGCTCAGCTCCTTCATCGCGTCGATGTCGCGCTCGTTGATCGCCTGCGCCGCCTCCTCCGCGGCGGAGCGGGCGGCCACGACGGGGCGGTCGGCCGAGGGCTTCGGCGCCTTCGACACGGTCCCCGCCGCCGACGACGGGGTGGGCAGCCCGGACGGGTCCGGCGCCGAGGACGGCGGCTTCGGCTGGGACGGGTCGGTGATCGTCGGGGGTGCCGGATCGGCCACGTCCTTCTCGCCCGACGTCGCGATCAGGTAGATCCCCACGCCGATCGCCGCCAGCACGACGACGGCCACGCCCAGGATCAGCAGCGCCGTCCGCCTGCCGAAGCGGGCCTCGTCCCGCTCCTCCGTGTTCGCGCCCGGGCTCGCCGGCTTCGCCGGGTCTGGTGACTCCGGCTTGCCGGCCGGCTCCTGCTCCGGTGGTAACTCGTCACTCATAGCGCCGCCCTCAGATCGCCACGCACCAGCGGTCCTCCCGCTTCTCCATCAACAAAGCCGTCTCGCCGTCGCCGACCCGCAGCTGGGCGGAGCCGACGGCGCCTTCCAACACCTCGACCCGGACGAGCCGCACCTCGCGACCCCCGGTGACCGAGTACAAGGTGCCCGGATCCTTTCGCTCGCAGGTGAGCGCGGTCGCCGCGGCCTCGTCCCGGCCGTTCACCGCGACAACGTAGTCGCGTGCCACGGCCTCCAGGTCAGCGGTGTCGGGGACCGCGCTCGACTCCGAACCGGACTCGGACCCACCGTCCGAGCCGTTGCCGGAACCCCCGCCCGGCGACTCGGTCGAGGATCCCGGGCCGGGGCTTTCCGGAGCGCTTGCCACCGGTCGCGGCTCGCCGGTTTCCGGCGGCGGGTCCGGCCGGAAGAACAGCAGGTAGACGCCGAGCGCCAGCAGGCCGAGGATCAGCAGCACGCCCAGCAGCAGGACGGCGATCATGCCGGCCCGGCGGAGCAGTGGCCGATCGGTTATTTGGCCTCCCCCTCACCGCAGAAGCGCCACTGGCCGTCCTCTTCGACGATCTTGATGAAGATCTTCGGCTTCTCGGTGGTGCCGGCATTCGACAGCTCGAGGTTGATGTCGGCGGTGGCGGTGTTGCCGTTGACGTCGGGCTCGCCGCTCGCGGTCGCGGTGATCTCGAACGGGGCGAGCTGCTTCTCGAGGCTGGTGGTGTCGGTTCCGTACTTGCTCTTGTAGGCGGCGCACGCGCTGTTCACGACGTCGGCGAAGCTCTTGCTCTCGTACGCCTCCATGTACGCGGTGCGCACGTCGTCGGGCGTGTTGCTGGCGCCGCCACCGCCGTCCCCGTCCGAGGTCTGCGTGGACTCCTCGGTCGGCTGGTCCTCGGAGGACGGCGTGTTCTTTTTGCTCTCGTCCGCGGTCTGCTGCTTGTCGTCCTTGTTGAGCAGGACGTAGGTGGCGACGCCACCGCCGCCGAGCACGAGCAGGACTATCAGGACGATCGCGACGATCATCCCGGTGTTGCGCTTCTTCGGAGGCGGCGGTGGCGGACCGTAGCTGCCGAGCCCTTGGTAGGACGTCTGTCCGCCATATGGCGGAGTGCCGGGTGGCTGCTGTTGGCCGTACGGGTTCTGCCCGTAGGGACCCGGCTGCTGCGGTGGGTAGGTCATCTGGGCCCGGACTCCTTCGGAACGAATGCCAACACCAAGCTAGACGGAGCCGCCGAACGACCCGTTCCCCCTCAAACACATCGTATGGCCCCGAAAACGACGATCGCCGCCGGGACCGGGACCGACGGCGATCGTCATCGAGTCGTTGCTGGTGGCTCGCCCGTGCGTCAGCCGATGTCCTTGACGCACCAGCCGCCCTCGTCGGCCAGCTTCATGGTCAGCTTGGTGTTGCCGGTCCCCTCCGGCAGGTTCTCCGCGGCGCCGCCGCTCAGCGAGATCGTCATCTCGGCGGTCGCCGTGTCGCCGTTCTCCTTGACCTCGCCGAGTTCCGCCTTCACCTCGATGCCCTCCTGCGGCTCGAGGTCCTTCGGGTCGACCTTGCCGGCCGCCTCCTTGGCCGAGTCGCAGGCGAGATCGTTGAGCTTGTTCGCGTCCTTCGAGTTGAACGCGTCGACGACATCCTCGGCAACGCCTTGAGGACTGCCTGAGCCGCCGCCGCCGAGCACGATGATGAGAATCACCGCGACGGCGACGACGAGCACGCCGCCGCCGGCAAGAATCCACGGCATCTTGCTCTTCTTTTGCGGACCGTAACCGTAACCACCCGGCTGGCCGTAAGGGCCCTGCTGCCCAAATTGACCCGGTTGTCCGAATCCGCCGGACTGCTGCGGCTGGGGTCCGCCGGGCGGGTACCCACCCTGCTGGGGGTAGCCTCCCTGCTGCGGGTAACCGCCCTGCTGCGGATAGCCACCAGGCTGCTGACCAGGGCCGGGCTGGCCTCCGTAGCCGGGTTGGCCGCCCCACGAACCCGGCTGCTGCGGAGGTTGCGTCATCGAACATCTCCTTCATCGCGGCGATCTCGTCGCCAAGTCTGGTGTGGACGCCTGCGTCAGCGGCGTTCCCTTCTAGCTGACGCACCGTAGCGGGTGAGTGGTTCCTCGCCTCGCTGAGATGGCGCAATGTACCGGTGTCCACATCGGTTTCCGCGATGTGTCGCGACAGTTCCGAGATATGGATGCTCTTCTCTTGTCGGTATGCACCGGTACCGTGGTTGGTAAGAGAATTAACGGGAGGAGGTGCCGACATGCAGCACGATCGTCCCGGTGGTCGGCCCGAGGAGGCCGACGAGCACGGCGCTGGACATGAGCCGGGGTCTGGGCACGAACCGTCGGAGGCCGCACAGATCCGGTTCCTCGAGGAGGAAGTAGCGCTGCTGCGCCGGAAGCTGACGGACTCGCCACGCCATGCGCGGCTGCTCGAGCAGCGTCTCGCGGAGGCATCCGAGCGGGTCAGCCAGCTGACCGAGCGCAACGCCAAGCTGGTCGAGACGTTGCGCGAAGCTCGGAGCCAACTGCTGGCGCTCCGGGAGGAAGTGGACCGCCTGGCCCAGCCGCCGAGCGGCTACGGGGTATTCCTGGCCGGTCACGAGGACGGCACCGTCGACGTGTTCACCGCGGGCCGCAAGATGCGGGTCGCGGCGTCGCCGGCCGTCGAGGTCGACCAGTTGCGCCGGGGCCAGTCGGTGCGCCTCAACGAGGCGCTGACCATCGTCGAGGCCGGTGACTTCGAGCGCATCGGCGAGGTCTCGACGCTCCGCGAGCTGCTCGCGGAGATGCAGGAGGGCGTGCCGCCGGCACGCGCGCTGGTCGTCGGCCACGCCGACGAGGAGCGTGTCGTCTGGCTCGCCGATCCGCTGCGGGAGGCGACGCTCAAGCCGGGTGACTCGCTGCTGGTGGACACGAAGTCCGGCTACGCGTACGAGCGGGTGCCCAAGGCCGAGGTCGAGGACCTGGTGCTGGAGGAGGTGCCGGACGTCGACTACGCGTCGATCGGTGGCCTGTTCCGGCAGATCGAGCAGATCCGCGACGCGGTGGAGCTGCCGTTCCTGCACGCCGAGCTGTTCCACGAGTACGAGCTGCGCCCGCCGAAGGGCGTCCTGCTCTACGGCCCGCCCGGCTGCGGCAAGACGCTCATCGCCAAGGCGGTGGCGAACTCGCTGGCCAAGCAGGTCGCGGCCATCCGTGGCGACGGCAACGCCTCCGAGGCCAAGTCCTACTTCCTCAACATCAAGGGTCCCGAGCTGCTCAACAAGTTCGTCGGCGAGACCGAGCGGCACATCCGGCTGATCTTCCAGCGGGCGCGCGAGAAGGCGTCGGAAGGCACCCCCGTCATCGTGTTCTTCGACGAGATGGACTCGATCTTCCGCACCCGGGGCAGCGGCGTCTCCTCGGACGTGGAGACGACGATCGTGCCCCAGCTGCTCAGCGAGATCGACGGCGTTGAGGGGCTCGAGAACGTCATCGTGATCGGTGCCTCCAACCGCGAGGACATGATCGACCCGGCCATCCTGCGCCCGGGCCGCCTCGACGTGAAGATCAAGATCGAGCGGCCGGACGCGGAGGCGGCGCGGGACATCTTCTCCAAGTACCTCACCAAGAGCCTGCCGATCCACGCCGAGGACCTGGCGGAGTTCGGCGGCGACCCGGCGGCGTGCATCGAGGCGATGATCCAGCACACGGTCGAGCGGATGTACGAGGAGACCGAGGACAACCGCTTCCTCGAGGTGACCTACGCCAACGGCGACAAGGAGGTGCTCTACTTCCGCGACTTCAACTCCGGCGCGATGATCCAGAACATCGTCGACCGGGCGAAGAAGGCGGCGATCAAGTCGGTGCTGGAGACCAAGCAACCGGGTCTGCGGGTGCAGCACCTGCTGGACGCGATCGTCGACGAGTTCGCGGAGAACGAGGACCTGCCCAACACCACCAACCCGGACGACTGGGCGCGGATCTCCGGCAAGAAGGGCGAGCGGATCGTCTACATCCGCACGCTCGTCACCGGCAAGAACCAGGAGTCCGGCCGGGCGATCGACACGGCGACGAACACCGGACAGTACCTGTAGCTTCGCCTCATGGCGGGCCGCACGGCACAGAGGGCGGCGAGTATCGAGCGGCTGGCGCTCGGGCTCGCCGCCCTCGGTCGTCCGGCCTACATCAACGTGGGCCGCGACGAGCTGCCGGCCGACCGCTCGATCGACGCGATGCGCGCGGCCTCGTGGGAGGTGCTCGACCGCGCCTATGCGGCGGGCGTGCGCTGGATCGACGTGGCGCGCTCGTACGGCCGGGCGGAGGAGTTCCTGGCGGGCTGGCTCGCCGACCGCTCGCCGGCCGGGCTGACCGTGTCGAGCAAGTGGGGCTACGCGTACGTGGGCGACTGGCGCCTCGACGCGCCCGTGCACGAGGTCAAGGAGCACTCGCTGGCCCGCTTCACGCAGCAGTGGGCGGAGACGTCCGCGCTGCTCGGCCCGGCGCTGTCGCTGTACCAGGTCCACTCGCTGACCGCGGACAGCCCGCTGTTCGACGACGTCGAGCTGCAGGACGCGCTCGCGGCCCTGCCGGTGCGCGTGGGCTTCTCCACCTCCGGGCCGCGGCAGGCGGACACCGTGCGGCGGGGGCTGTCGCTGGAGCGGCACGGCAGGCCCCTGTTCACCGCCGTGCAGTCGACGTGGAACCTGCTGGAGCAGTCGGTGGGACCGGCGCTGGCGGAGGCCCACGACGCGGGCGCGCACGTGCTGGTCAAGGAGGCGCTCGCCAACGGCCGCCTCGCCGTCTCACCACCGGCTCCGGTCGCGGAGCTCGCCGCCGAGCACCGCGTGGGCCCGGACGCCGTCGCGCTGGCGGCCGTGCTCGCCCAGCCCTGGGCGGACACGGTTCTGCTGGGTCCGGCCGGCCCGGAACAGCTGCACGGCAACCTCGCGGCGCTGCGCGTGCCCGCGGTGCCGGGCCTCGCGGACCTCGCGGAGGACCCAGAGAAGTACTGGACGTATCGAGCCGCCCTTGCCTGGGCCTAATTCCGTGTCCGTAGGCTGGTGAGCATGCGCCGGATCATGGGCACCGAGGTCGAGTACGGCATTGCCGTTCCCGGAGATGCCACCGCCAACCCGGTACTGACCTCCACCCAGGTCGTACTGGCTTACGCCGCCGCCGCGGACATCCCGCGGGCGCGGCGCGCGCGGTGGGACTACGAGGTCGAGTCACCGCTGCGCGATGCGCGCGGGTTCGACCTGGGGGCACCGGGCATGCCGCCCGCCGACCCCGAGGTGGAGGACCTCGGCGCCGCCAACGTCATCCTCACCAACGGGGCCCGCCTCTACGTCGACCACGCGCACCCCGAGTACTCCGCGCCCGAGGTGACCAACGCCCGTGACGCGGTCATCTGGGACAAGGCGGGGGAGCGGGTCATGGAGGAGGCCGCCGTGCGCGCGGCCACCGTGCCCGGCCAGCCCCGCCTGCAGCTGTACAAGAACAACGTCGACGGCAAGGGCGCGAGCTACGGCACGCACGAGAACTACCTGATGGCCCGCAGCACCCCGTTCACCGCGGTGATCGCCGGGCTGACGCCGTTCTTCGTGTCCAGGCAGGTGGTCTGCGGCTCCGGCCGGGTCGGCATCGGCGTGGCCGGCGAGGAGGCCGGCTTCCAGCTCTCCCAGCGTGCGGACTACATCGAGGTCGAGGTCGGCCTCGAGACCACCCTCAAGCGCGGCATCATCAACACCCGCGACGAGCCGCACGCCGACGCGGACAAGTACCGCCGCCTGCACGTGATCATCGGTGACGCGAACCTGGCCGAGACCTCCACGTACCTCAAGGTCGGCACCACCGCGCTGGTCCTCGACATGATCGAGAGCGGGCTCCGGTTCGACCACCTGAAGCTGGCCGACCCGGTCCGCGCCGTGCACACGCTGAGCCACGACCCGAGCCTCAAGGCCACCGTCGAGCTCGCCAACGGCCGTAAGTTCACCGGCCTGGACATCCAGCAGGCCTACCACGAGCTCATCTCGGAGAACCTCGACCGCACCGAGCAGGACGCCGTCTCCATGAACGTGCTCGCCACGTGGGGGGAGATCCTCGACGCGCTGGCCCGTGACCCCATGGAGTGCGCCGACCGGCTCGACTGGCCGGCGAAGCTGCGGCTGCTCGAGGGCTACCGCGCCCGCGACGGCCTCGGCTGGTCCGCACCCCGGCTGCACCTCGTCGACCTGCAGTACTCCGACGTGCGGATGGCGAACGGCCTCTACAACCGCCTGGTCACCCGGGGCTCGATGAAGCGCATGGTGACCGAGGAGGAGATCCAGGCGGCCATCACCACGCCGCCGCTGGACACCCGTGCGTACTTCCGCGGCCGTTGCCTGGAGCGCTACCCGAACGCGATCGCCGCCGCCTCGTGGGACTCGGTCATCTTCGACCTCGGCCGCGAGTCGCTCGTGCGGATCCCGACGCTGGAGCCGCTGCGGGGCACGAAGGCGCACGTCGGCGAGCTGCTGGACGGCTCGGAGACCGCCGAGCAGCTGGTCGACGCGCTCACCGGAGGATCGCGCCGCTGAGGTCTGGTACGACTGTGCGATGGATGGCGACTCCCGGGCCTGCGACGTGGTCGTCGTCGGCGCCGGCCTGGCGGGACTGACCGCGGCAACCGCGCTGCGCCGGGCCGGTCGCAGCGTCCTCGTCCTCGAGGCTCGCGACGAGGTCGGCGGGCGGACCCGGTCGCGCGAGGCGGACGGCGCGGTCACCGACTTCGGCGGCGAGTGGGTCGGCTGGGCGCACCGCGGCATGCGCCGCCTCGCCGACGACCTCGGGCTCGACCTCGAACCGGCTCGCCTGCTCGGCGCGCCCGTGCTCTGGCGCCTGCCGTCCGGCCACAGCAGGGGCCGGACCCCACCCGTCCGTGTCTGGCGGGACCTGTACCACCTGCACAGCCGTGCGGTCCGGGACGCGCACGGCATCGACCCGGAGGCCCCGTGGCGGGCCCGCTGGGCCGACGAGCTCGACGCCTGGTCGGTCGCCGACTGGCTCGACGAGCTCGATCTCGGCGCCGACAGCCGGTACCTGTTCGAGCGGATCGCCGGCTCGCTGGTGTGCGCGCCCGCGGAGTCGACGTCGCTGCTGCACCTGCTCTGGCTGGGGCGCCTCGCGGGCGGCCCGCTGCGCAGCCTCCACACGACGTTCCAGTGGCGCATCGCGCAGGGGGCGCAGGAGGTCGCGATCCGGCTGGCCGCCCGCCTCGGGGACGCCGTACGGCTGCGCACGCCGGTCGAGCGTGTCGTCCAGGACGGCGGCGGGGTCAGCGCGCACGGCGGCGGCCGGGAGTACCGCGCCGCGCAGGCCGTGGTCGCGGTGCCGGTCCACCTCCTGGCCACCGTCGGCTTCGAGCCCGCGCTGCCCGAGGGCCGGCAAGCGCTGTCCGCGCTGCACGTGGGCGCGGGCGTGAAGGCCGTCGCGAGGCTGCCGGAAGGGCACCGCGTGGGGCACGCGTCCGTCGTGGGCGGCGACGCGCTGTGGGTCGCCTGGCGGCGTGGTGACCGGGTCACCGGCTTCGTGCCGGGGCACGCGGAGGCGCCCGACGAGGTGCTGCTCGCGGACCTGGCGGGAGCGTTCGGCACCAGTGCGGACCGGTTGCGGTCCGCGCAGGTGTTCCGGTGGGCCGACCAGGAGCATGTCCTCGGGTGCGACGTGGCCTTCGCGCCGGGCGAGGTGTGCCGGCTCGGCCCCCGGCTGGCCGAGCCGCACGGGCTGATCCGGTTCGCCGGGGCGGAGCGCAGCGGCTGGCCCAACAACATGGAGGGCGCGGTCCGCAGCGGGCTGCGCGCGGCTCGAGAGACGCTCGAGGCCGGCTGAAATCCGGGCCGTTCGCCGACAGCGATCGCGATCTTCGCTCGGATGGTCCGCGACTATGTCGGTCCCGGTCGGTAGCCTGGGAGACAGACAATCCCGATCCGGGAGGCGAGATGGCCCAGGAACAGACGCAGCGGCAAGGCGGCGGTGACGGCGACGAAGATGTCGACGGCGGTGCGCCGGCCGGTCAGGAGCGCAGGGAGAAGCTCGGCGAGGACGTGGACACGATCCTCGACGAGATCGACGACGTGCTCGAGGAGAACGCCGAGGACTTCGTCCGTGCGTATGTCCAAAAGGGCGGCGAGTAGGTTTCTCTCCACACCCCGTCGACAGTCGTAACCAGGAACGAAAGCAGGCATGGAACACACTCCGTCCAGCGCCATGCCCGGCGCATCACTTCCGGCTGCCTACCTCACGGCCCAGACCTCCTCGTTCACCGACTTCCTCCGGGAGCAGGCCCCGCACCTGCTGCCGGGGACGCGCGGTGGCTGGCGTGGCGACGAGCCGGTCCAGGCGCGCCGCGGTCCCGCCGAACTCACCCCCGCACCGCCGCACGGCACCACGATCGTCGCGATCGCCTTCGACGGCGGCGTGCTGGTCGCGGGTGACCGCCGCGCCACGTCGGGCAACATGATCGCCCAGCGCGACATGGAGAAGGTGTACGTCACCGACGACTACTCGGCGGTGGGCATCGCCGGCACCGCGGGCATCGCGGTCGACCTGGTGCGGCTGTTCCAGCTGGAGCTGTCCCACTACGAGAAGATCGAGGGCGTCTCGCTGTCCCTGGACGGCAAGACCAACAAGCTGGCCTCGCTGGTCCGCGGCAACCTCGACGTGGCGATGGCCGGGCTCGCCGTGATCCCGCTGTTCGTGGGCTTCGACACGGCCGCCGAGAATCCGTCGCGCGCGGCCCGGATCGTGTCCTACGACGTGGTCGGCGGGCGCTACGAGGAGCGTGCCGGCTTCCACTCGGTCGGCTCCGGATCGGTGTTCGCCCGAACCTCGCTCAAGAAGACCTACGACCCGGGCAGCGACCAGCAGACCGCGGTCCGGCAGGCCGTGGACGCGCTCTACGACGCGGCGGACGACGACTCGGCCACCGGCGGCCCCGACCTCGCCCGCCGGATCTTCCCGAGCATCATTACGGTGACCGGCGCCGAGGGCGCGGTCCAGCTGCCGGAGGAGACGATCGCCCCGGTGGCCGAGGCGATCATGGCCGAACGGGCCGCCAGGCCGCGCGGCTGACCCACCGCACCAACAGACGCATACGAAGGAGCCACCGCCGTGACCATGCCGCTGTACGCGTCGCCCGAGCAGTTGATGCGGGATCGCTCGGAGTACGCCCGCAAGGGCATCGCGCGGGGCCGCAGCGTCATCGCGCTCAAGTACTCCGGCGGCGTGCTGTTCGTGGCCGAGAACCCCTCGACGACGCTGCACAAGGTCTCCGAGATCTACCACCGGATCGGGTTCGCGGCCGCCGGCCGCTACAGCGAATACGAGAGCCTGCGCCGCGGCGGCATCCGGCACGTCGACCTGTGGGGGTACGCCAACGACCCGCGCGACGTCTCCGCCCGCCAGCTCGCCAACGTCTACGCGCAGACGCTCGGCTCGATCTTCACCGACCAGCTCAAGCCGTTCGAGGTGGAGATCTGTGTGGCCGAGGTCGGCGCCGCCCCCGAGGAGGACCAGCTCTACCGGCTCACCTACGACGGCTCGATCGTCGACGAGCCGCAGTACCTGGTCATGGGCGGCCAGACCGAGCCGATCTCGAGCACGATGAAGGACAACTACGAGGAGGGCATGTCGCTCGAGGCCGGGGTCGCGTTCGCGATGAGCGCGCTGTCGGCAGGCACGAGCGCGGGCAACGGCGACAACGGGCAGGGCATCGGAAAGGTCGAGGTCGCGGTGCTGGAGCGGGCCCGGCCACGCCGGGCATTCCGCCGCATCGAGGGAGCCGCGCTCACCGCGCTGCTGCCGGCCGGCGCGGAGCCCGAGGACAAGCCGGAAGGCGAGCCGATGGACCCGCCGCCCCCGTCCGAAGGCAACGGTGACGGCAAGGGTGACGGCAATGGTGACGGCGCCAAGGGCTGACGCGATGCCCGTGCACACTCCGTCCGCTTCGATGACGCGTTCGTCTCACCTCGGAGCGGCCCGTCCACGTTCGCGCTTTCAACGCCTAGGCTAAGAGAATGCAGCGGCGGATCTTCGGTATCGAGACCGAGTTCGGCGTGACCTGTACCTTTCACGGGCAGCGCAGGCTGAGCCCGGATGAGGTCGCGCGGTACCTGTTTCGGCGAGTGGTGTCCTGGGGCCGGTCCTCGAACGTCTTCCTGCGCAACGGTTCGCGCCTCTACCTGGACGTCGGCTCGCACCCCGAGTACGCCACGGCGGAGTGCGACGACCTCGTCCAGCTGGTCACGCACGACAAGGCGGGCGAGCGGATCCTCGAAGACCTCCTGGTCGACGCCGAGCGCCGGCTCGCCGACGAGGGCATCGGCGGGGACATCTTCCTGTTCAAGAACAACACCGACTCGGCCGGGAACTCGTACGGCTGCCACGAGAACTACCTGGTCACCCGCGCAGGGGAGTTCTCCAGGATCGCCGACGTGCTGCTGCCGTTCCTGGTCACCCGCCAGCTGATCTGCGGCGCCGGCAAGGTCCTGCAGACCCCGCGCGGCGCGGTCTACTGCCTCTCGCAGCGCGCCGAGCACATCTGGGAGGGCGTCTCCTCGGCGACCACCAGATCGCGCCCGATCATCAACACCCGCGACGAACCGCACGCCGACGCCGAGCGTTACCGCCGCCTGCACGTCATCGTCGGCGACTCGAACATGGCCGAGGCCACGACGCTGCTCAAGGTCGGCAGCGCGAACCTGGTCCTGGAGATGATCGAGGACGGCGTCCAGTTCCGGGACTTCAGCCTGGACAACCCGATCCGCGCGATCCGCGAGATCAGCCACGACCTGACCGGCCGCCGCCTGGTCCGCCTGGCCGGGGGCCGCGAGGCGTCCGCGCTCGACATCCAGCGCGAGTACTTCGCCCGCGCGGTCGAGCACGTCGCGAAGCGCTCGCCCGACCCGATCGCCGACCGCGTGATCGAGCTGTGGGGCCGGACGCTGGACGCGGTGGAGCAGCAGGACCTGTCCCGCATCGATCGCGAGATCGACTGGGCGATCAAGCACCGGCTCGTGGAGCGCTACCGCAACAAGCACAACCTCGAGTTGTCGAGCCCCCGGGTCGCGCAGCTGGACCTGGCGTACCACGACATCCGCCGCGGCCGCGGCATCTTCGACCTCTTGCAGCGCAAGGACCTGGTGGCCCGCGTGACCGAGGACGGCGAGATCGAGGCCGCCAAGGACACCCCGCCGCAGACCACCCGGGCCAAGCTTCGCGGCGACTTCATCGCCGCCGCACAACAAGCGGGCCGCGACTTCACGGTCGACTGGGTACACCTGAAGCTGAACGACCAGGCCCAGCGCACGGTCCTGTGCAAGGACCCCTTCCGCGCGGTCGACGAACGCGTGGAACGCCTGATCGCCTCGCTGTAAGGGCCCGAACGTGGCCTCGTGTCGCTTCGGCGGGGGCCGACGTGTTCGCTGCCTACCATCGAGGCATGCTCGCCGATGTCGCTGCCGTGCTCGCCGATCCCAGCCGGGCCACGATGTGCCTCGCGCTGATCGACGGGCGGGCTTGGACGGTCGGTGAGCTCGCGAGGGCCGCCGGGATCGCGCCGTCCACCGCCAGCGAGCATGTCGGGGTCCTCGCCAAGGCGGGGTTCGTCCGCACGCTCAAGCAGGGCCGGCACCGCTACGTCCGCCTCGAGGGGCCGGACGTCGCGGAGCTCATCGAGAAGCTCTCCCAGTACGCCGGGCCCGAGCGGCCGAAGAGCCTGCGCGCCTCGATCCGCGCGCGCCGCCTCGCCGCGGCCCGCACCTGCTACGACCACCTCGCGGGGCGACTGGGCGTCGCCATCCGGGACGGCATGCTCGCGACCGGCCTGCTCGACGACGTCGACGGCCTGCACCTGACACGGCGCGGCCGGACCGTCCTGGAAGAGCTCGGCGTGGAGCTCCACCGAACGCGGCGACCCGTGGTGAAGGACTGCCTCGACTGGACCGAACGCCGCGAGCACCTCAGCGGCGCCATGCCCGCCGCCCTCCTCGACCGCGCCCTCGCCGCCGGCTGGCTCGCCCGCGACCCGACCCGCGCCATCCGCGTGCACCCCGCCGCCGGCCCCGCCTTCGAACGCCTGGGCGTGGACGAACGCCGCGCCCGGAGCATCGAGGCTCCGGACGCGGCGTCCGCGTACGGCTAGACCTTCGCGAGCTCCGGCGACGGCGAGTCGGCGTCCTCGCGCAGGCCGACCCGGCCGTGCACGCGCCGCAGGAACGGCGGCGCCCACCACGCGGCCCGGCCCAGCACCCGCATGCCGACCGGCAGCAGCACGCCGCGGATCAGCGTCGCGTCGATCAGGATCGCGAGCCCCGAGCCGATGCCGAACATCTGGATGAAGCTGACGCCGCTCGTCCCGAACGCGAGCAGGCTGACGGCCAGCAGCACCGCGGCCATCGTGATCAGCCGGCCGGTCCGCGACAGCCCGGCGACAACCGCGTCGCGTGGCGTGGCGCCCTGGTCGTGCATCTCCTTGATCCGGCTGACCACGAACACCTCGTAGTCCATCGACAGGCCGAACACGATGCAGAACAGCAGCACCAGCATGCTCGTGTCGAGCGGCAGCGGCGTGAAGCCGAGCCACGAGGACAGCCAGCCCTCCTGGAAGATCAGCACCATGATGCCGAGCGTCGCGGACAGGCCGAGCACGTTGAACAGCAGCGCCCGGATCGGCTGCAGCACGCTGCCGGTGAACAGGAACAGCAACAGGAACGTGCTGATCGCGATGAGCCCCGCCGCGAGCGGTAGCCGGCTCCCGATCGCGTCCTTGCTGTCCACCAGCTGCGCCGCCGGGCCGCCGACTGCGACGTCCACGCCCGCGGGCACCGCGCGAACCGCGCCGACGAGGTCCTGGCCGGCAGTCGAGTGCGGGTCGTACGTGGTGCGCACGGTCAGCCGCTGCTCGCCGGAGGGAGCCGCCATGGTCGGGATGCCGGGGCCGGCCGTCCGGCCGTCGGCGTAGGTGCCGGTGCTCGCGGTGACCGACTCGACGCCGGGCACCTCGGACAGCCGGGTGGCGTAGCCGGTGACGTCGGCCGGCCCGCGGGTGACGACCTGCAGCGCCTTGCTGTCGTCGCCGGGGAAGCTCTCCCGCAGCACGTCACCGACCACCCGGGTCTCCGACGCGGTCGTCAGCACGCGCTCGTCCGGCGTGCCGAACTCCACGCGCAGCAAGGGGACCGCGGCCAGGACCAGCAGCACGATCACCGGCACGCCCGCGGCCACCGGGCGGCGGCCGGCGAACCCGGCGATCCGCGCCCAGAAGCCGGACACCGAGCTCGGCGACTTCTTCACCCAGGGCAGTCGCAGCGAGTTGACCTTCGGGCCGAGCACCGTGAGCAGCGCCGGCAGCACGACCACCGCACCGATCATCGCGACCAGCACCACGCCGACACCGGCGTAGGCGAACGAGCGCAGGAAGTACAGCGGGAAGACGAGCAGCGCCGCGAGCGCGACCGCGACGGTCAGCGCGCTGAACATGATCGTCCGGCCGGCCGTCTCGACGGTCCGCACGACAGCCGTGTGCGTGTCGCGGCCGGAAGCGAGCTCCTCGCGGAACCGGTAGACCGTCAGCAGCGCGTAGTCGATCGCGAGGCCAAGGCCCAGCGCGGTGGTCAGGTTGATCGAGAAGACGGACACGTCGGTCAGCGAGCCGAGCACGGACAGCTCCGCGAACGTACCCAGCACGGCGATCGCGCCGATCGCGAGCGGCAGCAGGGCGGCCACGACGCTGCCGAACACGACGACGAGCAGGGCCAGGATGATCGGCACCGCGATCGACTCGGCGAGCGCGAGGTCGGCGCCCACCTGGTCGCCGATGTCCGGGCCGACCGCCTGCGGCCCGCCGACCCGCACCGTGAGCGGTCCGCTGGTCGTGTCGTAGGCCTCGCGCAGCTTCTCGACGTCGCCGGCATCGGTCAGCTTGGCGACGGCGATCGCGTACTTGCCGTCGGCCGACTTCATTCCCGGCGCGTGGGTGGTGAAGTACGACGCGAAGTCGTCCAGCGTGCCGTCCGCGGCCAGCCGGCCGGTGACGTCGGTGGCCACTGCCTTGACCGCGGGGTCGTCGACCGTGCCTTCGGTGGCGGTCATGAGGAAGACGACGTCGGCGTCGCCGCCGAACTTCGAGTCGAGCAACTCTTGAGCCTGGCTGGACTCCGCGGCCGGGTTCTCGAACCCGCCCTCGGTCTTGAGTTTGCCGAACGCGGTGAACCCGAGTGCGCCCGCTCCGACCATGAGCAGGACCGTGACCACGAGAACCGCGCGAGCGTGGGCGGCGATGAACCGGCCGATGCGACCGAACATGACGAGCTCCCCTTGCAATCGCACTAGATGTGTACGGGCGTAAACTTGACGGGCGTTAACTTGCCATCAATGTTCACTGGTGTCAACATCGGGTACGTGAACTCGCCGAAACGCGCCTACCACCATGGCGATCTGCGCAACGCGCTGGTCACCGCGGCGGCCGAGCTCGCCGCCGACGGCGGGCCGGGTTCGGTGAGCATCCGCGCGGCCGCCCGCCAGGTCGGCGTCACGCCGACGGCGGCGTACCGCCACTTCGCGGGTCAGGAGGAGCTACTCGGCGCCGCGAAGGAATGCGCGCTGGACGAGCTCGCCGGGGCGATGCAGAAGGAGCTGGCCGCCCGCACGCAGACCGACGACCCGGTGCAGTACGCGCTCGGCAGCCTCGCCGCGCTCGGCCGCGGCTACATCGCGTTCGCCCGCGCGCAGCCGGGCCTGTTCCGCACGGTGTTCTCGTTCCAGGGCCCGGTGCGCGACGAGGCCGACGACCACGAGAGCGACGGCCGGCCGGATCCGTTCGGGCTGCTGCTCGACTCGCTCGACGAGCTGGTCGCGGTCGGCTACCTGAGGGTCGAGCGGCGGCCGCTCGCGGAGATCGCGGCGTGGTCGATGGTGCACGGCCTCGCGGCCCTGCTGGACGGCCCGCTGCGCGACATGCCCCAGGACGTCCGCGAGGACGCGATCGTGAAGGCGATGCTGGTCCTCGGCCACGGCCTGTCCGGCACCGGGCTGACACCCGAGCAGGAGAAGCTGCTGGCCGACGAGGTTCGTGCGGGTATCTAGCTCGCCGCCGCCTCGCGGGAGTGCAGGTCGCGGACCGTGGGGGAGGTTCGCACGGTCTCCGGGTTCGGGTGGGTGCCCAGCACCCGGTCCGCGGTGCCGGACGTGGTCACGGTGAACCAGTAGTGCTCGTTCTTGTAGTGGTGCAGCCGGTGGTTGCGCCAGATCGCCCGGTACAGCCGGGTCCGCGGCCGGTAGTCGCTGTGGATCAGGTAGTGCATCCACTCGTAGCCCAGCCCGAGCGTGGCCGCCGTGCCGAGGAACGTCAGCCCGACGCCGAGGCGGGGAAACGCGAGCAGCGCGATCGCGGTCGTCGCCGGTAGCAGCCACAGCTGCACCTGCCACGGGATGAACACGAGCGGCACGTCGCGCGGGTCCGCGTGGTGGGCGCGGTGCTTGCGGGACAGCAGCGGGTCGATCGTCAGGCCGCCGACCCGGCGCGGCCGCCAGTGCAGCACGCACACGTGCACGATCCACTCGAAGAACGGGAACACCGCGAGCATGATCACCGGCGTGACCGCGTCGCTCAGCCGCCAGTCGCCGGCGACCAGGCGGGCCGTCACGGCGGCGGTCAGGAGCACGGCCAGCATCCACGGCGACGGGTGACGCCAGAACGCCCGGGCCGCGTCGGACAGGCCGGTCGAGCGGCGGCGCGAACCGGTGATGGCGGCCTCGTCGGCGCGGACCTGGGCGCGGGCGCGAGCTTCGACGGTGTCCTTGGCGTCGGTCATTGAGACTCCTCCAGTTGCCTGATCACTGTCAGCAGGCCGTAAGTGCCCGCGCCGAGCAGGTCCTCGGCGAGGCGGCGGGCCTCGGGGCCATCGCCTGCCACGATGGCCTCGGTCAGCGAGCGGTAGGCCGCGATGCGGGTGACCTCGGCGTCCATGACGGGGCCGAGCACCGCGATCGCCGGCTCGTAGGCGGCGCGCAGGCTGTTGAACATCAGCCGGAACGCGATCGAGTCGGCGCCGTCGACGACGTGTTCCCAGAACAGCAGCGCGTGCCGCTGCCGGGCGACCGAGTCGTCCGCCGCCTCCAGCGCGTCGACCGCCGCGCGCAGCGGTTCGGCGAGCCGGGCGCCGGCCCGCTCGGCCGCGAGCTCGGCCACCTTCGGGCCGACGTGCAGCCGCGCCTCGAGGATGCTGCGCGCCACCGACAGGTCGATCTCGCCGCCGGGCGAGAGCAGCCGGGGGAGCAGGTCGAGCCCGCCGTGGCGGCGGTAGTCGCGGACCGTCGTGGTGTCGCCCTGGCGGACCTCCACCAGGCCGGCCGCGGCCACCCGCTGCAGCGCCTCGCGTACTGCCGGGCGGGACACCCCGAGCACCTCGGCCAGCCTGCGCTCGCTGGGCAGCGGGTCGCCGGGCGCGAACTCGCCGCTCACGACGTCGGCGAGGATCTGCTCGAACACGGCGTCCGGAACGGACCGGCGAGCCACGGGTTGCAGGGCCATGGGTGACACCATGCCGCCCAGAAGGCCCGACGGTCAAGTGGTCAGACCAACGCTCGGTCGCGACCCGGGTAGCGACCGGGCGGCCGGTGCCCACTGATCGGGGGAATGCCGGGCGAACGGACCGTTCGCACGAATCGCCGGGGCGCGTTGGGGGACTGAGGTGTGTCAGTCGGGCTAGAGTTCGAAACGTGTCCGTCGCACGCGCCGAACGACTCGTCAACCTGGTGCTGTGTCTACTGTCCACCCGCCAGTACCTGACCGCCGAGCACATCCGGTCCCTCGTGGCCGGCTACTCCGACGCGCCCACGGACGAGGCCTTCTTCCGGATGTTCGAGCGGGACAAGGCCGAGCTGCGTGAGCTGGGCGTGCCGCTGGAGGTCGGCCGTAACTGGTCGTTCGACACGGTCGACGGGTACCGGATCGCGCGCCGTGACTACGAGCTCGGCGACATCGACCTCGAGCCCGACGAGGCCGCCGCGGTGGCGCTCGCCGTGCGGCTGTGGGACTCCCCGGAGCTGACCGGTGCGGCGGCCGGTGCGCTGCTGAAGCTGCGGGCCGCCGGGGTGGACGTCGACCAGGGCGTGCCGGCGGTCGTCGAGCCGAAGGTGCGTACCACCGAGCCCGCGTTCGGGCCGCTGCTCGCCGCCGTCCAGGCCGGCCGGGCGGTCGGCTTCGACTACCGGAAGGCGAACCCGGCCGAGGTGCGCCGGCGCACGCTGGAGCCGTGGGGCGTGGTGTCCTGGCGCGGGCGCTGGTACGTCGTCGGCCACGACCGGGACCGGGACGCGCCGCGCTGCTTCCGGTTGTCCCGCATCGTGGGGGAGGTCGAGATGTCCGGCCGGGCCGGGGTTGTGCAGCGGCCGGCCGACGTCGATCTGCTGACCTTCGTGTCACACTCCAGCGACGAACCACCCGACACGTCGACGGTGCGGCTGTGGCTTGCGAAGAACCGTGCGGCGGGCCTGCGCCGCCGGGCCAAGGTCGTCGGCGAGCAGACCATCGACGGCGTCGCGGGCGACGTGGTCGAGCTGGAGGTCTGGTACACCGACTCGTCGGCCAGCTGGATCGCGGGCTACGGCGAGGATGCCGTGGTGCTCGAGCCGGAGGTGCTGCGCAAGTCGGTGCACGAGCGGCTGCTCGCCGTGGCGGGGAGTACGGGGGGCTAGCGAGTGCCTCCGTGGATCTCGTTGGTCACAGTGGATCTTTGCGCGAAGTCCGGTGCCGATCAACGTAACCTCAGGGGACCGTGCTGGCACTCGGCCACAGTCGACAGACCATCCGGACTGTCCGCCGGAACGCAACCGACACTTTGAATTCCGGGGAGGCGGACCAGTGAGCACATCGCAGGACCGGCTGCCACGCCTGCTGGCGCTGGTGCCCTACCTGATCGCGCGGCCGGGCATCCCGGTGGACGAGGCGGCCGAGGACTTCGGCGTCTCCGCCAAGCAACTGCGCAAGGACCTCGAGCTGCTCTGGATGTGCGGGCTGCCGGGCTACGGGCCCGGCGATTTGATCGACCTGTCCTTCGAGGGCGACACGATCTCAGTCAACTTCGACGCCGGCATGAACCGGCCGCTGCGCCTCACCGGCGCCGAGGCCACCGCGTTGCTGGTCGCGCTGCGCACGCTGCTGGAGGCACCCGGCGTGGCCGACGCGGACGCGGTGCGCCGCGCGGTCGCCAAGATCGAGGCGGCGGCCGGGCAGGCGCAGCCCGCCGGGGTCGCGGTCGGCCTCGGCGTGCGCGAGGGCAAGAGCACCGCCAAGGCACGCCAGGTCGTGCAGGGTGCGCTCACGCAGCGGCGGGCGCTGCGGATGACCTACTACACGGCGTCGAAGGACGAGATCACCGAGCGCACGGTCGACCCGATGCGGATGCTGATCGTCGAGGGCCGCAGCTACCTGGAGGCCTGGTGCCGGCGGGCCGAGGGCGTGCGGCTGTTCCGCCTCGACCGCATCGACGAGGTCACGCAGCTCGACGAGCCGGCCGCGCCGCCGCCTTACGCCGAGCAGACCGACACCTCCGCGGGCATCTTCCGCGAGCGCCCCGACCAGGAGGTCGCTCAGCTCGTGCTCGAGCCGGACGCGCGCTGGGTGTCGGAGTACTACCCGGTGGAGAAGGTGACCGAACTCGACGGCGGCCGGCTCCGAATAAGGATGCGGTACGCGGACCTGTCGTGGATGGTCCGGCTCCTGCTGGGCCTCGGCGGCGACGTGAGCGTCGAGGAACCGGAGGAGCTCGCGGCGGGCTTGCGTGACCGAGCAAGGCGGGCGCTCGCGCGGGCCGGACAGCTCTCGGTAACCCCGTGACCTACGGGAAGCCGGGAACCGCCCACCCTACGGTGACCACATGCCCACTACGGTAGGAACGTGATGTCGTACCTGCCGACCTGGATCCTGGTTGCCATCGGGTTGGCGCTGCTCGGGCTCGTGCTCACCCGGGCACTGCGCAACGTGCGCCGGTTCGGCACCACGGCGGCCGGCGTGAACGCCCGGTTCGGGGACCGGACGAGCACGCTGCGCGCGCGGACGGCTGCCTTGCGGGTCGCTGTGAAACAGACCCGCGCACGATGGAAGCACGCCCCGGCTGACGTACCATCGAACAGCCGGGGGAGACAGGAGGATGACCGTGGGTAACTTGGGTGTACCCGAGCTGTTGATCATTGCCGGTGTGATCGTCCTGCTCTTCGGAGCACGGAAGCTGCCGGAGATGGCGCGCTCGCTCGGCAAGTCCGCCAAGGCCTTCAAGGAAGAGACCAAGGGCCTGCGTGGCGAGGACAAGGACAAGGACGACACCCCGGCCACGCCGCCGGTGCAGCAGCAGCTGCCGCAGGCTCAGACGCCGCCGCAGACGAACGGCACGACGCAGCCCGCCGCCGAGCAACCGGTCGAGCAGGCTCAGCAGAACAAGAACGCCGGCTGAGAAACGGGGTTCCAGACGGTGGCGCGCAAACCGCACCGCCGGGACGAGGGTCGTCGCGAGAAGAAGCGTCTTCGTAGCCGTCGGCACAATCCCGACGGCACCATGTCCCTCCGGGAACATCTCTACGAGCTGCGGCACCGGTTGGGTTTGGCGATCCTGGCCCTCCTCGTGGGCTGCATCGCCGGGTTCCTCTGGTTCCAGTGGTGGATCGGCCCGATCCCCTCGCTCGGTCACCTGCTCACCGGCCCGTACTGCGCGCTGCCCGCGGGTGTCCGGTTCGAGCCGATCCCGGGCAAGTGCCAGCTGCTGCAGACCCAGCCCTTCGAGGCGTTCCTCATCCAGTTCAAGGTCGGCCTCGCCGCGGGTGCGGTGCTGACCAGTCCGTTCTGGCTCTACCAGATCTGGGCGTTCATCACTCCCGGCCTGTACGACAACGAGCGCAAGTTCACCCGCATCTTCGTGATCCTGGCGACGATCCTGTTCGCCTGCGGCGCCGTGCTCGCCTACTTCGTGGTGCCGAAAGGCCTGCAGGTCCTGGTCAGCTTCGGTGGCGACCAGTTCATCACCGCGCTCGCGGCGAACGAGTACATCTCGTTCGTGCTCGTCATGCTGCTGATCTTCGGCGTGAGCTTCGAGCTGCCGCTGCTGATCACCATGCTGAACCGCATCGGCGTGCTGCCCTACCGCAACCTCGCCCGCTGGCGGCGGGGGATCATCTTCGCGCTGTTCGTGTTCGCCGCGGTCGCCACGCCCGGCACCGACCCCATCGGCATGCTGGCGCTCGCCGGCGCGATGACCGTGCTGTTCGAGGTCGCCGTGCAGATCGCCCGCATCCACGACCGCAAGAAGGACCAGCAGGCGGTCGCCGAGGGCTGGGGCGACCCGGAGGACTACGATCTCAAGCCCGAGAACGTCCCCGACGAGCCCGCCGCGAAACCGAAGTCCGAGACGCCCGCCGGCTTCGACGACGTGACCTGAGGGACGGCACAGTTGGCTGACACGGTGCGGGCCGCCATGGTGGTGCACCCGGCATCCGGCCTCGGCCGGGCCGGCCGGATCGCGGACACGGTCGCGCAGCGGCTGCGCGGCGCGGTCGACGACCTCATCACGGTCGCCGCGACGACCGTCGAGGAGTCGCGCCGGCTGATGGAGCGGGCGCACGACACCACGCTGGACGTGCTCGTCGTGGTAGGCGGCGACGGGTCGGCGCACCAGGGCGTGCAGTTCTGCGCCGACACCGGCGTCGCGCTCGGCGTGGTGCCCGCGGGCACCGGCAACGACCTCGCCCGCACGCTCGGCGCGCCGAAGGATCCGCTCGAGGCCACCGACGCGCTCGTCGCGGCGATCAAGGCGGGCCAGCGCACGAAGATCGACCTCGGCCGGGTCGCCGGCGGGCCGTGGTTCGCCGGCGTGCTGTGCGCCGGGTTCGACTCCGCGGTCAACGAGCGGGCCAACCGGATGCGTTGGCCGTCCGGTCCCCGGCGCTACGACCTCGCGATCGTCGCCGAGCTCGCGAAGCTGCGCGGCGGGCGGCTGTCGGTCACCCAGGACGGCGAGCGAACCGAGGTCGAGGCCACCCAGATCGCCATCGGCAACATCCCGTACTACGGCGGCGGCATCCCGGTATGCCCGTCCGCCGACCCGACCGACGGGCTGTTCGACATCACGCTCGTCCGCTCCGCGAAGCGGCGCGACCTGGTCAGGATGCTGCCGGGCCTGCGCACCGGCAACCACGTGCACAACCCGCTCGTCACGACCTCGCAGGCCAGGCAGGTGCGCATCGGTGAGGAGAACGGCTGGGTCGCCTACGCCGACGGCGAGCGCATCGGCCCGCTACCGGTCGAGGTCAGCCTGGTGCCCGGAGCGCTCACCGTGGTGAACGGTTCGCTTCGCGCATCCGCCTGACCGCAGTCCTCCCTCCGGCGCCGCTCGGCGTTCGTCCCGCACGCCCGCGCTGATCGTCAGTCCGGCCGGCGGACGCGGCTGCACTCGCTCGCGGGTCGGGTCCGCCAAGTGAGCGCGCGCGTCGTGTGACAGGCTTTGGAGTGTGGCCAGCCCTTCTCCATCTCCGGCCGAGGCTTACGCGGCGTCACGGCGCCGGTCCAGCTATCCCAAGCTGACCGAGTTCGTCCAGCAGCTGCCCTTCGAGCTCGACCCGTTCCAGGACCAGGCGTGCGCCGCACTCGAGGACGGGCACGGCGTGCTGGTGTGCGCGCCGACCGGGGCCGGCAAGACCGTCGTCGGGGAGTTCGCGGTGCACCTCGCGCTCGCCGAGGGCCGCAAGTGCTTCTACACCACGCCGATCAAGGCGCTGTCGAACCAGAAGTACGCCGACCTCGTCGAGCGGTACGGGGCGAAGATGGTCGGCCTGCTCACCGGCGACACGTCGGTCAACGGCAGCGCGCCGATCGTCGTGATGACCACCGAGGTCCTGCGCAACATGCTCTACGCGGGTTCGGCGACCCTCGACGGCCTCGGCTACGTCGTGATGGACGAGGTGCACTATCTCGCCGACCAGTTCCGCGGCGCCGTGTGGGAGGAGGTCATCCTGCACCTCCCGGAGTGGGTGCGGTTGATCAGCCTGTCCGCGACGGTCAGCAACGCGGAGGAGTTCGGCGACTGGCTCGTCGAGGTGCGCGGCGACACGACGGTCGTGGTCGACGAGCACCGGCCCGTGCCGCTCTGGCAGCACATGATGGTCTCCGGCCGGATGCTCGACCTCTTCGCCGGCGAGGACGCCGAGGGCCACCCGCGGATCAACCCGGAACTGTTGCGCCGCACCGAGAACGCGGCCCGCGAGCAGGCGCCGTGGCGCGGTCCGCGGCCTCGCGGCCGGGGCCGCCCGGCGCCCCGCGGCCCCCGGTTCCGGCCGCCGTCCCGGGTGGACGTCGTGGCCCGGCTCGACGGCGCCGGCCTGCTGCCGGCCATCGTGTTCGTGTTCAGCCGGGTCGGCTGCGACGCCGCCGTGGCCCAGTGCGCACGCTCGGGCCTGCGGATGACCACCGACGCGGAGATCGCCGAGATCCGGCGGATCGTCGACGCGCGCACCAGGGACCTCAACGACGCCGACCTGCGCGTGCTGGGCTTCTGGGAGTGGCGCGAGGCGCTCGAGCGCGGGTTCGCGAGCCACCACGCCGGGCTGCTGCCGGCGTTCAAGGAGACCGTCGAAGAGCTGTTCGTCCGCGGCCTGGTCAAGGTCGTGTTCGCCACCGAGACCCTGGCGCTCGGCATCAACATGCCCGCGCGCACGGTCGTGCTCGAGCGGCTGGTGAAGTACAACGGTGAGGCGCACGTCGAGCTGACGCCGGGGGAGTACACGCAGCTCACCGGCCGGGCCGGGCGGCGCGGCATCGACATCGAGGGGCACGCGGTGGTCGTCTGGGGTCCCGGGGTGGACCCGAAGGCGGTCGCGGGGCTCGCCTCCACCCGGACCTACCCGCTGCGCTCGTCGTTCCGGCCCGCGTACAACATGGCGGTCAACCTCGTCGACCGGCTCGGCGCGCAGGCCGCCCGCGAGCTGCTCGAGCAGTCGTTCGCGCAGTTCCAGGCGGACCGCTCGGTGGTCGGGCTCGCCCGGCGGATCGAGCGCAACCGCGAGGCGATCGAGGGCTACCGCGAGTCGATGACCTGCCATCTCGGCGACTTCGCGGAGTACATGGAGCTGCGGGCGAAGCTGTCCGAGCGCGAGAAGTCCCTGTCCCGCCGCAACGCGACGGCCCGGCGGGCGGAGGCGGCGCGCTCGCTGGAGTCGCTGCGCAAGGGTGACGTGATCGCCGTGCCGTCCGGCCGCCGCACGGGGCTCGCGATCGTGGTCGACCCGGGCGTGGACTCCATGGGCGAGCCGCGGCCGCTGGTGATCACCGAGGACCGGTGGGCCGGGCGGCTCTCGGTCGCCGACTTCCCGGTGCCGGTCGAGCCGCTCGGCCGGGTGAAGCTGCCCAAGCAGGTCGACCTGCGCTCGCCGCGGTCGCGCCGCGACCTCGCCTCGACACTGCGCAACACCGGCATCGAGGCGCCCGGCCGGAACCGGCGGCGCTCGGGCGGCGACGGCGAGGACCGCGAGCTGGCGGCGCTGCGGCGGGCGTTGCGGGCGCACCCGTGCCACGGCTGCGAAGACCGGGAGACGCACGCCCGCTGGGCGGAACGGCACCGCAGGCTCACCACGGAGACCCAGCAGCTGGCGCAGAAGGTCGCGGCCACCACCCACTCGCTGGCCCGCGGCTTCGACCGGATCCGTGCGTTGCTGACCGAACGCGGCTACCTCGACGGCGAGGACGGCGTGACCGACGCCGGCCGGCGCCTGGCCCGGCTCTACAGCGAGTCCGACCTGCTGGCGGCCGAGTGCCTGCGGCACGGCGTGTGGGACTCGTTGACCGCGCCCGAGCTCGCGGCGGTCGTGTCGGCCCTGGTGTTCGAGTCGCGCCGGGACACGCCGGCCGAGGCGCGCGTGCCTGCCGGGCCGGTGACCGACGCGCTCACCGAGACCGCGCGGCTGTGGACGGCGCTGGAGTCCGACGAACGGCGGCACAAGCTCGAGCGGACCCGGCAGCCGGACGCGGGCTTCGCGTGGACGGTGTACCGGTGGGCGCGCGGCGAGTCGCTCGAGAAGGTGATGACGGCGGCCGAGACGGCGGGCGCGGAGATCTCGGCCGGCGACTTCGTCCGGTGGTCCCGTCAGGTGATCGACTTGCTCGACCAGCTGCGTGATGTGATGGGCAAGGCACATCCCGTCGGCGCGGCCGCGGCCGAGGCGGTGCGGAGCATGCGGCGCGGCGTTGTCGCACTTGGCACGGCCTGACCGGGGCGGCCCGAACGGCTTGGGCCAGATGGCTGGCATTCGCGTGGCGGCGCACACGGGATGTTCACCTGCCGATATGGTTTGATCGCGCGAGACCAGACCCGACGTGGCGGAGGCGAACGATGACGAGCCCCTACGGGCCTCCCGGTGGGAACGACCCGCAGCAGCAGTGGGGACAGCAGCCCTACGGCGGCGGTCCGACCCCGGGTACGCCGTCGGGCGGCGTCCCGGCGCAGCCGGGTCAGGGTTACGGGCAGCCGCCTTACGGGCAGCCGGATCCGTCGCAGCAGCCGTACGGCGGGTACGGCCAGCAGCAGCCCACGCAGCAGTACCCGTACGGTCAGCCGCAGCAGCAGCCCTACGGTGGGTACGGCCAGCCGCAGGGCTATCCGGGTCAGTCGCCGTACGGCCCGCCGCCGAAGAAGGGCGGCAGCGCGTGGATCTGGGTCGTCGTCGTGGTCGTCGTGCTCGCCGCCGGTGTGTTCGCGGTGCTGGGCTTCGTGACTCCGGGCTTCCTCACGAAGAAGGTCTTCGACGAGAACGCCCTCGAGGGCGACAACGGCGTGAAGAAGATCCTCGTGGAGAACTACAACGAGCCCGCCGAGGATATCTCCAAAGTGGACTGTCCGGCCGACCAGGAGGTCAAGCAGGGCAACACCTTCGAGTGCAAGGTGACAATCCGCGACGAGGTGCAGACCGTCAAGATCACGGTCGTCAACAACGACGGCCAGTACGAGGTCTCCACTCCGGAAGGCAAGTAACTCGCTCGCGCGGCGGGCGCGCAGCGGTCATCATCGGGCGGTGACGCAGACACTCGCGCCCGCGCGGGACACCTCCTTCGACGTGCGCGTGCTCTCCGACGGTGAGCTTCGCACGGCCAGCACCGTGTTCCGCGAGGCGCTGCACGAACCGCCGCACGACGACGAGAAATGGGCGGTCTGGGCCAAGGTCTACGAGCCCGGCCGCAGCTACGGCGCCTTCGCCGGCGACACCATGATCGGCACGGTGACCTCGCTCGCCTCGAGCATGACCGTGCCCGGCGGCGCGACCGTGCCGATGGCCGCGGTCACCGGCGTCGGCGTCCGCGCCGACCACCGCCGCCGCGGCGCGCTCACCGCGATGATCCGCCGGGAACTCGAGGACCTCGCCGCCGCCGGCGAGACGCTCGCCGCCCTGCACGCGAGCGAGCCGGCCATCTACGGGCGCTTCGGCTACGGGCTCGGCACGCTCGGCCGGTCCGTCAAGCTCCGGTCCGGCCGCGCCCGCCTGCGCGACGACGTCCCCACCGCCGGCACCGTCCGGCTGCTCTCCACCGACGAGGCGCTGACGCTGCTGCCCGCCGCGTACCCGCCGCTGCAGGCCACCCGCCCGGGCATGATGAGCCGCGGGCAGTCGTGGTGGGTGCTCGGCTACGAGCGCCGGTTCGCACACGAGTACTTCCGCGTGGCCGCGCACCACGGCGCCGACGGCACGATCGACGGCTGGGTCGGCTACAAGCCGGGCCCGTACCACTCCGGCGACCCGCGCGACGGCTCCCGCCTGTACGTGCTCGACTTCCACGCGGCGAACCAGGGCGTGGCCAACGACCTGTGGCGCTACCTGATCGGCATCGACCTCGTCGAGGAGCTCATCGCCTACGGCCGCCCCATGGACGACCCGATCGAGGCGATGCTCACCGACCTGTTCGCGCTGCGCAGCGACCCGGACGACGAGCTGTGGGTACGGGTCGTGGACGTGCCCCGCGCGCTCGCCGCCCGCACCTACGGTCCGGCCGACCCCGTGGTGATCGAGATCGTGGATCCCTTGCTGCCCGGCAACTCCGGCCGCTACCTGATCAGTCCACAAGGGACGGAACGCACGAGCTCGCCGCCCGGCCTCACGATGACCGTGGAGGCGCTCGGGATGATCTACCTCGGCACGTGGCGGCCCTCGACGCTCGCCGCGATCGGCCGGCTCACCGCCAAAAACCCGGTCGCGGCCGAGGCGGCCGACCGGCTCTTCGCCACGGACCGGCCGTCCTGGTGCGGTAGCTTGTTCTGATGCCGGACAGGGGACGGGGGAGCATGCGGCGCGTGGTCCTGGCGGCGCTGCTCGCGGTCGCGGCCGTCCTCGCCACGAGCTGCGGCCCCGATGAGCCCGAACACCCCGAGCTGACCGACTACGCCGGCCCGCCTCCGGGTTGATGCGGTAGGCGCGTCCGGGTCGTCGTGGCCTCGTGCCGTGGGGCGCTATGCGGTCGCGGCCGGCAACGCGGCCAGCAACCGGTCCACCGACGTGCTCAGGTCCCACTTCTCCTGCAGCGCCCGCACCCGGTCGAGGTCGCGCGGCTTCGCCGGCACGGCGTCGCGCCGGTCGACGACGACCTCGGCGTCCTTGGCCACGCGGACCACGAGCGGCGCGGCGGCGACGTACTTGGCGGCGTCCTCGAGGGCCGTCTTGACCCGCAGCGGCACCAGCTTGTCGCCCGCCTCGGCGGCGGCGAGCAGGCCCTCCAGCGAGCCGAACCGCTTGATCAGCTTCGCCGCGGTCTTCTCGCCGACGCCGGTCACGCCGGGCAGCCCGTCGGAGGGGTCGCCGCGCAGCAGTGCCATGTCCGCGTATGCCGGGCCGGCGTTCTCCTCGGGCAGCTCGTAGCGGGCGGCCAGCTCGCGTGGCCCGATGACCTCGGCCTTCGCCCACCCGCGGCCGACGTACACGACCGAGACGGGCGTCGGCTCCTCGCGGACGACCTGGAACAGGTCCCGGTCGCCGGAGACGACCTCGACCGGGTCGGTGCCCTCCCGGTGTGCGAGCGTGCCGATCACGTCGTCCGCCTCGAAGCCGGCAGCCTCGGCGGTGGCGAGCCCGACCGCGTCGAGCAGGTCGAGGATGATCGGGATCTGCGGGGTCAGCGTGTCCGGCACCTCCTCGATGTTGTTCTTCGGGTCGGCCACGCGGTGCGCCTTGTACGAGGGCAGCGCCCTGACCCGGAACGCCGGCCGCCAGTCCGCGTCCAGGCACGCCACCAGCCGGGACGGCTTCCGCTCGGTGAGGATGCGGGCGATCGTGTCGGCGAACCCGCGGACCGCGTTGACCGGCGTACCGTCGGGCGCGGTCATCGAATCGGGTAGCGCGAAGTAGGACCGGAAGTAGAGGCTGGCCGAGTCCAGCAGCGCAAGGGGACGACTCACAGGCGCCAGCCTGCCACGTCGGTGGGGGAAGGCAGAATCGACACGTGCGTATCGCGATGCTCGGACCGGTCGAGGTCCGGGCCGACGACGGGCGGCCGGTGGAGATCACCGGCGCGCGGCTGCGCACCCTGCTGATCCTGCTGGCGCTCGACCCCGGCCGCGTGGTCACCAACGCGCAGCTCATCGACGGTGTCTGGGGTGCCGGCCCGCCCGCGGAGGCGACGAACGCGCTGCAGGCGCTGGTCTCCCGGCTGCGCCGGGCGCTGCCCGAGCCGGTCGTCGAGTCGACACCCGCCGGCTACCGCCTCGCCGTGCCGCCCGACGACGTCGACCTGCACCGCTTCGAGCGCCTCGCCGCCCAGGGCCGCGCCGAGCTCGCCGATGACCCGGCCGCCGCCGCCCGCACGCTGCGTGGCGCGCTCGACCTGTGGCGTGGGCCGGCACTCGCCGACGCGGCGGACGCGGCGTTCACCCAGGCCCCGCTGGCCCGGCTGCAGGAGCTGCGGCTCGCCGCGCTCGGCGACCGCATCGAGGCCGACCTCGTCCGCCACCACGGCGACCTCGTCGCCGAGCTCGAGTCGCTGGTCGCCGAGCACCCGCTGCACGAGCGGTTCGCCGCCCTGCTGATGCGCGCGCTCGCACAGTCCGGCCGCACCGGCGACGCGCTGGCGGTCTTCGCCCGGCTGCGGGAGGCCCTGGCCGACGAGCTCGGTGCCGACCCGTCCCGAGACCTCACCGCGCTGCACCTGTCGATCCTGCAAGGCGACCCGTCGCGCCAGGAGCGCCCGCACACGAACCTGCGCGCCGCGCTCACCAGCTTCGTCGGCCGGGACACCGACCTCACGCGCGTGTCGGCCATGGTCGGCGCGTCGCGGCTCGTGACGCTGACCGGACCGGGCGGGTCGGGCAAGACCCGGCTCGCCACCGAGGTGGCCCGCGCGCTGCTCGACCGCGTCCGCGACGTGTGGCTCGTCGAGCTGGCGCCGGTGTCCGACGGCGCCGACCTGCCGCAGGCCGTGCTCTCCGCGCTCGGCCTGCGCGCCCAGACCCTGGTCGTCACCGGCCCGGTGCTGGGCGTCCCGGCCGAGACCGCCGCGCCGGCCGACCGGCTCGCCGCGGCCCTGTCGAACCGCTCGATGCTGCTCGTGCTGGACAACTGCGAGCACCTCATCGGCGCCGCCGCCGCACTCGCGAACCGGCTGCTGGGGGAGTGCCCGCGGCTGCGGATCCTCGCCACGAGCCGGGAACCGCTCGGCATCACCGGCGAGACGCTCTGGCCGGTCGACCCGCTGCCGCTGCCGCCGGCCCGCGCGTCCCGCGACGTGGCGATGACCTACCCGTCGATGCGGCTGCTCGCCGACCGGGCGGCCGCGGTGCGCCCGGGCTTCGCCGTCGACGACCGCACCGCGCTGCACATGATCGACATCTGCCGGGCGCTGGACGGCATGCCGCTCGCCATCGAGCTCGCCGCCGCGCGGCTGCGCACGCTCTCGCCCGAGCAGGTCGCCACCCGCCTCGACGACCGGTTCCGGCTGCTGACCGGCGGCAGCCGGCTCGCGCTGCCGCGGCACCAGACGCTGCGCGCGGTCGTCGACTGGAGCTGGGAGCTGCTCGACGACGCGGAACGGACGCTGCTGCGCCGGCTCGCGGTGTTCTCCGGCGGCGCCACGCTGGCGGCGGCCGAGCAGGTGTGCGCGGGCGACGATCTGGCCGCCGAGGACGTGCTCGATGTGTTGTCGTCCCTTGTGGACAAGTCGCTCGTCGTGCTCACCGAGGACGGCCGGTACCGCCTGCTGGAGACGATCAAGGCGTACGGCGTCGAGCGGCTCGCGGAGGCGGGCGAGCTGGACGCCGTCCGCTGGGCGCACGTCGACCACTTCGGCCGGCTCGCCGCGACCGCCGAGCCGTACCTGCGCCGTGCCGAGCAGCTCGACTGGCTCGCCCGCCTCGACGAGGAGGGCGACAACGTCAACGCCGCGCTGCGCACCGCGATCGCCGCGGGCGATGCCCGCACGGCCACGTGGTTCTACGCGAACGTCGGCTGGTACTGGTTCCTGCGCGGGCACAAGGTCGAGGGCGGGGAGATCGCCGCGGAGGTGCTGGCCCTGTCGGGTGACGGGAGCGAGGCGATCGGGTCCGGCACCGGGGCGACCGAGCACGATCTGGCGCTGGCGTACGGGTTCGGCGCGCTGTTCGCCATCGACGCGTTGCGCGACCAGGACGCGGCGCTGCGCTGGTTCACCAGCGCGGTCGAGCGGGCCGACCGGGCCGAGCGCCGCGACCACCCGCTGCTGCGGTTGATGCGGCCGCTCGCCGAGGTGCTGAACTCGTTCGGCCGGGCGCACGAGGTGCCACCGGACGACGCGATGGACGACCTGGCCGGCGACCCGGACCCGTGGGTGCGCGGCACGGCACTGGTCATGCGCGCGCACGCGTCGCTCAACGCGGGCCGCCGGCACGACCGGGCGGAGGCGGACTTCCGCGTCGGGCTCGCGGCCTACCGCGAGCTGAACGAGCGCTGGGGGATGTCGTTCTCGCTGTGCTCGCTCGCCGATCTCCTGGCCTGGCGCGGGCAGCTCGACGAGGCGATGGAGATGTACCGCGACGCCGTCGGGCTGTTCTCGCAGCTGGTCGTGAACGAGGACCTGGTCGGCTACCGGCTGCGCCTCGCGGTCATCCTGTCCCGGCTAGGGCGGGAGGACGAGTCGTTGGCCGAGCTCGCGCAGGCCCGCCGGGACGCCGACCGCGCGGGGCTGCCGGACTCGCTCGCCGCCGTGGCGCACGCGAGCGGCGACTTCGCCCGGCGCCGCGGCGACCTCGGCCTGGCGCAGGCGGAACTGATGCGCGCCCGGCTGATCATGGAGCAGATGGGGTCGGTGGCGCCGCAGTTCCGGGCCGTCCTCGACGTGTCGTGCGGGTTCCTGGCGTCCGCCGAGGGCGACCACGACGCGGCCACGTCGCTGCACGCCGGTGCGCTGGACTGGGCGCTGCAGTCCAACGACGCGCCGGTGATCGCGCACGTGCTCGTAGGCGTGGCGGATGCCGTGCTCAGCGGCGGTGACGCCCGGCGTGCCGCGGAGCTGCTCGGCGCGAGCGTCGCCGTCCGCGGCCTGCCGGACCTCTCGTCCACGGACGCCGAACGCGTGGCGGCGGCCACGCGTGCCGCGCTCGGCGAGGAGTTCACCGAGTGGTACACGCGTGGCCGCCAGGCCACGATCGAAACGGTGCGCGAGCTCGCGGGCTTCACACCCGCCGTTTGAAGGCGGCGACCGCGAGCGGGGCGAAGATCGCCAGGATGCCGGCCGCCCAGAGCAGCGACGCGCCGGCCGGGCCCGCCACCGGGCCGCCCACCAGCAGCCCGCGGACGGCGTCCGCCAGCTTCGTCACCGGGTTGACGTCGACGAAACCCCGCAGCCAGCCCGGCATCGTGCTCGCCGGCACGAACACGTTGCTCACGAACGTCAGCGGGAACATCACGGCGAACCCGAAGATCATGACCTTCTCCGGCTCGTTGACGAGCATGCTGACGAGCACCGAGATCCACGAGAACGCCATGGCGAACACCAGCACCAGCCCGAACGCGGCGAGCACGCTCGGCAGGTCGGTGCTGACCCGGAAGCCCATGATCGCGCCCAGGCCGAGCAGCAGCGCCATCGCCCACGCCTGCTTGACCATGTCGGCGCCGATCCGCCCGGCCAGCGGCGACCAGCGGGCGATCGGCAGCGCGCGCAGCCGGTCGAACACGCCCTTGGTCACGTCGGTGTTGAGGCCGACGCCGGTGTTGAGCGTGCCGAACAGGCTGTTCTGCACGATGATCCCGGCCAGCGCGAACGTCAGGTAGTCGTCGGTGCTGCCGGCGATGGCGCCGCCGAACACGTACGTGAACAGCAGCAGGAACATGATCGGCTGGATGGAGAAGTCGATCAGCTCCATCGGGTTGTGCTTGATCTGCACGAGCGTCCGCCAGGACAGCGTCAGGCTCTGCACGAAGCCCTCCCACGGGCGGCTGCGCGGGGGCGCGGCCACCGTGCCGAAGGTCGGCGTCATGGTCGTCATGCCGGGACTCCTTCCGTCTCGGGCTCGTCGCTGTCCTCGGTGGCGCGGTGCCCGGTCAGGCCGAGGAAGACCTCGTCGAGGCTCGCGTCGCGCAGGGCCAGCTCGGCGACGAGCACGCGGGCGTCGTCGAGCCGGCGCACCACCGCGGGCAGCAGGCCCGGGTCGGTCACCGCCGCCGTCACGGTCGACCCCTCGACGACCGGTTCGGCGGCGGTCACGTCGCGCACGACGGACAGCACGATCGGCAGGTCGGACGTGTCGGCCGGGCGCACGACGAGCGGCTGCGCGCCGGTGCGGGCCTTGAGCTCGGCCGGCGTGCCGGTGGCGATGACGCGGCCGTGGTCGACCACTGCGATCTCGTGCGCCAGCTGGTCGGCCTCGTCGAGGTACTGCGTGGTGAGCAGGACCGTGACGCCGTCGGCCACCAGGTCGCGGACGATCTGCCACATGTCGATCCGGCTGCGCGGGTCGAGCCCGGTGGTCGGCTCGTCGAGGAACAGCACGCGCGGTCGGCTGACGAGGCTCGCCGCGAGGTCGAGGCGCCGCCGCATGCCGCCGGAGTAGGTCTTGGCCGCCCGGTTGGCGGCGTCGGCCAGGTCGAACTGCGCGAGCAGCTCGCGGGCGCGGCGCTTGGCCTGGGCCCGCGGGTGGCCGAGCAGCCGGCCGATCAGCAGCAGGTTCTCCGCGCCGGTGAGCATCTCGTCCACCGACGCGTACTGCCCGGTCAGCCCGATCAGCCCGCGAACCTGGTGGGCGTTGCGCACGACGTCGAGGCCGCACACCTGCGCGTGGCCGGCGTCGGGACGCAGCAGCGTGGTCAGGATCCGCACGGCCGTGGTCTTGCCGGCACCGTTGGGCCCGAGCAGGCCCAGCACGGTCCCCGTGCGCACGGCAAGATCGACGCCGTCGAGCGCGGTCGTCTCGCCGAACCGCTTGGCCAGCCCTTCGGCCAGCACGGCGTTGTTCATGGTCTATCCCCCTTCGGGTGGGTGTGGCACCAACATTCGCCCCACCGCCTGACAGACCACTGAGACGTGGCCACGCCGCGCTGACATGTCGCTGATACGGCCCGTGCCAGCGCAGGACTAGGCTTTCCCGCATGTCGACCACCGTTTCCGCGACCGATCCGACCGCTCTGCGCGCGCGCCTGGACCGCGCCCGGGAGGCCGCCGGGACCGCCGGCGTGGACGCCATGCTGATGGCACCCGGGTCGGACCTGCGCTACCTCCTCGGCGGGTCCGGCACCTCGTTCGAGCGGCTCACCTGCCTGGTCCTGCCCACCGCCGCGGCCGGGCGCGCGCCGGTGCTGGTGGTGCCCAAACTCGAGGCGCCCGGCTACGCCGCGGTGCCCACGGGCGAGCTCGGCGTGGAGATCGCCACCTGGGTCGACGACGAGGATCCGTACGCGCTGGTCGCGTCGCTGGTCGGCGGGGCGTCGCGGGTGGCGCTCGGCGACGTGATGCCGGCGCTGCACGTGCTCGCGCTGCGCCGCGCGCTGCCGGCCGCGGACCAGGTGCTGGCCGGACCGATCGTGCGCGAGCTGCGGATGCGCAAGGACGCCGCCGAGGTCGACGCGCTGCGCCGGGCCGGCGCGGCGATCGACCGGGTGCACGCGCGGATGGCGGAGTTCGTGCGCGTCGGCCGGACCGAGGCGGAGGCGGGCGCGGACATCGCGGCGGCCATCGTCGAGGAGGGCCATTCGACCGCGGACTTCGTGATCGTCGGGTCCGGGCCCAACGGCGCGAGCCCGCACCACGACCTGTCCGGCCGGGTGCTCGAGGCGGGCGACGTGGTCGTGGTCGACATCGGCGGCCCGGTGCCGGAGGGCTACTGCTCGGACAGCACGCGCACGTACGTGCTCGGCGAGCCGCGCGACGCCGACGTGGCAGACACGTACGCGGTGCTGCAGGCCGCCCAGCAGGCGGCGGTCGACGCCGTGCGGCCCGGGGTCGCGGCGCAGGACGTGGACGCGGCGGCGCGGCGGGTCATCGCCGACGCCGGATTCGGCGAGTACTTCATCCACCGCACGGGCCACGGCATCGGCCTCGACGTGCACGAGGACCCGTACATCGTGTCCGGCAACCGGCTGGCGCTGGAGCCGGGCATGGCGTTCTCCGTCGAGCCCGGGATCTACCAGCCCGGCCGTTGGGGCGCCCGGATCGAGGACATCGTGGTGGTCACCGAGGACGGCGTCGAGGCGTTGAACCGCCGGCCGCACGAGCTGACCGTGCTTCCGGCATGACCGGCTCGGAGCTGGAGCCGATCGACCAGGCGATCGCGCGCGAGCTGTCCGCGGACGGTCGGTGCAGCTTCACCGACCTCGCGGAGCGGGTCGGCCTGTCGGTGTCCGCGGTGCACCAGCGCGTGCGCCGGCTCGAGCAGCGCGGCGTGATCCGCGGATACTCCGCGCAGCTCAATGCCGACGTGATCGGACTGCCGCTGACCGCGTTCATCTCGCTGACGCCTATCGACCCCGCCGCGCCCGACGACTATCCACAGCGGATCAGCCACATCCGCGAGATCGAGGCGTGCTACTCGGTCGCCGGCGACGAGTCGTACATCCTGCTGGTGCGGGTGGCCTCTCCGGCCGCGCTCGAGGACCTGCTGCGCCGGGTCCGCGAGGCGGCCAAGGTCTCCACCCGCACCACGGTCGTACTGTCCACTCCGTACGAAGGCCGGTCGCCGGCGCTGTGATCGCTCGCGCCTAGCGCACGGCGACCAGCACGTGGTCGTCGCCGAACTGCCACACCGGGGCGGCCTCGGCGAAGCCGGACGCGCGCAGCAGCTCCGCGTGCTCGACGACGGTCAGCTCGTTCTCGGTGTGCTCGATCGGGGCCGGCGGGCGGCCGTCGAGCAGCGGGGCGAGCTCGGCGTCCTCGCCCAGCGCCTGCCACCACTGCGCCCAGCCCTCGTGCCGGTGCGTGCCGGCCCGCGCGGTCCGGCCCGCGCGCACGGCCAGCGCGATGTGGTCCACAGTGGAATTTCCGGGGGCCATGTGGTCGGCGTTGACGAACACGCCCCCGGGGCGCAGCCGCTCGGCGAGCGTCCGGTAGAGCGTGGCGAGCGTGTCGGCGTCGAGCCAGTGCAGCGCGGTGGAGGACACCGCCGCGTCCCACGGGCCGCTCAGCCCTGTGCGCTCGGGCCAGCTCGGGTAGCCGAGGTCCGCCTGGACCAGCCGTACGCGCGGGCCGGTGTTCGCGGCGCCGAGGCCCAGCAGCAGCGGGTCGGCGTCCACCCCGACCACGTGCACCTGGGGGAGTGCCGCGGCGAGTCTGGCCGACAGCGACCCCGGTCCGCAGCCGAGGTCCACGACGTTCGCCGGCCCGGTGCCGACCGCGGCCCGGACCGCGTCGATCACCACGCGGAAGCGCTCCTCGCGGTCGGGAATGTCGTACTCCTGCTGCCGGTCCCACCGCTTGACCCAACGCTGCGCCGTCGTACCCTGCATCGCCAACCTCCATGACTGTCTATATGCTGGATGACAGTGACGCTAGCCTGCGGAGAGGTAACTGGTCAAGTGGAGTTCGACAGTCACACGAGCGACGTCGTGGGTCATGTGGTGGCGTTGATCAACGAGGTCACGCCCGGGGAGCGGCACGGCCGGGGGTTCTCCGCACCGACGGACCTGGTGGCGACCGTGCGCGAGGTGCTGCCGCCCTCGCGCACGGCCGGCCACCCGAGCGACGACGAGGCGGCCGAGCTCGCCGGCTGGGCGGGCCGGCTGCGCACGGTGGTGGAGCGCGTCGACGCGGGCGACGTGGACGGCGCGTGCCTGGAACTCAACGCGATCATGCGGGCGACCGGCGCGGTGCCGACGCTGTCCCGGCACGACGGCGAGCCGTGGCACCTGCACTTCCACAGCGCGGACGCCGAGTGGGCGGTGAGCTGGGCGGCGTCGATGGCCACCGCCCTCGCGGTCGTGCTGGGCAACGCCGCGGTCGAGCGGCTCGGCATCTGCAACGCGGCCGGCTGCGACCGCGTCTACGTGGACATCTCGCGAAACGGCACGCGCCGCTTCTGCTCGACGGCATGCCAGAACCGGGTGAAGGCGGCGGCCTTCCGCGCGCGGAAGACCGCCACCTGACTCAGCTCCGCAGGAAGGCCTCGAGCCCGGCGAGGTCGTCGGTGTTGATGTGGTCCACGCCCGCCGCCACGAGCTCGCGCCAGACCGCCTCGCGTTGCGGGCCGGCCGCGTCCGGTGTCTCCCAGAAGCGCACCCGCTGACCCGCGGCGTGGGCGGTGTCGACGATCTCCTTCAGCTCGGCCCGCTCGCCGGCCGGCATCTCGCCCTCGCCGCGCCAGTCGAACAGCGTGGTCCAGTTGTCGGACACCAGCGGCGTGAGCCGGGCGTCGTCCCCCGGGCCGAGGTCGTCGGGGTTCGCGATGCGGCCGTCGTAGAAGGCGACGCGGGTCGGCTGCGCCTCCATCGTCGAGCGCGGCCGGTTGCCGGACACGACCGCCGTGATCGGGCCGCGGTGGACGTGGCCGTGGCGGAACTTCGTCCAGAGGAACGAGTACCGGGCCGAGCGCAGCAGCTTGTCGAGCGCGGCGTACGTGGACTCGCCTTCGGTCTTGATGTCGATCAGCAGCTGGAAGTCCGTGCGGTGGCCGGGGTAGATGCCGCCGTGGGTCACCTCGTGCCGCAAGGGATCCAGGTACAGCGAGCGCAGCGTCCGGTCGGGGTCGAGGTCCTCCGGATCGTGCGCGACGAGCAACTCGCCGTCGACGAGGAAGATGTCCGCCTCGACGCTCGTGAAGCCGTGATCCAGCGCGTCGTAGAGCGGCCGGTCGTGCTCGTAGTCGTTGTGCGCGTGGGCCTGGGCGAGCGGCTTGACCCGGTGGTGTTCGGGCGCCGCGGTGGCCGGCAGGGCGACGGCGACCAGGCCGAGCAGGGTGAGCAGTAGCAGCAGGGAACGGTGCAGGGCCCGCACAGGGAACCTCCGTGGCTGGGGGACAGCGGGTGTACAGCCACGGTAGGGCACCGGCGTGCGCCGGGTGTCGTCACGAGCCCGTACTGGTGGCCGCGTGGAGGCTGCCGTCGCGCCCCGGCAGGCACGCGGCCGCCCGGTCGGGAGTGTTCAGGAACTCGCCCAGGCAGCGGCCGATCTGCTCGTGGCCGGCCTCGTTCGGGTGAAAGGACTCCTGCAGCGCGTGGGTCGCGCGGTCCTCGTGCTGCAGGTCCTCCCACTCCACGGCCAGCCGGCGGAACCACTCCTGGCTCGTGTCCTTCTCGTGCGTGCACGCCTCGTGGCCGACGCCGGCGCGCGACAGGTCCAGGAACCGGGCGCCGACCTTCGCAGCCGCCTCGCGGACGCCCGCGGTCAGGATGGGAACCGCCTTCTGCTGCACCCACTCGAGGTCTTCCGTGCGGAAGGGACAGCCCGACAGGTCCTGCAGGTCGGCCACCACGTCCGGGCCGACCGGCGCCGCGTACGACTGGACGACCAGCTGGTAGTCCGACTCCGCGTACCCGGCGTTGCGCATCACCTCGCGGACGTCCTCGAGCGCCCTCGTCAGCTTCGGCTCCATCGCCTCGACCCGGTCCGACCACTCCGGCCCGACCGTCTCGCCGCACGGCCGCCCCCGCCCGGTCCACGCCTCCACGCACGCGTTCAGCACGTGCGAGAACGCCGGCTCGTCGTTGGCCCCGGCCGCGACCACGACGGCCACCACGCGGTTGCGGGCCGCGATCGGCGCGAGCCGCTTCGCCTGCGACGGCTCCGTGTACTGCTCGACGTCGCCGAGGCCGACCTGCGGGGAGGGCGCGCCCGAGCAGGCCAGGTTGTACACCCGGTCGATCGGCTGCAGGCCCGTCTCGTTGATCGACGCGTGCGGAGAGCGGTGACACCAGTCGCCGTTCTCGCCGTCGGTGCCCGGCTCGTAGTCGCCGGCGCCCTCGCCGGAGACCGTGCTGTCGCCCAATGCCACCAGCACGCGCGGCGCGTTCTGCGGCGGCCCGGGCAGCGGGGTCGGTTCGGGCGCGAGGCCGTCGCCCACGAGCAGAACCGTGCCGAGGAGCAGTATCACCACCGCGAGCGCGATCCACGCTCGCCATCCGGACGGTCGTCGCATCGCACTCAGCGTAGCGGCCGGCGCGGTCGGCACATGAGAACGGCGCCCCCGGCCCGGGGGCGCCGTTCTCCTGGCTCGGTCAGAGGGGGCGGCGGATGTTTCGCGGATCCCGCTGGTCGAGCGTGCTGACCGCGGCGGACCGCTTGGCGGCCGGGGCGGCGCTCACGCCGGCCCAGCGCAGCACCGTCGCGGTCGCGGCGGCCTTGTCCGCCGGGTTCAGCTTCGCGATGTTCGCACCGTGGTTCGCGCCGGGCGCGGTGTAGGTGTACGAGTCCTTGTCGCTCGAGTGGAACTGCTCGGCGCCCCACGGGTCGTCCGCGCCGTACACGAACAGCATCTGGCTCGAGTCCCGGCTCACCCACCGGTCGACGTCGGACATCGGCCACGGGTCGTGCTTGGCCCGCAGCTGCGGAGGCAGGCTGGAGTTCGCCACGTACAGCTTCGGGTAGTGCAGCAGGCCCTTGAGGTGGGCGAACTTCGGCTGCGGCCAGCCGAGCTGGGTCGCGGCCTGGTAGTAGTACGGCGAGTAGAACAGGATCGCGTCGTCGGCGTAGAACTCGAAGCCGGCGACGTTCTCGATGAAGTCGAAGATCTCCTGGTCGGTCGCCGTGCGCGGCGGCACGGAGCCGCAGTCGGCCTCGCTCGAGTACTGCCAGAACGCCCACTCGGTGTCCAGCACGGTCATCTCGAACGCCTTGTCCGTCGAGCCGAAGACCCGGTCGAAGGAAAGGTTGTGCTCGGCCGCGAACTGGTCGTAGAGGTTGACCAAGTTCGTGCGCCGGGTCAGCGCCTCCTTCTGCAGGTTCTCCAGCGCCGTGCGGCAGGCCGGGGTGGAGCCGACGCTCGCGAAGAAGTCGTCGTACGCCTTGTCCTGGGCGTTGTTCGCGTCGTTCGGCGCGACGTAGGCGACCACGCCGTCCACGTCACGCGGGTAGAACCGCCGGTGGTACACCGAGGTCATGCCGCCCTTGCTCGCACCGGTCGAGATCCACTTCGCCGCGTAGATCGGCTTGAGCGCCTGGACGATCTTGTGGTGGTCGGTGGCCGCCTGCCATATGTCCAGCTTGGACCAGTCCGCCGGGTTCGGCCGCGACGGGCTGAAGAACCGCTGCTCCACCGAGATCTGGTTGCCGTCCACGAGCGCGGTCGGCTCCGAGCGGAACGCGTACTCCGGCATGTTGTAGCCGGTGGTGTGCAGGATCATCGGCCGCGCGGTGTCGCGGTGCAGCAGCTGCAGGCGCTGCTCGAACGTCGGCCCCTGCGGGTTGCGGTGGTCGACGGCCTGGCGGAACGTGAGGAAGAAGAACCGGAACCCGGGTGCGGGCGCCGGCTCCTCGGAGACGACCGTGAGCCCGGGGACGGCCTCGAGCTGGTCCCGGAGGTCGTCCTGGGCCTGCGTGCTCGCCGCGTGCTCGGGACCCGCCTGGGCCGGCAGTGCCGTGGTCAGCCCGACCATGCCCGCCGCGACCACGGGCAGGATCACCGCCGCGAGCGTCCTTCTTCGGATGGACACGCCTTCTCTCCCTCGCATCAGCTGGTCGCGTAGTGTGTGCGACCGACCTGCGAGAGTGTTCCTGAGCGACCACTTCTGGGGTAGGTCCGATCAAGGGCACTTCACTACGCGTACGCGCGGTCACCCCTGGTGCACGTGTGCGGGCGGGCCTGTGTGGGTACGAACTCCCCATGACGATTCCCAACCTCACCCTGAACAACGGCGTCGCCATGCCGCAGCTGGGTTTCGGTGTGTTCCAGGTCCCCAACGAGGAGACGGCCGCGGCGGTGGGCGAGGCGCTGCGCGCCGGCTACCGCAGCATCGACACCGCGAAGGCGTACGGCAACGAGGAAGGCGTCGCGCAGGCGCTCCGCGAGTCCGGCATCCCGCGCGACGAGCTGTTCATCACGACCAAGCTCTGGAACGACGACCACGGCTACGACTCCGCGGTACGCGCCTTCGAAGGGAGCCGGCAGCGGCTCGGCCTCGACTACGTCGACCTATACCTGATCCACTGGCCGACCCCCAGGCGCGACGACTACGTCGAGACGTGGCAGGGGTTCGAGAAGCTGCTCGCCGACGGCGTCGTGCGGGCGATCGGCGTGTCCAACTTCCAGCCGGCACACCTGCGCCGGCTCGTCGACGAGACCGGCACCGTCCCCGCGGTCAACCAGATCGAGCTGCACCCGTACCTGCAGCAGGCCGAGCTGCGCGGGATGCACGGCGACCTCGGCATCGCCACCGAGGCGTGGAGCCCGCTCGCGAAGGGCGGCGACCTCCTGGGCGAGCACGCGGTGACCGAGCTCGCCGCCAAGCACGACCGCACGCCGGCGCAGGTCGTCCTCCGCTGGCACCTGCAGCTGGGCAACGTGGTGATCCCGAAGTCGGTCACCCCGGCGCGCATCCGCGAGAACCTGGACGTCTTCGGCTTCGAGCTGGACACGGACGACGTGGCCCGGTTGTCTACTTTGGAGCGCGGCCTGCGCACGGGCCCGAACCCGGACATATTCAACTGATCCCGTCGCGCTCGACGCCCGGCGAGCCCCTGCGCCCGCCGGGTGCCGAAGCACGCAGCCGCGTCGCGGACTAGGCCTCGTCGCCGAGAGAATCGCCGAGGGAGTCGCCGGAGGACTCGAAGTCCGCCCACCACTTCTGGCCCGTCTCGGGCAGGGTGGCGATCGGGTCGTAGTACGGGTACTTGCGGCTCAGCGCGTCCGGGTCGGTGCGCTCGATGCCGGTGCGGTAGTTCTTCGTCCAGTACGAGATGCCGCGCTCGGTGTCGTACTCGGCGAGCTGGTGCACCCAGCGCTTCCCCACGTACGGCACGTCACAGATGATCCGCGGCGTCGCGTACCCGGGCAGGTAACCCATGATCGCGTGCTGCAGCTGCTGCGCCTCCCAGACCGCGACCCGCCAGTGCTCCGCGTTGGGGATCATGTCGCACATGTAGAAGTAGTACGGCAGGATGTTCGCTTCCCCTTGCAGGGCAAAGCAAAGGTCCAGCAGGTCGTCCGGTGTCGCGTTGACACCGCGCATCAGCACGCCCTGGTTGCGCACGTCCCGCACGCCGACCTCGAGCGCGGTCCGCGCCGCCTCGGCGACCAGCGGCGTCACCGACTGCGCGTGGTTGACGTGCGTGTGGATCGCGAGATTGACCCCGCGCCGGCCCGCGGTGCGCGCAAGCCGCTCCAGTCCCTCCACGACCTTCGGCTGCAGCCAGTGCTGCGGCAGCCCGGCCAGCGCCTTGGTGGCGAGCCGGATGTCGCGCACGGTCTCGATGTCCAGCAGTCGCATGAGGAACGACTCGAGCTGGTGCCACGGCACGTTCGCCACGTCGCCGCCGGAGACCACCACGTCGCGCACGCCCGGCGTGCGCTTGAGGTAGTCGATCATCTGGTCCTGCCGGTCGACCGGCTTGAGCGCGAGCTTGTGCTTGTCGATCTGCGGCGTGGAGTTGCCGACCAGGTCCATCCGCGTGCAGTGTCCACAGTACTGCGGACAGGTCGACAGCAGCTCGGCCAGCACCTTGGTGGGGTAGCGGTGCGTGAGGCCCTCGACGACCCACATCTCCGCCTCGTGCAGGGAGTCCCGCGACGAGTACGGGTGGTTCGGCCACTGTGGATCGCGATCGCTCGCGATCGGCATCATGTAGCGGCGGATCGGGTCCGCGAGCAGCGCCTTGGTGAACGCGTCCTGGTCGAGCTCGGCGTCCGGCACCATCGTGTTCAGCATCTGCGGCGGCAACAGCATGGACATCGTCGCGAGGTTCTGCTGGTCTGCCACCAGGTCCTCATAGAACGACTCGCCGACCAGATCGCCGACCACGGCGCGGAGCTGCTTCACGTTCTTCACGCAGTGCACGCGCTGCCACTGGGCGTCACGCCACTGGGCATCCGTGATGTGGCGCCAGCCTGGGAAGCGGCGCCAGTCCGGCTCCACCAGTTCCCGTCTGACGTACTCGTACGGTTGCTTGCCGGTCTCGTCGACTGCCTCGGAGACCGTAGTGGCGGCTGTGACCACGCTGCGTGCGGGCATTGCCGTCATCTGTTCTCCTCGCTGCGTTGTTGACGTAAAGATATGCTGCCAGAACGTATCCTAGACGCAAATCCTACGGAAGGAGGGTTGAGTGTCGTCGCCCTTCGGTCTACATCGCGTCGTGGAGCCGGCCGGGGTGCTGCCGCAACAAGCATGGCGCCTCTCGACCGAGACTCACTCGTGGCCGGATGAGGTGCTGGTGGACGTCGAGGTGCTCAACCTTGACGCGGCCTCCTACCGCCAGCTACGCGAGGAACACGGCGAACCCGACGCCATCCGGCGTGCGGTGCTCGACATCATCGACGAGCGGGGCAAGATGCACAATCCGGTCACCGGATCGGGAGGCATGTTGCTCGGCACGGTTCGCGAGGTCGGCCCGGATTCCCCGCTCGGTCTCCAGCCCGGCGATCGCATCGCGACGCTCGTGTCCCTCACGCTCACTCCACTGCGGATCGACGACGGGCTCGCGAACTGGGACGGGGCCGGCGAGCAGGTACCGTGCCGCGGCAGCGCCGTCCTGTTCGGACGCTCGATCGCCGCGGTGCTGCCCGGGGACCTCCCGGACGAGCTCGCACTGTCCGTCCTGGACGTCTGCGGCGCGCCCGCGCTCACCGACCGCGTGGTCCGCGAGGCCGGCACGGAGCCGTCGGTGCTGGTCCTCGGCGGGGGCGGCAAGTCCGGCAGCCTGTCGCTCGCCGCGGCGCGCCGGGCGGGTGCGGGCCGGCTCGTCGCGCTTGTGCCGACCCGGCAGGAGGCGGACGCGGTCGAGGCGTCGGGCCTCGCCGACGAGGTCGTGGTGGCCGACGCCCGCGACCCGGTGGCGGTGTCCGAGGCGGTCGGTGCGCCGGTCGACGTGACGGTCGTGTGCGTGGACGTGCCCGGCTGCGAGCACGGCGCGGTGCTGGCCACGGCGGACGGCGGCACGATCGTGTTCTTCTCGATGGCCACCTCCTTCTCCGCGGCCGCGCTCGGCGCCGAGGGCCTGGCCGCGGACGTGCGGATGCTCATCGGCAACGGCTACGTGCCGGGCCACGCGACGTTCGCGCTCGACCTGTTGCGCACGACTCCGGGGGTTCGCGAGCTGTTCGAGCGGCGCGAGCGGCACACTTCACGCACATGAGCGTCCTGTTCACCGGTGGCCGGATCCACGGCGGCCCGGCGACCGCGCTGCTCGTCGAGGACGGCGTGGTCGCCTGGCTCGGCGCGGGTGACCCGCCCGCGGCCGGTCGGACCGTGGACCTGGCCGGCGCGCTCGTGACGCCGGCGTTCGTCGACGCCCACGTGCACGCCACCTCGGCCGGCCTGCTGCGCACGGGGCTGGACCTCACCGGCGCCGGGTCGGCGGCCGACGTGCTCGACGCCGTCCGCGACCGGGTGCGTGCCCAGCCCGGGGTGCTCGCGATCGGCCACGGGTGGGACGAGAGCCGCTGGGCCGCCCCGCGCCCGCCGTCGCGTGCGGAGCTCGACGCGGCCGCGGGCGCCACGCCGGTCTACCTCACCCGCATCGACGCGCACTCCGCGCTCGCCTCCACCGCGCTCGTCGACCTCGCGCCGCAGGCCCGCACCGCGGCCGGGTGGACGGCCGAGGGTCCGCTCGCGCGCGACGCGCACCACCACGTCCGCCGCGCCGCCTACGAGTCGATCACGCCCGAGCAGCGCCGCGCGGCCCAGCTCGGGTTCCTCCGGCACGCCGCGTCGATGGGCGTGGCCTGCGTGCACGAGTGCGGCGGTCCGGACATCGCCGGGCTCGAGGACTTCCAGGCGCTGCTGGCGCTGTCCGGCCCGCTGCCCCGCGTGGTCGGCTACTGGGGCGACTTCGGCGCCCGGCCGCCCGGGGCGCACGGGCTTGCCGGCGACCTGTTCGTCGACGGCGCCTTCGGGTCCCGCACCGCGGCCCTGCGCGAGCCGTACGCGGACGCGCCGCATACCAGCGGCGCGCGCTACCTCGACGCCGAGCGCATCGCCGAGCACCTGGTCGCGTGCACCGAGGACGGTGTCCAGGCGGGCTTCCACGTCATCGGCGACGCCGCGGCCGGGGCCGTGGTCGCGGGCTTCCAGCTGGCCGAGAAGGTCGTGGGGGAGCAGGCGCTCGGGGCCGTCCGGCACCGGCTCGAGCACCTGGAGATGATCACCGCCGAGCAGGCGGACGAGCTGGCCCGCTTCCGGGTGGTCGCGTCCGTACAGCCGCGGTTCGACGCCGCGTGGGGCGGGCGCGACGGCATGTACGCGCGGCGGCTCGGCGCGGACCGGGCCGCGGGGCTCAACCCGTACGCGATGCTCGCCGCGGCCGGCGTGACGCTCGCGTTCGGCTCCGACGCGCCGGTCACCCCGGTCGACCCATGGGCTACCGTCCGCGCCGCGGTGCACCACCGGACGCCCGGCTCGGGGCTGCCGTTCGACGACGCGTTCGCCGCGCACACCGCGGGTGGCTGGGCCGCGTGCGGGGAGCCCGGCGGCACGCTGTCGGCCGGCGCGCCGGCCACGTTCGCGGTGTGGCGCGACGAGACGTGCGTGCGGACCGTCCTTTCCGGAACCACAATTCACGAGGTGTCGTAATGGCTTTGCTGGACCTGGATCCCGAGGTGGTCGCCACCGCGCGCAAGCTCGCCGCGCGCGCGGCCGAGCCCGTGGTCGGGATCGCCAGAGCGCACACCACCGTCGCGGTCGAGCGCGCCACCCTGCGCCTCGCCGGCATCGCGGGTGCCGACTCGACCCACCGGGCCGGCGACGTGCCGTGGGTGAACCGGATGGTCGACACGATCCGCGAGCACTGCGGCCTCGAGCACGGCGCGGTGCTGCCCGCGTTCCACGCGCTGCGCGAGCACGACCTCTCGACGCTGACCGAGCTCGCGGAGGCCACCGCCGCCGGCCAGATCCAGTACACCGTCCCGGGTGGACGCGACGCCGAGCGCGCGGTGAAGGCAGGCCGGACCGCAGTCGCGAAGGGCCTGCGCACCGTGGATCGCAACCGGGCGCAGCGCGACCGGCTCGTCGCCCGCTACGGCAACCCCCCGCAGCGGCCGTGGATCTACCTGATCGTCGCGACCGGCGACATCGACGAGGACGTCGTGCAGGCCGCCAACGCCGCCCGGGCCGGCGCCGACATCATCGCCGTGATCCGCTCCACCGGACAGTCCCTCCTGGACTACGTGCCCGAAGGCGCCACGCACCACGGTTTCGCCGGCACCTACGCCACCCAGGAGAACTTCCGCATCATGCGGGCCGCCATGGACGAGGTGTCCAAGGAGGTCGGCCGCTACATCCGGGTCACCAACTACGCGTCCGGGCTGTGCATGCCGGAGATCGCCGTGCTCGCCGGGCTGCAGCGGCTCGACATGATGCTGAACGACTCCATGTACGGCATCCTGTTCCGCGACATCAACCCGATCCGCACGTTCGTCGACCAGCGTTTCTCCCGCCAGGTGCACGCGCGGGCCGGCATCATCATCAACACCGGCGAGGACAACTACCTCACCACCGCCGACGCCGTCGAGGCCGCGCACACGGTCACCGTGTCCCAGCTGCTCAACGAGCACTTCGCGCACGAGGCCGGGCTGCCCGACGAGCTGCTCGGCCTGGGCCACG
>NZ_DATBKY010000214.1:0-28495 GCF_036555685.1 Actinophytocola sp. | reverse complement strand
CGCCGAGTTCTCGTCCACGGCCGGCCAGTCGAACTCGTCGGGCTGGTCGGCCAGCAGGTCGGCGTAGGAGTGCACGGTGACGCCCTCGGGCGCGGTCAGCGCACCCGCGTCCCCGTTGACGACGACCACGTGCTTGACCGTCTCGAACGTCGGCAGGACCTTCGCGAGCAGGGGCACCAGCGTGCCGTCCACGAGCACGACGTGGTCCTCGGCGTGGTTGGCCACGTACGTCAGCTGCTCGGGGAAGAGCCGGATGTTGAGCGTGTGCAGGACCGCGCCCATCGCGGGCACGGCGAGGTAGGCGACGAGGTGTTCGTTGTTGTTCCACATGAACGTGCCGACCCGCTGGTCGGAGGTGACGCCGAGGCCGCGCAGCGCGTGCGCGAGCCGGGCCGCCTCGCGGGCGATGTCGGCGTAGGTCGCGCGCCGCGCGCCCTCTCCGGTCCAGGTCACGACCTCGGCGTTCGCGTGGACCCGGCTGCCGTGCCGCAACAGGTTGGCGATGGACAGTTGACCGTCCTGCATGGTGCCCAACATCGCTGTTCAAGCTCCCTGTGACTGGTGGCGTGGTGGCCCGAACAGTAGTGCGGAAATGTCACATCTCGACATGGGTAACGCAGCGTGTCAGACCCCCAGAACGTGGGTTACCTGCGGTTTCACCGCGAAGAATGCGCGTGTCGCGCGTATGTTCTGACTCGTTGATGTGTTTACTGGTCCGCGGCACCGCGGGGGAGCGCCCTAGGGCTGACCTGGGCGTTGTCGGTCGCGGTACAGCCAGCAGTCGAAAGGAAGGATCACCACGGTGGCTCTGCCCACGTTGACTCCAGAGCAGCGCGCTGAGGCGCTGGCCAAGGCTGCGGAGGCGCGCAAGGCGCGGTCCGAGCTGTTGGCGTCGATCAAGTCCGGTAAGCAGACCATCGCGTCGGTGCTCGGGCGTGCGAAGGAAGACAAGACGATCGGCAAGACCAAGGTCGCGGCGCTGCTGAAGGCGGTGCCCGGCCTCGGCGCGGTGAAGGTGGCCGCGCTGCTGGAACAGGCCGGCATCGACCCCGACCGGCGTGCGGCCGGTCTCGGCGACCGTCAGCGCTCCGCGCTGATCGACGCGCTGAACTAGTTCTGCGAGGTCAGGGCCCGTTGGCAGCCGGTTCGGCCGGCCGCCGACGGGCCCTTGTGCATCATTCGCCCACATCTCGACAAGTCTGAACGTGTTCAAAATCTCCCACCTCAGAGGGAGTTTTGCCGGGGGTCGCGTGGGCATCATGGGGGCGTGACCCCAGGGCTGATCGCGGACTACCGACCCGGCGCCTTCCTTCTGGCCTCCCCCGAGCGCACCCTGCTCGCCACCGGCGTCCAGCACGTGGTCGCCGAACCCGACCCGGACGAGCTGGCCATCCGCGTCACCAAGCTGCTGGTCGACTCCGACGTCCCGGTCGCGGTCGGCGCGCTGCCGTTCGACAACTCCGCCGTCCCGCACGTCGTGCTGCCCCGCGCCGCGCGGTGGTCCGACGCCGCCCGGCCGGCCTTCGCGCCGCTGACGCTGCCGGCCCTGCTGGAGACCGTCCCGGTGCCCGCGCCGGCGGACCACGAGCGCAGCGTCGCCGCGGCGGTGGCGCTGCTGCGGGCCGGTGAGCTGGAGAAGGTCGTGCTGGCCCGTTCTCTACGGCTGCGCCTGGCGGGCCGGCTCGACACCGCGGCGCTGCTCGCGAACCTCGCCGCCGACAACGCCACGGGCTACACCTACGCCGTCGACCTCCCGGCCACCTCCGGCCGCCGCACGCTGGTCGGCGCCACCCCGGAGACGCTGCTGTCGCGCACCGGGCAGACGGTGGTCGCGAACCCGTTCGCCGGCTCCATGCCCCGCGACCCGGACCCCGCGCAGGACCGCCGCAACGGCGAGGCCCTCGTCGCGTCGGCGAAGGACCGGGCCGAGCACCGGGTGGTCATCGAGTCGGTCGTGGACGCGCTCCGCCCGTTCTGCCGCACGCTGTCGGTGCCCGACGGCCCGTCGCTCGTCGGCACCTCGGCCGTCTGGCACCTGGCCACGCGGATCACCGGCGAGCTGATCGATCCGGGCATCTCGTCGCTGCGCCTGGCCGCGGCCCTGCACCCGACGCCGGCGGTGTGCGGCCGCCCCCACGCCACGGCCAAGGCCACGATCGCCCGGATCGAGCCGTTCGACCGCGGCTTCTACGCCGGCGCGATCGGCTGGTGCGACGCGGCGGGCGACGGCCAGTGGGTGATCGGCATCCGCTGCGCGGAGATCGCCGAGCCGCTGGACGACCCGGGCTCCACGGTGACGCTCTACGCGGGCGGCGGCATCATGCCGGCCTCGGAGCCGCACATGGAGCTGGCGGAGACGTCCGCGAAGTTCCGCACCCTCCTGCGCGCCATGGGGCTGGCCATCCCGGCCTAGCCGAGTGCGGTGATCAGGTCGTCCGCTTCCTGTTCCGCGACCTCCAGCGGCTCGTCGCCGAAGACGGCGACGCTGGCGCGGTAGTCGTGGCCCGGCCCGAGGTCCGCCATCCGCACGTGCGCGGGGTCCACTTCGGACGAGTCCGACGCGAGCACCGCGGGCGGCGCGTCGTGGGCCGAGAGGGTCAGCTTGCTCATCACGATCGACATGCCCTTGCCCGTCGCCTTCACCACGGCCTCCTTGCGGGCCCAGTACGTGAAGAACGCGCCCTGCTGCTCGTTCGCCGGCAGCGTGTCGAACGCCGACCGCTCGGTGGGGGAGAACGTGATCCGGGCGAGCTCGGCCACCTCGGCGCCGCGGATGACCTCCACGTCGACGCCGACCGGGGCGCCGGCCACCGCCGCGAGAACCACCCGTGAGCCGGAGTGCGAGATCGACATCTCCGGTGCGCCGGGGGCGACCGCGCGGGGCTTGCCGTGCGGCTTGCCACAGCCGTAGCAGCTCGCGTCGAGCCGGACCTCCTCGGGCTCCATGCCGAGGTGCCGGCCCGCGACCAGGCGCAGCAGCGTGCGGCCGGTGAGAAAGCGCAGCTTGTCGATCTCCATGCGGTAGTTGTCGTACCGCTCGCGCTCGATGTCGTCGAGCATCGCCAGCAGGCGGTCCGTCGCCACCGCCGGCCGTGCCCACCAGACGTCGCATCGCATGCGTCAGATCATGCCCGGCCGGATGCGGGCGGGGGATTCGACCTCCGGTTTCGGCCATCCGGCGCAAGGGCCTGCGCCGCATGGGCGAGACTTCGAGATAGGCCTTGCGTCCAGGTTACCGTCGGGTAATTTATCCGCCACACTGTGACTGTCGTCGCAACCTCACCGAGGAGGCCTGTTGCGCCGGATCGTCAGCTTCATCCTGTTGGGCATCGGGGTGTTCGCCGTGGCGCTCGGCCTGCTCCTGCGCTTCTACGCCTACCCGCAACTGGCGAAGATCCCGCTGGACAACGAGTCCACCTCCGTCGCGCAGGGCAGCGGCATCACCGCATTGGTCATCCGTACTGTCAACGGCGCACCGCAGCCGGAGATACGGCACAACATGACACTGACCTCCACCACCTACGTCACGGGCGACCTGACCCAGCCCGAGGTGAAGGAGGACGGCGACGTCGCGGTGTACGTCGAGGCCACCAAGACCACCGACGACGCGACCGGCATCGTGGTGGACGCGTCGGTGCGCTCGCTGTGCATCGACCGCCACACCAACGAAGCCGTCGCGCCCTGCGAGGGCCAGTACATCGAGACCGAGCAGGGCAAGAAGGTCACCGCGGACCGCAACACGGTCCAGCAGCCGGGCCTGTCCTTCAAGTTCCCCTTCGAGACCGAGCAGAAGGACTACCAGTTCTACGACCTCTCCGTGCGCAAGCCCGTGACCGCGCGCTTCGACGGCGAGGAGACCATCCAGGGCCTCGACACCTACCGGTTCGTGATGACCGTGCCGCCGACCAAGATCGGCGACAAGGAGGTCCCCGGCTCGCTGATCGGCAAGGACGACCAGCCGAGCGTCAACACCGAGCTGTACTACCAGGTCAAGAAGACGGTGTGGGTGGAGCCGTCGACGGGGATCGTCGTCGTCGGCCAGCAGGAGGGCAAGCAGGAACTGGTCGCCGAGGACCAGAGCCCCGGCGAGGGCACCGTGGTCTTCGACGGCACGCTGCGCTTCACCGACGAGACGATCAACGACAACGTCACCAAGGCCGAGGACAACAAGTCCAAGCTCAGCCTGCTGACGTCGTGGCCGGTCGCGATGTGGATCATCGGCGGCATCCTGATCGTCGTCGGCCTGGTGATGCTCAACGGCAGCCAGCGTGGTGGCCGGTACCGGTCCGAGGTGCCGACGCGCCGCCAGCACGCCGACGCGGCCAGATAGGCGATCCGCCGGCCCGGCCGCGCCGGAAAATGTGACTCAGCGCTTTCGGAGCACGAGCACCAGATTCCAGGAGGCGAATTCCCGCAGAATCGGGACGTGCACGATCCAGGTCGCCCACCACGGATGGTAACGCGGCAGGGCCCGCACCATTCGTGCCTGCTCGCAATGCCGCGCCCAGCGAATCGCCGTGCCTACCCGAAACGCGAAAAGGCTCTCACCGAAACGGTTTTTCGGTTCGCGTCCGTTTTGCCGGATGAAACGGCGTCGCGCATAGTGACCGCCGAGGAAATGCCATGGCGCGGTCTCGTGTCCGCCCCACGGTGAGAACCACGGTGTGAACGACGCGAAAATGGTGCCGCCGGGCTTCGTCACGCGCACCATCTCGGCGAGCATCGTGGTCGGCTCGGCCACGTGCTCCAGCACGTTCGACGAGTAGCAGATGTCCACAGAGCCGCTCTGAACAGGCAGTTCGGTGCCGCTGGCGCGGATCATGCCCGCCGCCGGCTCGCCCCGGGCGGACAGTTCGCCGACGTCCGGATCGATGCCGAAGTAGTGCGCGCCGGCCGCGCGGAAACCGTCGGCGAAATAGCCGGGCCCGCCGCCGACGTCGAGGATCAACCGGTTCCCGAGTGGCGCGAATGCGGAAATCTGACGTACCGAGTCAGTGGCGAGGACCTGGTAGAAATGGTCCGGGTCGGACTGTTCCTGCAGGAATGCGCGGAACAGGCGCACGGATCTGGTCAGGGTGGCTTCCCGCGCGTTTACTGAATCGGTTCGTGTTCCGCTACCTACCATTGGGGGTTCCGCTTCCATGATTCTTTTGGTCCACTGTACCGGCCGGTAACCTATCACTCTCGATGCGGAGATTTTATGGGCCGCGAACGCGACACCCGTCCGGCGGTGCTGTTCGTCAACTGGCGTGACACCAAGCACCCGGAAGGCGGTGGCTCCGAGCGCTACGTCGAGCGGATGGCCGAGGGCCTCGCGAGACGCGGCTACCGGGTGACCATCCAGTGCGCGGCGCACGTGAACGGCCCGTCCGACGAGGTGGTCGACGGCGTGCGCTTCCGCCGCCGCGGTGGCCGGTTCGGGGTCTACCTGTTCGCGATGCTGGCGGTGCTGCGGCTGCGGCCCGACGTGATCGTCGACGTCCAGGCCGGCATGCCGTTCTTCTCCCGGCTGGTCGCACGCTGCCCGGTGCTGGTGCTCGTGCACCACGTGCACCGCGAGCAGTGGTCGGCGGTCGTGGGCCCGGTGCTCGGCAAGATCGGCTGGTGGATCGAGTCGCGGCTCGCCCCGCTGCTGTACCGGAACTGCCGCTACCTCACGGTCTCCGACGAGACCAAGCGCGAGCTCGCCGGGCTCGGCATCGCGACCTCGCGGACCACCGTGGTGCGCAACGGGCTCGACGAGCCGCCGCCGGTGCGTGCGGAACGCGACAAGGACCCGACGCTGGTCGTCGTGGGCCGCGTGGTGCCGCACAAGCGAGTCGAGCACGCGGTGGACATCGTGGCGCGCCTCGCGCACCGGTGGCCGAAGCTGCGGCTCGAGATCGTCGGGCACGGCTGGTGGCTGGACAACCTGCGCCGGCACGTGGACCAGCGCGACGTCGCGGACCGGGTCACGCTGCACGGCTTCGTCGACGAGCAGGACAAGCACGAGATCCTCGCCCGCTCCTGGGTGCACCTGTGCCCGTCGGTCAAGGAGGGCTGGGGGATCGTGATCATGGAGGCGGCCGCGCATGGCGTGCCGTCGGTGGCCTACCGCCGCGCCGGTGGTGTCGCGGAGTCCATTGTGGACCACGAGACGGGCCTGCTGGCGGACGACTTCGACGAGCTGTCGAGCCAGGTCGACCGGCTGCTCGCGGACGCCGAGCTGCGGAACGCGATGGGCGACGCCGGCCGCGACCGGGCGGGCACCTTCGCCTGGGAGCACAGCGTGTCGGAGTTCGAAGCGGTGCTCGTCGAGGCCGCCGGACGGTAGTCGCGCTCAATGCCTCGAGTGAACTACGACGACAGCTTCGATGGTGTGCGCCGTGACTGGGTGCGGCTCGGCGAGGAGGACCCGCTGTGGGCGGTGTACGTCGCCACCGACAAGCGGGGCGGGCGCTGGGACCCCACGCAGTTCCTGGCGACCGGCCGGGCGGACGTCGCGGCCTCGGTGACCTGGCTCGACGAGCTGGGTGCCGGGCCGCGCTGGGGTCGCGTGCTGGACTTCGGCTGCGGCGCGGGCAGGCTGTCCCAGGCGCTGGCCGAGCACGCCGACGAGGTGGTCGGTGCCGACGTGTCGCCGCCGATGCTCGACGTGGCGCGTGAGCTGGACGAATCCGGCCGCTGCACGTTCGTGCTCAACGAGAGCGACGACCTCGGCCAGTTCCCGGCCTCGTCGTTCGACCTCGTCTACTCCGAGCTCGTGCTGCAGCATCTGCCCCCGTCGGTGATCGACGGGTACCTGGCGGAGTTCGTGCGGGTCCTGCGGCCCGGTGGCGTGGCACTGCTGCAGTGCACGACGCGTCCGCTGTGGACGTTCAAGGGGGCGGTGTGGCGCCTCGCGCCGGGCTGGCTCATCCGGCGGGCGCAGCAGCTCTTCCTGGGTTACCCGGCGCCGATGCGGATGACCCCCTACTCGCCGGAGCGGTTGCGGAAGGTCGTCGGGGCGGCGGGCGGGTCGGTCGTGGCGTCGCGGACGGTGGACGACCGGTCGACGCACTGGCGGTCGACCTGGTACGTGATCAGGGGCGACTGATCAGGCGATGAACGAGCGCGCGGTCAGGGCGTGCTCGAGCCGTAGTTGACCGAGTCACCGGACTGCGTGCCCGCGGAACCGTTGGGCGCGGCCGGATCCTCGAGGTTGACGCTCTTGTCCGGTGCCGATGCCGACGACACCGCGACCGCGACGCCTGTCGCGAGCGCGAGCCCGACCAGGACGGATGCGATTGCGCCGACCAGCTTTCCCACGTCTCACTCCCGAGTCCGACGGCTGGACCGCCTTAGGCTACCGGCCGGTAACACAAGCCACAACAAGCATAGCGTCACCGTCGCAAGTGCTAACACGTCCGCCGCGATGACCGGGGCCTTCGGTGGCCGGCCGGTCGTGTCCGGTTGCGTCGGTCCACCCAGTTCATACAGGTCCAGCCAGCGGCCGTGGTAGATCCTTTCGTCGGAAATCAGCAGGTTCGCGGGGACCCGGCCCGGCGTGCCGTGCTGGACGAGGACCCAGCGAATGCCCAGTTCGGTGAGGTCACGACCGTCGGTGAGCGCCGTGCGCACGGCGGCCGCGCGGCGATCCTCGCCGGGCACGGGGTGGCCGTCCACGACGAGCGTGTCGTCGACGACCGTGGTGCGCGGCAGGTAGGCCGGCGCGGGGTCGTACTGGGTGCGCCCGTCGTTCCAGCCGAACTGGCGGAACCCTCCGAACGGGACCGTCACGACGTCGCCGTCCCGCGTGCTCGTCTCGAGGATCTGGCGGACGGCGGCCCAGTCCTGCGGGTAGTCGACCGCGGCGAGGCGGCCCCAGCCGGCCCAGGCGAGGTCGGGCATCATCGCGATGGGGATGATCGCGGCGCCGGCGAGCACGGCTTTCCGGCCGCGTTTCAGCGCTTCCGCCGCCTGCCGGACGCCGAGGGCGAACCCGAGCGCGAGCGGCAGCGCCCACCAGGCGACCCACTTCTGCGAGTCGCGGAGCAGCCCCGCGCCTGGGACGTGCTCGACGACCCAGCCGAGGGCAGCCGTGCCGCCCACGAGCGCCAGCACGAGGCCGGCGACGCCGAGGCCGACCATCCCCCTGGGCAGGTGCTGCATGCCGATGATCGCGACGGCGGTGACCGCGAGGATAAGCACGGGTACGACCGGGTTGGTGCGGCTGGCGGGGACCACCTCCGCGTTCCAGATGCCGCCCAGGCCGAGCAGGCTGGTGAGCGTGCCGCCCCAGCTCTCGGCGCGGGCGCCGAACGCCTCGACGCCGGCGCTGTCGGACAGCCCGCCGCCCGGGTGCAGGACGGCGGGGACCCACCAGGGCGCGTTGAGGACGACGGAGACCGTGGCGGTGAGCCAGAGCCTGCGCACCCCGCCGGCGACGACGGCCGTGCCCGCGGCGAGGATGCCGCCGGCCGGGGTGAGGACGGCGGGCGCCATGGCGAGGATCAGGCGCGCGGCCGCCTTGGGGCTCTCGGCCGCCGCGGGTTTCTTGGTTGCCGTGGATTTCTTGGTCGCCTTGGCAGTCCTGGGTTTCCTGGCGAAGCGGGCGATCCAGGGCAGGCTGGCGTAGGCGAGCAGGTAGGGCCAGTGCCCGATGAACAGCCGCTCGGCGACGTAGGCACTCCACCCGTACGCGACGGCCGCGACGACCTGCACGCCGGGCGGCTCGTCCTTCAGGTAGCGCGCGGCCCCGAGCGGCCCGGCGAACAGGGCGGCGGCGAGGACGAGCTGCTGAACCAGGTCCCCCGGGACGACGTGGGTGGCGAGCGCGACGACCGCGTCCGCGGGCACGGCGCGCGGCAGGGCGGTGCCGAGCCCGAGCGTGTCGGGCAGCAGGTCCTGCCGGGGCGCGAACACCATGTCGTAGACGAGCACGAACCCACGCCCGAACAGCGGTGCGAGCACGGCGAGCGCCATCGCGGCACACACGGCGGGCACCAGGAAGCGACGAGTTGTCCCCAAGCCGCCTCCTTGTCCACAGCCGACACCGAGCACGCAGAATTGTCAGCCCTCCCCGGTAAACTGACGGTCACGAGGGGTGCCCCCGGAGAGGGTGGGGGCTACGTTTCTTGCGTTCTGCACGCGCGTGCGCGCGAGCTCGGGTCGGGTGTGCCGGACCGTCCTGCGGGTGCGGGGCGGTCAGGAGTTGGCTGCGTAGAGCCAGAAGTCACGCATCCACTTCGGAGGGACCGGGTCCTCCGTGGCCACTTGTGCCAGCAGTACCGCCACCGTGCCCGTGGCCGGGATGATGTGGGCCGTCGTGCCGGTGCCGCCTACCCAGCCGTACCTGCCCGGCACGTTCCACGGGTCCTGCCGCGAGATGTCCACGCCGCCGCCGAAGCCCCAGCCCTGGCCCTCCAGGAACAGCGAGCCGATCTCGCGGTGCGCCGGCGTGGTGTGGTCCGTCGTCATCAAGGAGACCGACTCGGGGGACAGGACGCGCCGGCCGGAAGCCGTGACGCCGCCCGACAGCAACATCTCGCCGAACGACAGCCAGTCGTCCGCCGTGCCGACCATGCCGCCGCTGCCCAGCGGGAACGCCGGCATCGTGCTCCACTGGCCGTCGGGCGCGTCCGCCAGGGACAGGTCCGTGCGGTAGTACGACGTGAACCGGTCGAGCGAACCCGGTGGCACCACGTAGCCCGAGTCCACCATGCCGAGCGGCTCCAGCAACCGCGACGCCACGTAGTCCGGCAGCGTCTCGCCCGTCACCCGCGCCACCAGCACGCCCTGCACCGCCGAGCACGTGTCGTACAGCCACGACTCGCCCGGCTGGTACAGCAACGGCAACCGGCCGAGCGCCGCCATCCACTCGTCCGGCGGCGGGAAGCTCTGCGGCTCCCGGCCGTCGCGCTGCACGCCGGCCAGCGCCCGCACACCCGGCAGCGAGAAGTCCGCCGCGAAGCCGAACCCCGCCTGTGCGCTCAACAGGTCGAACACCGTGATCGGCCGGACGGCCGGCACGACGTCGTCGAGCGGGGACGACGGCGTGCGGAGCACCATCGGCGACGACAGCTCCGGCAGCCACTCGCGCACCGGCGAGTCGAGCGCCAGCAGGCCGTCCTCGACCAGGGTCATGACCGCCGCGGCCGTGATCGGCTTGGTGATCGACGCGATGCGGAAGATCGAGTCGCGCGTCATCGGCGGACCGCCGAGCGCCATCGCGCCGACGGCCGCCACCTCCATCCGCTCGCCGCGGGCGACGATGCCCACCGCGCCCGGCAACGTGCCGGCGTCGACGTGCGATGACAGGATCTCGCGCAGGTCAGTCATGTCCCGCCTCCTCGAACACATAGACACGCGACGATCCGGGAACTCATCGCTCACCTCGAGTCGAGGCAACGCCGGCCGCGGCGGCGAGGATACGGCTCACTCCTCGGTCAGCGAGCCGTCCGCCAGCCGGACGCGCCGGGTGAGGCCGATCTCCGCCAGGACCCGCTCGTCGTGGCTGACCACCACGAACGCACCGCGGTAGGCGGCGAGCGCCGACACCAGCTGCTCGATGCTCGTCAGGTCCAGGTTGTTCGTCGGCTCGTCGAGCAGCAGCAGGTGCGGCGCGGGCTCCGCGCACAGCACGCACAGCAGCGTCGCCCGCAGCCGCTCGCCGCCCGACAGCGCGCCGACCGGCACGTTCGCCCGCTCGTCGGCGAACAGGAACCGCGCCAGCAGGTGCATGGCGTCGGTGACCGGCAGGCGCGGCGCGAACGCGGCCAGGTTCGCCCGCGTGCCCAGCGAGGGGTCGAGCAGGTCGAGCCGCTGCGACAGGTACGCGGCCCGCCCGTCGGCCAGCCGCGCCGACCCGGCGGACGGCTCGAGCAGGCCGCCGATCACTCGCAGCAGCGTCGACTTGCCCGCGCCGTTCGCCCCGGTCAGCGCGATCCGCTCGGGCCCGCGGATCGTCAGGTCGACGTCCGCGAACAGCGACCGCACCCGCAGGCCCGACCCGCGGAAGACCGTCCGCCCGGCCGGCACCGCCGTGTCCGGCAACGACAGCGCGAGCGACGGGCCCGCGCGCAGCGCCCGGTCCGCCTCGGCTACCCGCGCCCGCGCCGCGCCGACCCGCTGGGTGTGCACGCCGTCCGCCCGGCCCGCGGACTCCTGCGCGCGCCGCTGCAGCGTGCCGCGCACGATCCGTGGGATGTCCGCGTTCGACCGCGCCCCGGCACTCGCGCGCCGCGCCGCCCGCTCGCGCGCCTGCTGCAGCTCGCGCTTCTCCCGCTTGAGGTCCTGTTCGGCGCCGCGCAGGTTCCGCTCGGCGACCTCGCGCGCGGCCCGGCGCGCCGCCTCGTACGAGGCGAAGTCGCCGCCGTGGACGGCCACCCCGGCCGGCTCGAGCGCGGCGATCCGGTCCATCCGGTCGAGCAGCTCGCGGTCGTGGCTGACCAGCAGCAGGCAGCCGGCGAAGTCGTCGAGCACGGCCGCGAGCCGGCGGCGGGCGTCCCGGTCCAGGTTGTTCGTCGGCTCGTCGAGCAGCAGCACGTCCGGCCGCTTCAGCAGCTGTGCGGCGAGCCCGAGCGAGACCACCTCGCCGCCGCTGAGCGTGCCGAGCGGCCGGTCCAGCGCGATGCCGCCGAGGCCCAGCCGGTCCAGCACGGCGTGGGCGCGCTCCTCGATGTCCCAGTCCGCGCCGACCGCGCCGAAGTGCTCCTCGCTCGCGTCGCCCGCCTCGATCGCCGCCAGCGCGCGGACCGCCGGCGCGATCTCCAGCGCGTCCGCGACGGTCAGCGAACCGGTCAGCGGCAGCGTCTGCCGCAGGTAGCCGAGCACGCCGTCGACCGTGACGGTGCCGGAGGCCGGCGCCAGCTCGCCCGAGACGAGCCGCAGCAGCGTCGACTTGCCGGCGCCGTTGGGCGCGACGAGCCCGGTGCGACCCGGTCCGGCGGTGAAGGCCAGGCCGGTGAAGACGGGCGTGCCGTCGGGCCAGGAGAAGGACAGGTTCGTGCAGACGATCGAAGACATGTGAGTGCTCTCGACGCGGCGGACGGGATCCGGAATGCCGTGTCAACTCACATAACGGACGAACTCCTCGAAAACGTTCGGCTCAGCCGCGACCATATCAGCCTTCTCGAGGGTGTTCGCGTGCATTTCGCTGGACTACAGTCGCCTTCCTACCCGCCGGTAACCGGAGGTGCCCGTGGCAGTGAAGACCTCGGAACGGGTGCGGGTCGCGGCACTCCTCGTCTCCATCGGAGTCGCCGGCACGCAGGCCGCGTCGTACCTGCTGAACGTGGTCGCCGCGCGGCTGCTCGAGCCCGCGACTTTCGGCGAGCTGAGCTCGCTGCTCGCCGTGCTGGTGGTCGGCGCGGTGCCGGCCATGGGGCTGCAGACCGTGGCCGCCCTGCGCGTCGCCCGGATCAGCGAGCGGGCGCCGCTGTCCACACGCGACACCGGACAGCTGTACTCCCTGGGCTTCGCGACCAGCGGGACCGTCACGGCCGTGGCGCTCGCGGGCGCGCCGCTGCTGATGGTGCTGCTGCACCTGGAGACGATCTGGCCGGCGCTGTTCGTCGCGATCTCGCTGATGTCGATCACGCTGATCGGCCTGTCCTACGGCATCCTGCAGGGCTCGCAGCGGTTCGCGACGCTGGCCGGGATGCTCGCGTTCGAGGCGGTCGGCCGGATCGGCGGCACGGTCGTCGGGCTCGTCGTGTTCCGCAGCGCGACCGGCGCGCTCGCCGGCACCGTGATCGGCGCGGCGGCGGTCGCGACCGCGGGCTGGGTGGTCTGCGGCCGGCCGCGCCCGGCCCGCCACCACAAGGGCCACGTCGGTGAGGTCCTGCACGCGGTCCAGGCGATGCTCGCGCTCGTCCTGCTGGTGAACCTCGACCTCGTGCTGGCCCGCCACCACCTGCCGGCCCACGAGGCAGGCGAGTACGCGGTCGGCGCGATCGTCACCAAGATCGCCTACTGGCTGCCGCAGGCCGTCGCGATCCTCGTGCTGCCGAAGCTCGCGAGCGAGGAGGGCCGCCGGCGGATGGTGCCCCGCGCGCTCGGCATCTGCGCAGCGCTCGACGCGCTGGTGATCCTCGGCGCCGCGCTCATGGGCCCGACGATCGTCGCGATCATCGGCGGCGAGGACTACGCCGGCGCGCACATCCCCATCTGGCCGTTCGCGTTCGTCGGGTCGATGCTCTCGCTCGTGCAGATCCTGCTGTTCTCCCGGATCGCGAGTGCCGACCGCAAGTCAACGCTGCTGCTCTGGCTCGCCGTGGCGGTCGAGATCGTCCTGGTGACGACGTGGCTCCACGATGAACTGACTCAGGTGGTCACCGCCGCCGCCATCTCGACGAGCCTGCTGGTCCTCGCCGGCGCGGTCATCGAGATCCGGTCGCGGCGAGTCGAACCAGTCCACACAGGACGACACGACGGCGGCCAGGGACAGCAGTAGCGAGGCCTGCGCGAGCCAGCCGTAGGCCCACGCCTGGCCGTGGTCGAGCAGCCGCCCGGTCACCGCCACCACGCACGCAAACGCCGCGCCGCCGAACGCGATGGCGCGCGGTGCCGGTGACCACAGCGAGCGCAGCAGCAGGCAGGCGATCAGCAGCACCACCGGCAGCATCCCGCCGAGCAGGACGATCAGGCCGACGAGCACGAACGGCAGCCACCGCCGCGCGCCGGCCCGCACGTCGATCGGCCGGCGGCGGCGCACCGGGATCAGCACGGAGCCGACGAGGACGAGCGCGGTGAGCCCGCCGACCGCGAGCCGGGTGCGGTACTGGCCGTCCGGCGCGAAGTCGAGCACGACGGTGCCGCCCTGCCCTTCCGGCACGAGCCAGGCCTGCTGCCAACCGTCCACCCGCACCCGCTTGAGCGTCCGGCCGTCGAGCTTGGCCACCCAGCCGTTGTTGGCGTTCTCCGGCACCGAAAGGATCGCCTCCGCGCCGGGCCGCACCTGGATCTCCCGGTGCGTGACGTCCCATTCGGTGACCGAGTGGCCGCGCGGCCGCGGCGCCGGGGTGCCCGATGTGGACAGCAGGCGCAGGTCCTGGACGACGAACTGGTCCGACGGATCGGTGTTCAGCTCGTGGTCGCCGGGCTCGAGGTCGACGCCGCCCTCGAGGTCGCGGCAGGTCGAGAACGGCAGCGGGCGGTGGTTCAGGTAGTCGGCGAGCGTGCCGGAAACCGTTGTCTGGTAACGGAAGCCGTCCAGCTCGAGCTCCGGGCCGCGGCCGCACGGGACGGTGAACGGCGTGTCGCGCGCCAGCCGCGGGATGTCCACGCCGTCGATCGACAGGTCGGTGATGCCCGCCGGCCGGCCCGGCTTGGTGTCGATGGCCAGCACGGTGATCTGGATCGACTTGGTGGTCAGCGTGAAGTCCGCTTCGCCCTCCGGGGTGACCGGCACGGCCTGCTCGCCCTGCGGCACGGTGATCAGCAGGTCGGTAGGCCGGGAGGCACCCGAGTCCTTGTCGACGTTCACGTGCAGGCCGGTGATCTCCTTCGGGGTGTCCCAGGAGAGCGTCAGCGTCGGCCGCTCGTCGGTCGTGTCGGCGATCCACGTCGTCTCGGGGTTGCTGTCGACCGCCGCGATCGGGCCCGCGGTCGGGTCGCCGGTGAGCTGGGTCGACGACTTGACCTGGAACCCGGGCACGGTCACCGGGTTCGTGCCGCCGTCCGCGGGCAGCACGGTGCCCTCGACCCGGTAGTTCTCCTTCGCCTGGGTCCGGAAAAGCCGGTGTATGCCCGTGGGCTCCTCGCCCGAGCGCGCGCGGCCGCCGTCGCAGGCGCCGGCCACGCACGCGTAGCGCGGCTGCGAGCCGCGGGTGAACGCGAAGCTCGTGCGCTGGTCCGGCGCGGGCGCCACGTCGGCCGGTACCGACAGCGCGCGGTTCGCGGTCACGCCGGGGATGTTCAGCTCGGAGATGCCCGCGTTGCCCGTCTGCCGCCCGGCCGCGACCGCCACGATCGTCACCCGCACCGTGCTGGTCAGCCCCGGCGGCACGGTGAACTTCTGCGGCGCGCCGCCGCGCTGGACCTCGTGCTCGGCGCTGCCGTTGTCCGTGGTGATCCGGATCCTCGTCACCGGCCAGCCGACCCGCAGGCTGTCCACGAGCGCCACCGAGACCTCGCTGACCTGGCGTGGCGTGTCCAGCTCCACCTCGAGCCACTGGCCGGCCGGCCCGTCGAAGCTCGACGAGCGCCACGACGTCAGCAGGTCGCCGTCGATGGCGGCGAACGGCAGGCCGGACGGGTCGCTCGGGCTCGCGGCGTCGGCGTAGCTGATCGACGTCGACGCCGTCACGTCGCGGATCCCGCGGTAGGCCGCCACGGTCTGGTGGTCACGGCCGCGGAAGGGCAGCACGTCGGTGGACGGCCGCCGCTGGCGCGGACGTTCGTCCGCGGTCAGCGTCTCCGAGAGGTTGTCCCGCACCCGGCCGACGTTGCGCTCGCGGTATCTCAGCCCGTCGGTGACGAGCCACTCGCGCGACTCCGGCAGCGCCCCGTCGCCGGCGAGCATCGCGGGTGCCTTCGGGTCGAGCATGCCCGCCTCGAGCAGGGGCAGCAACGACTCCGGGCCACCGCTCACCGTCGGAATGTCCTGTGTGGACACCACGCTGGCGCGGGGCACCTGGGTCCGCACCTCGTACACCTCGAGCGAAGGTGCCCTGCCGACGCCGTCGAGCTTCACGTCCGGCCCGAAGTCGGCGACCCGGCGCAGCCCGTCCGAGCCCTCGAGCCCGGCGCGGATCGCGGCGGGCGAGGGCGCGTCCGTTCGGTGCTGGTCGAGGTCGTTGCGCAGCAGCACGAACCGGTAACCGGCCCGCGCGAGGAAGCCGGCCAGCGCGGGTGAGCCGCGCGCGTCGGCGAGCGCGTCCTCGACCGCGTCCATGAGCCGGGTGTTGCCCTCCGAGCCCAGGGGGATCTGGCTGCGCACCGCCCACGGCGAGCGGGCCAGCGGCTGCGCGGGCTCGTCCACCGTGCGGCCCCACGTGTAGTCGCCGAACCCCGACCCGGGCAGCAGCAGCGTGCGCGCGTTCGCGTCCCGCTCGCCGAGCCAGGCCAGCGCCTGCTGCCAGTGGTCCGGCACCTCGTCCCAGCCCGGCCCGGGCCGCAGCGTGAACAACCACGCGGGCGCGGCCATGATCGTCACGAGCACGGCGGCCACCGCGAGCCGCGCGCGGGTGGCGCGCAGCGGGGACGTGCCGCGGGCCATGCCCGGCAGCCGGCCGGTCAGCGCGTGCGTGAACGCGAGGACCAGCGGCAGCCGCAGGACCGGCTCGAACTTGTGCACGTTGCGCAGCGGCGCGAGCGGGCCGTCCAGCAGGCCGCGGACGGTGTCGGCGAACGGGCCGTCGAGGGTGCCGACGTAGCCGATGGTCAGCAGCGTCACGCCGGTGACGACGCTGAGCACGAGGAACCGGCGTTCCGGCAGCCGCGGGCGGACCAGCCCGTACAGCCCGATCGCGGCGACCAGCCCGGTCACGAGCATCAGCGCCGGGTTGTCGATGAGCAGGAAGCCGGAGGGCCACCACGGCGTGCCGGCCACGACGTAGGCGACCCACTGGTTCGTGCCGCGCAGCACCTGGAACAGCGACATCGGCGCGGTCGTGTTCGACGCCGACTCGATGTAGTCGAGGAACGGGAGGCTGTACTCGCCGAGCAGCAGCAGCGGCAGGATCCACCACAGGCACACGGCGAGGACCGAGACGCACCACCACGCGCAGAGCTTCACGTGCTCGCGGGTGAACCGGCGGGTCACCAGCCACAGGAACGGCAGCACGAGCGCCATCAGCACCATCGCGCCGTTGATCCCGCCCATGGCGAACACGGCGAGCGCGGAGAGCCCGGCCGCGCGCCGCGGCGAGCCGATCCGGTTGGCCTTGACGAGCGGCAGCAGCACCCACGGCAGCCAGACCGCGGGCAGCATCTCCGCCGACAGCGAGCCGATCTCGGTGAGCATGCGCGGCGCGAGCGCGTAGGCGAGGGCGCCGGCGAAGCGGGCGGGCTCGCTGCCGATGCGCAGTGCGCGGGTCAGCGCGAGCATGCCGCCGAAGGCGAGGCACAGCAGCAGCGCGCACCAGATCCGCTCGGTCAGCCACGGCGGCAGCCCGAGCAGCTGGCCGGCGGCGAAGAACGGGCCCATCGGGAACAGGTAGCCGTAGGCCTGGTTCTGCAGCTCGCCGCCGGTGGCCTCCGGGTTCCACAGGTGCAGCGCGCGGCCCAGGAACGCGATCGGGTCGACGGCGAGGTCGAGCTTGGTGTCGAACGTCGTGCGGCCCGGACGCTGCAGGAACGACAGCAGCGTGAGGCCCAGCATGACCCACGCCGCCGGATTGCGCGGCAGCCCGGCGAACCGGCGCCGCAGGGCGCCGGAGACGGTACTACCGGTGGTTAACATCGCTCGAATACTAGGGCTAAGGTGACCCGACCAAAGTTGGCTCATCGAGGCGGGTGCGGGTGGACTTCGACCACGTCTGGGAGTCGGTTTCGGACATTCCGGGCTGGCTGACCGAAGGTCAGGCCAGGATGCTGTGGGATGCCGTGCTGCGGCTCGAGCCTGGTTCGACAGTGCTCGAGATCGGCAGCCACCAGGGCCGATCCACCGTGATCCTGGGGCACGCCGCCCGCCGGGTCGGCGCCCGGGTGATCGCCGTCGACGCGTTCGTGGACGGCCGCTTGTTCGGTGGCGCGTCGACCCGCGACCGATTCGAGGCCAACGTCTCGGCCGCCGGGCTGACCGATGTCGTGGAGCTCGTCGTCGGCTACTCGACGAAGCTGCGGCCGACCTGGGACCGCAAGTTCGAGCTGCTCTACGTCGACGGCAAGCACGACTACTGGACCTACACCGACGACCTGCGCTGGTCGGCCCACCTGCCCGACGGCGGCGAGATCCTGGTGCACGACTGCTTCTCGTCGATCGGCGTCACGCTCGGCACGATCGTGAAGGTGCTGTTCGGTGCGCGCTACACCTACGTCGACCGCAGCCGTTCGCTCGCCCGGTTCCGCCTGGCCAGGCCGTCACTCGCCGACCGGCTGCGCGTGGTGGCCCAGCTGCCCTGGTTCTCGCGGAACGTGTTCGTCAAGATCCTGCGGCGGCTGCGGCTGAACCGGGTGGCGGCCTGGTTCGGCCACCACGGCCCGTACGACCCGTTCTGAGCCGCGTCCGCTGTTCGCCTTCGTGCGATCCCGGCCCGGACCGCGGCGTCGAACCGTGCGGTCGGCATCAGGGCGCCGGGGGCACGCCGACCTGGACGTTCGTCACGCACAGCGGGGCGATGTCCTGGCTGCGGCTCACCACGATCTCCAGTAACGGGCCGGTCGCGACGACGTGGATGACGTGCAGCCCGTCGGTGAAGCGCACCGGGTAGGACCTGCCGCCCGCGCGGACCGTGCCGGGCCCCATGTCCGACGTGTAGTAGCCGATGCGCACGATCTGCCGGCCGGGCACGGCGCGGTGCAGCGGGATGCGCACGACGCCGTCCTCGACGAGGTAGCCGCAGTCCTTCACCGGGCCGGGCACGGCCGTGACGGACGTCTGCAGGTTGAGTACCGGCTGGGGTTCGCCCGTGCGGTCGAGCTGGTAGATCTCCTCGGCGGGCCGGTCGAACCGCGGGTGCTCCGGCACTAGGCCGACCACGCGGGACGCGGACGCGTCGTCGAGGAACCAGTCGATCATGATGTCGCCGGGGACGCCGCCGTCGAACAGGACGATGCCGGGGCGTTCGGCGAGCGCCTCGCGTGCCTTGTCGACGTAGTCGCGGGCGTTGTGGAACTGCAGGGCGGGCGCGAGCCGCAGGAAGCTCACCATCGACCCGAGCAGCAGCAGGGCGGTGACCGCGAGGACCGCCAGGTGGGTCTGTGGCTGCTCGGGCCGGCGCGGCTCGCCCGCGGGCAGGAACGCGAACATGGCGCACAGCACGGCCACCGGGACGGCGTCGGCGATGTAGCGCGGGTCGGTCGAGACGGCCGGGCCCACGACGCCGAGCCGGGTCGCCGCGACGAGCGTGATGTCGACGGCGAGGTACGCGGCGAGGAACAGCCACGGCAGCAGCGCGCGGCGCCGCGAGCGGACCGAGCTGACGGCGATCACCGCGATCGCGGCCAGCACGGCGACCATCCGCACGACCGGCGGCGGGGTGGACCACGCGGCGCCGCCGCCGGAGTCGGTGAGCGGGCCGCCGAACATGCCGGGCAGCAGCGTGTCCACAATGGACCGGCCGGCGAACTCGACGATCGTGCGGCTGGTGACGGGCTCGCCGCTCGCCTGGCTGGCCGTGAGGTTGAGGTACAGCACGGCGAAGCCGGCGACGAGCAGCACGTACGCGAGCCAGACGAAGCGGTGGCGGCGCAGCGTCCACACGATCGGCGCGACCTCGTCGCGCGGGGCGAGCAGGACCGTGACGCCGAGCAGGACGGCGGGGATCAGCGCGGCCTTCTCGTAGAACGCGAGCCCGAAGACGGTCCAGGCGACGGCCGCCACCGCGTGTTTCGCGTGCCCGGTGTCGAGGTAGCGCAGGTGCGCGTCCAGCGCGGCGAACATGGCCAGCAGCAAGGGGAGCAGTTGCATGCCGTAGGCCCACCAGAGGGTGGGGAAGAGGATGACCGGCGACCCCGCGAGCACCGCGAAGGGCAGGATGGTCACCCAGCGCCTGTCGAAGAGGCGGACGAGGACGCGCCAGGCCAGCCACAGGGTGACGGCGTGCGTGGCGAGGAGCGGCAGCACGGCGACGGTGTGGTTGAGCGGCGCGATGGTGGTGACGATCCAGGCGAGGAGGAAGGCACCTGGCTGGAGGTGCCCGCTGTAGTCCTGGAAGAGGAAGGAGAGGTCGTAGGGCGCGGCGTGCGCGGCGCGGTAGGTGAGGATGAAGTCGTCCTGGCCGAAGTACCCGTTGAGGCTGGCCACGGCGTGCACGACGAAGGGCACGAGGGCGGTGACCAGCGCGGCGATCGCGATGGCGGACCTCTTCGAGGCACGGCGCGAACCCAGGTGTCGCGGCGCGGCCACCTCCTGGTCGACGGACACGGCACTCCCTTGATCGCCTCGCTCGGGTCCCGACCTCGCTCCCCTCATCGTGGTGGCTCCGAAACCGTTACGCCTGCCGGGCCGAAAGAAACCTACGAACGAAGGGGTCCGGCCGGCGCCCGGCAGCCGCGATCAGCCACCGGCACACGCCGCGGCCCGCGGGCCCGCGCCTCCGATGGTGCGGTGCACGACCTCGACGGCGCAAGGTGTCACAGCGCACGCGGCCTATCGGTCGGCCGCTCTGCTGTGGCCGGCAACTGGGCCCTATGGATCTTGTCAAGTTCATCCCGTTGCTCTGATGGGGCACGACTTGGCCGGATAACAAGGGGCGGTCCGAGGGAATCTTTGTGAGGATGGCGGCGCCTCATGCCTGATCGCGAAGGGACGACAATGGCCCGTGGCATCACATTGATCCGCTCCTCCTCCCTGTCCGACGTCGCCGAGTACGCGTACGCGGCCACGGCACCTGCCCAATCACGACTGATCTTCCTTGCCGGTTCGTGTCCGTTGAACGCGGACGGATCCACGGCCGCGGTTGGGGACTACGCGGGCCAGGCGGCGAAAGCCGTGGAGAATATGCGGATCGCTCTGTCCGAGGCCGGTGCATCACTCCGCGACGTCATCAGCACGAGGGTTCTCGTCGCGTCAACCCGCCGGGAGGACCTGGTGACAGCCTGGGAGGTAGTCCGGGACTCGTTCGGTGACCACGACGTCCCCAGCACCTTGATGGGCGTCACAGTGCTCGGCTACGACGATCAGCTTGTGGAGATCGAAGCCGTCGCCGCCGTGCTCGATTCCTGAGACGGTAGTCAACGGCACGTGCTTACCCGTTCCTCGTGGAATGGGACGGCGAGGCGTGGCACTGCCCCGCCTGGCCTTGACCTGCCCACACCTCTTGGGCGTGGGTCTCGCACGCCGATCGCGGTCGAGTTGGCGAACGTCGGCTACGACGACCCGGTCCGAAAAACCTACGAACGACGGGGTCCGGCCGGCGGGTGCTGGCGGAGCGGAACCAGCCAGTGCCCACACTTCGGGTCGTCGTACAGCCCGATCATTGGGTGGCGGCTCCGTAGCGGAACCTTGACACCCTGGCAGCACGAGTGAGTCGCGGGCAGCCAGAAAACGGTCCATGCAAGAACCGAGCATATCGCCAGGTAGCCGATGATTCCCATCGTCTCCGCCGGCAGCGCGATGCGGAGCGCGGCCGCGACAGGCAGGAGCAGGATGCTGGAGATCGCAGGCAGTATCCAAACGGCCTCGAGTTCGATGAACGGCCGGCCGTCGAAGCCGACCACGACGAACTGATCGTCGCTCCACCGGACGGCGGGATTGGCGATCCTGAGCCGGCGAAGATCGCTTACGCGCGTGTGCCACCCGCTGAGATTGGGGCTGTCGTCCGGCATGGAATCGGTGATGGCAGGCGGGAACCGCAGAAAATTGTCGGTGCCTGCGCCGCCTGTCACCTCTGCGAGCACGATGGCCGCCCCGGCGGATGCCGCCACCGGCACGAGGTACAGGAGATTCAGCCAGGTCGCGTCAGGCGCGATGAGTAGTGCTCGCCAGTCGCCAGTTGCGACAGCCAGCAGGATCAACACGATCGACGCTACTGCCGACGCGACCACGACCAGCCGCGCAGGCCAGAAGAGCTTGACGAACGTCGCCCGCCTGCGGTAGTCGCGCTCGAGCGTCGAAAGCACGGACCAATCATCCCGGAGTGTGTCGACATACGAGTTCACTCCTTCGGGCCGCACGCCGTGCTCCCACGCGGTTGCCAGCAGTGTAGGGAGGTTCGAGTCAGCGGCGAGGCCGTACTCGAACGGATAGGCGTCGCGGACCCTTACGCTCGCCGGCAGAAGGTTCGGTTGCGCTTGAAGCTCACGGAGCCCGTCTTCCGCGTTGCAGAGTCGAAGGAGTGAGGTCAAGATCTTGCGTGACGATCTCTCGTCGCGCCACGTCTCGGAACGCGCCAGGAGTCGCCAGAGCGGACCGATGATCGACAAGGAGTCGGCCGAGGGCATGCCGGTGAGCATGGCTACCAGCTCCAATGCCGCCGGGTCGGCGGTCTCGGCCAGTGCGGTGATGAGTCGCGTGCTCGAGTCACGGTCGAGGTTCGCGAACTCGGCGGGGTTGGTGCGGAATACCGCGAGCTGGGTGAGCAGGGCCGAGACCGCCAGGTCGCGCACCCAGGGCAGGGCGGCGTTCGCAAGGCCGATCAGTGCGGACAGAGCCCGCGTCGACACTCCGGGATCGGATGCGGAAACTTGATCACCCAACGCATCGACGATGTTCGACACGATGTCGCGGTTCGCCGTGGATCCGACGGCGAGACAACGCCCCGCGAGCTCCAGGTTCCGATCGGCGAGCTCGGCCAGGAACGACTCGAGATGGTCGTGTTCAAAAGCGGCGAAAAAGACCGCCACCTGGCGCCACTCGTCCTCTTCTGCCCGCGTCGCCAGGAACTCCGCGCCCTGCCGGGGATCTCCGAGCAGCTTCCGGGCGATGAGGAACTCCTGTATCGACCTGTGCGCGAAGACGTAGTCCGCGTCCAGTGACGTCTGCGCGAGAAGCCCGGTGCGTTCGATGATCTCGATGACGAACGCTTCGCTTTGGCCACGTGGTAGGGACGGCAGCCGATCGGCCATCCGGTCAGCGACGGCTACGAGCTCGTCGAGCGCGAAGTCTTCGAAGCGTCCCGGCCGTGCGGCGGCGACGTACGCGAATTCCCGGAGATATCGCATCTTGTCGTCGCCGCGGAAGACGTTGACCGAACCCGCAGCCTCGAGCCGGAAATCGTGCCGGGTGACGAGCTGCTTGATCATCTCGTCGTAGAAGTCGGTCAACGATGTCGGGATTCGGTATCCGGGCAAACGCGTGTAGAGCGCGATCGAAACCGTCAGGATCAACGGGATCCGGTGCAGTTCCAACGTCCCCGAGCTTACGATCGACGCGAGGAGGTCCGTGGGCGTCCGGGCCTCGTCGAAATCCCCTTGGCGTCGTGCGATGAACGCACGAATCTCGTCGTCGGTCAGGCGCGCAAGAGTGTATGTTCGGTCGGTCAGTGCTGGAACCCATTCGAATCGCAACGAGAGAAAGTTCTGCTGGCGGCAGGTCAGTACGACGCGGACCCGGTGCTCCGTAACGAACTCGAGGACGGCCGACCGGACGGCGGAACGCATCACCTCGGGCACCTCATCGAGCCCGTCGAGCAACAGCACCATCCCTCTCGAGCCGAGAATCGACTCGAGCAACGCCGCGGGCTGGCGAACCTTTGCCAGCCGGAATATCTCTCGCTCGATGAACCCGGTTATGTCCTGCGACCTGTCACGGTCAAGCCATCGGGCCAGATGCCGCAATGGTACGAGCACCGGGGTCCAGTTTCCGACGATAGTAGTGTCGCGTGCCCGCCCGGTGGCGATGAGCGACGTCCCGAATGCCTTCAGCAGGGTGGACTTTCCGGTTCCCGGGTCACCGAGAATCACCAGCCGGCTGTGGTCGGGGTGATTCAGCACGTCTGAGGCAGAGATGCGATCGGTCTCGAGACCGCGATAGGCGGCCAGCGGAACATAGGTGTCGCGCAGCGACAGGTCCTCACGCCGATCCCGGTAGACGTTCTGGACCGTGCCGTGAAAATCCCGGAACCACCTGCGATAGCGACGACGGTCGGTGCCCGCGAGCCGCGCGAGCAGAACGATCCAGGCTTTGAGCTGTCGTCGTAGCGGTGGAACCGCCGCCACCAGAATGGCCACGACGAGCGAGCCGATTGCTACGAGCAGGTTCCACTCATCGAGTTCCAGATCCACGCCAAGATTATCGCCGACGAAGCCCGGACGCTATGAGGCGGTTGATCGGCCCGCGGCTGACGGTCGCCGATTACCGGCCGACTACGAACTCCGGCGACGGAACTCTCTACGAGAACCCGTAACCGGACTTTTGTATGTGCAGGTCAGCCGCCTTGCTGCGGTTGGCAGGTCGGCGGCTGGCAGACCAGCTTGGACAGGGCCGCGTAGAAGATGTCGCTGATCTTGGTCGGGTCCGGGGTGGTGAAGGCCTGGCCGCCGGTGGCGCCGGAGATCATGCGCAGCTCCGCCTGGTCGATGTCCGGGCCGATGCCGATGCCGATGATCTGCACCGGGTGGCGCGGGTCGCGCAGCTTGCCCAGCTCCTTGATCAGCTGGTCGCGGCTGATGCCGTTGCTGTCCTCGTTCTTGCCGTCGGTCAGGACGACCACCAGGTTGATCCTGCCCGCCTCGTAGTTCTGCGTCGCCGACCTGTACGCCGCCAGCGTGCTGTCGTACAGGCCCGTCGCGCCGTTCTCCAGCGCCTTCACCGCCCGCAGCGTGTTCAGCGCGCCACCGGAGAGCTGGTCGGCCACCGATCTGACCGGGATCAGCTCCTTGTAGTCCTTGTCCTGCCCGTCCAGGTTCGTGGAGAAGAGCCAGACGCCGATCTTCGTCGTCGGTTTCATCAGGCCGATGCCCAGCTCGGCCGCCTGGAGCGTGACCGCCATCCGGTTCTTCCCGGTCCCGGGCACCGGCTCGTTCATCGACCCCGACACGTCCAGCAGCACCTGGATGCGCGCGCTCAGGTTGACGCCCGCCCACTCGTTGAGCACGTCCGTGACCTCGGTCGGGCTCGGCATCGGCGGCGGGGTCAGCTTCTGCGACGACGTGCGCCGGTCGCCCGCCCGCTCACGCAGCATCTCGCCGTCCGGCGTGCGGAAGCCGGCGTCGCCGAACGTCTCCGCCGCCTGCTGGCCGATCAGCACCTTCAGGAACCGCTCCGCCGCCTCGCGCTTCTCCGGCTTCGTCTCCGGCAGCACCACGAACGGGAAGTCGAGCGACGGCACCGGCGGTTGCGCGTACGCCGCCACCAGTGGCGCGCCGTTCTGCTTCGCGTTGTACCGCAGCACCGACACCTCGGAGGTGGGGAACCCGTCCAGCGGCTCCTGCGCACTCTCCGCACCGGGCAGGCGGGCGAACAGGTCGGGCGCCTCGGGCACCACGTTCGGCGACAGCCGGCGCAGCTCGCTCGTGATCTTCTGGCCGGCGGCCGGGCCGGAGCCGATCAGCTGGCGGATGCCGAACAGGGTCGACACGCCCGTCGGCTCGCGGGCCGGGTCGGGCATGCCGATGGCGAGCTTGCGCGCGTCCGGCCCGAACAGCTGCGACCACTCGGGCTCCTTCTGCGGCCAGCCGAGCTGGTTCGCGGTGTCCTCGGTCAGCGCGACCACGACCGGCGAGCTCGCGATCGACGTGCCGCTCACCGGCACGTTCCAGGCGCCCTTCTCCTGCGCGCGCTGCAGCCAGACGGTCGACTCGGGGATCCACACGTCCGGCCGCTCGGTGCCGTCGGACACGACGAGCGACTCGGCGGTCGAGGACGAGTCGCGGGTCGCCACGTTGACCTTGTAGCACGACCCTTCGTCCTGTTCGGACACTTTGTTGCCGATCTGTGCCACCACGGGCGCGATGTCCGCGGCCGCGGTCACGTTGACCACGGTCGTGCTGTCACAGCTCGACGCGCGCAGCCGGTCACGTAAGAAGTCGAACGTGAACCAGCCCAGCAGGGCGAGTACGAGCAGCGCCGACAGCAGGATCACCGGCGACCGCGAGCGCAGCCCACGCACGCCGCGTGGCCTGGCCGACGAGTGTCGCCCCATCGCATGGCCTCCAAGTAGGCAACAGGACCTGTGGGTCGATGAAACCCTACCTGGTGATCGACTGTTGTCAGGTGGTTACGAATTCAGGAATATAGCGCGTCCACTTCTCTGGCGAAATCCTTCATGATGACGTTGCGCTTGAGCTTCAGCGACGGCGTCAGGTAACCGTTCTCCGGGTTGAATTCGGTATCCAGCACGCGGAACTTGCGTACCGACTCCGCTGTCGACACCGCGAGGTTGCCCTCGTCCACGGCCCGCTGGAGCTCGGCGAGCAGGTCGGCGTCGTCGGCGAGATCGGACACCGTCGCGGTTTCGGACTTTCCGGCCGTCGTCTTCCAGTAGGCGAAGTAGTCCGCGTCGATGGTGATGAGCGCCGCCACGTACTTCTGCCCGTCGCCGACCACGAAAGCCTGGCCCACCAACGGATGCGCGGATATCCGGTCCTCGATGACCGACGGCGCAACGTTCTTGCCGCCGCTCGTCACGAGGATCTCCTTCTTGCGCCCGGTTATCTTCAGGAAGCCCTCGTCGTCGAGGTCGCCCAGATCGCCCGTCGCGAACCAGCCGGCCGAGTCGATGGACTCCTTGGTGGCGGCGTCGTTCTTCCAGTACCGGGTGAACACGCCGTCGCCGCGCAGCTCGATCTCGCCGTCGTCACCGATGCGGACCGCGGTGCCGGGCAACGGTTTGCCGACGGTGCCGGGCTTGAACGCGCCCGGCGCGTTGACCACGGACGCGGCCGTCGACTCGGTCAGGCCGTAGCCCTCGAACACCGTGATGCCGACACCCCGGAAGAAATGGGTCAGCCGCGGGCCGAGCGCGGCGCCGCCGGAAATCGCGTACTCCACCCGTCCGCCAAGTGCAGAACGCAACTTGCTGTACACCAGGCGATCGAACAACGCGTGCTTCAGCTTGAGTACGAGCCCGGCGCGCGGACCCGCCTCGCTGAACTGGATCGCGGTGCTCGCGGCGAGGTCGAAGATCTTGCCCTTGCCGTCCTTGTGCGCCTTCTGCCGCGCGCCGTTGTAGACCTTCTCGAGCACGTACGGCACGGACAGGATGAACGTCGGCCGGAACGCGGCGAGGTTGTCGGTCAGCGTCTTGACGTCAGCCCAGTGCCCGAGCGTCGCGCGCGCGAGCACGGCGCCCACCTCGACCATGCGGCCGAACACGTGCGCCAGCGGGAGGAACAGCAGCGTGCTGGTCTCGGTTCCCTCGCCGCCCTTGAACATCGGCGCGAGGTACTCGACCGCGTTGCCGATGGAGGCGAACAGGTTCCGGTGGGTCAGCACGACGCCCTTGGGGCGGCCGGTGGTGCCCGAGGTGTAGATGATCGTGGCGAGGTCGTCCGGGGTGACCGCGGCGCGCCGGTCCTCGATGTCCGCGTCGGACACGTCCTTGCCGGCGGAGACGAGCTTGTCGACCGCGCCGGCGTCGATGCGCCAGACGTTCGCGAGGCCGGACAGCTGCCCGCGGACCGACTCGACCTTCTGCTCGAGCGCCTCGTTCTCCACGACGACCGCGGTCGCGCCGGAGTCGGACAGGATCCACTCGATCTGCTCGGCCGAGGACGTCACGTAGATCGGCACCGAGACCGCACCCGCCGCCCAGACCGCGAAGTCGAACAGGGTCCACTCGTAGCAGTTCGCGGACAGGATGCCGACCCGGTCACCTTGCCCGATGCCGGCCGCGACGAGGCCCTTGGCCACCTCGATGACCTCTGCGAGGAACTGCGCGGCGGTCACGTCGCGCCAGGCACCGTCGACCTTGCGCCGGAACGAGACCGTGTTGGGGGCCTCGTCGGCGTTGGCGAAGACGACGTCTGCCAGGCCACCGCGATCGGGCACCGTGGCCAGCGGCGGGACGGCAATTTCTCGCATGCTGTACTCCTCGTCGAGGTGCTACCTCACGGTAACTTGGTCGTATCTTGCCCGCGAAACGACCCGAGGGCCACCCCCGGACGCGCCGGGGGTGACCCTCGTTCGTTTCGGACCAACCGGACAGTGTCAGACCGTCAGGCTCCAGCTGTCGAGCCGGCCGGTGTCGGCGCTGTACACGTCGCGGACCCGCAGGTTCCACGTGCCGTTGGCCGTCTCGGACGAGGCGTTCACCGTGTACGTGGCGTTCACGTTGTCCGCCGAGTCGCTGCCCGAGCTGTTCTTCAGCCGGTAGGCCGTGCCGTCCGGCGCGATCAGGTCGATCTGCAGGTCACCGCGGTAGGTGTGGGTGATGTGCACCTCGACCTTGGAGCTCGACGACGCCGCGCCCGGGCAGCCGCTGATCGTCACCGGGCTGTTGATCGCGGCGCCGGCGTCCGGGATCGACGTCCGGGTGGTATTGGCCTGGGTGGCACACGTCGGCGTCGGGTCGCCGCCGCCGAGGTCCGCCGCCGCGGCGGCGATCGCCGACGCGAACGTGCTGACCTGGGAGTAGACACCCGGGTTCTCCGGCCGCGCGCAGCCGTAGCCCCAGCTCACGATGCCGACCTGGATCCAGTTGTTCGCGCTGTCCCGGCGGAACATCGGGCCGCCGGAGTCGCCCTGGCACGTGTCGACGCCGCCGTCGTCCCAGTTGCCCGCGCAGATCTCCTCGTTCGGCACCAGCTCGCTGTACGCCTGGCCGCACTGCGCGTCGGTGACGAACGGAACCTGGGCCTTCAGCAGGTAGCGCTGCTGCCCGCCGCCCTCGACCGCGGCGCCCCAGCCGGCGACGGTGAACGTGCCGCTGTCGTAGGCCGTGGTGTTCGCGATCGCGAGCGTCGGGATGCCGCTCACCGGCGAGGCCAGCTTGATCAGCGCCCAGTCGTCGCCGGACGGGTTGTTGTAGCCCGGCGCCTGGTAGACGTA
>NZ_DATBKY010000213.1:0-19237 GCF_036555685.1 Actinophytocola sp. | reverse complement strand
AGCGGGTCGAGGACAACCGCTTCATCCGCGGCAAGGGCAACTACACCGACGACATCGTGCTGCCCGGCATGCTGCACATGGAGATCCTGCGCAGCCCCGTGGCGCACGCGCGCATCAAGTCGATCGACACCAGCAAGGCCTGGGAGATCCCCGGCGTGCGGCTGGTGCTGACCGGCGAGATGGCCGCGCAGCGCAACCTCGCGTGGATGCCGACGCTGTCCTACGACACGCAGGCCGTGCTGGCGACCGACAAGGTCCGCTTCCAGGGCCAGGAGATCGCGGTCGTCGTGGCCGACGACCCGTACATCGCGAAGGACGGCTGCGAGGCCATCGACGTGGAGTACGAGCCGCTGCCCGCGATCGTGAACCCGGAGCAGTCACTCGCCCCGGGCGCGCCGCTGATCCGCGACGACAAGGAGGGGCAGACCGACAACGTCTGCTACCAGTGGGAGGTCGGCGACAAGGCGGCCACCGACCGCGCGTTCGAGCAGGCGGACGTGGTGTCGCGGCTGAAGCTGCACTACCCGCGCTCGCACCCGTCGCCGATCGAGTGCTGCGGCTCGATCGCCAACTTCGACCCGGCGACGCAGAAGCTGACCGTCTACATGACGACCCAGGCCCCGCACATCATCCGTGCCGCGGTGGCGCTCGTGGCCGAGCTGCCGGAGCACATGATCCGGATCATCTCGCCGGACATCGGCGGCGGGTTCGGCAACAAGGTCCCGGTCTACCCCGGATACGTCTGCTCGATCCTGTGCTCGATCCTGCTGGGCAAGCCGGTGAAGTGGATCGAGGACAAGTTCGGCAACCTGATCTCCACCGGGTTCGCTCGCGACATGTACTTCGACGGCGAGCTGGCGCTGCGCGCCGACGGCAAGATCCTCGCCGCGCGGTTCCACGCGGACACCGACCAGGGCGCGTTCTTCTCCGACGCGCAGCCGAGCAAGTTCAAGATCGGCCTCGTGCACTCCGCGTTCGCCTGCTACGACATTCCCGTCGGGCACATCACGGCACGCGGGGCGTACACCAACAAGGCGCCCGGCGGCGTCGCCTACCGGTGTTCCTTCCGGGTCACCGAGGCGATGTACTTCCAGGAGCGCATGATCGCCGCCGCGGCCGCGGACCTCGGCCTGGACCCCGCCGAGTTCCGCCGGCGGAACCTCGTGCGGGACGACCAGTTCCCGTACCGGACGCCGTTCGGCTTCCTCACCGACTCCGGGCAGTACCACAAGTGCCTGGACATCGGGCTGGCGGCGATCGGGTACGAGCAGTTCCTGACGGACAAGGCGGAAGCGGCCAAGCGCGGGCGGCGGCTGGGCCTCGGGATCTCGACGATGACCGAGCCGCTCGGCGCCGGCAACAGCCGCGAGTACGACATCCTCGGCATCAAGATGTTCGACTCGGCCGAGTTGCGCGTGCACCCGACCGGCAAGGCGATCCTGCGCACCGGCGCGAAGACGCAGGGCCAGGGGCACGAGACCACGTGGGCGCAGATCGTCGCGCACGAGCTCGGCATCCCGGCCGCGGACGTCATGGTCGAGGAGGGCGACACGGACACCGCGCCGTTCGGCATGGGCACGTACGCGTCGCGCTCAACGCCGGTAGCCGGAGCCGCGGTGGCCATGGTCGCGCGCAAGATCCGGGCCAAGGCACGGAAGCTGGCCGCGCACCTGCTGGAAGTGTCCGAAGAGGACGTCGAGTGGGAGCTGGGCCGGTTCTACGTGCGCAGCGCACCGGACCGCGGCGTGACGATCCAGGAGTGCGCGATGGCCGCGTACGGCAACATGCCCGACGGCATGGAGCCGGGCCTGGAGAACAACGCCTACTACGATCCGCCGAACCTCACCTGGCCGTTCGCCTGCTACATCGCGACCGTCGAGGTGGACCCGGAGACGGGCGTGTGGGACGTGCTGCGGTTCGTCGCCGTCGACGACTGCGGCGTGCGCATCAACCCGATGATCGTCGAGGGACAGATCATGGGCGGGCTCACCGAGGCGTACGCGATGTCGAACATGCAGTTCATCACGTTCGACGAGGAAGGCAACTGCGTCGGCTCGAACTATATGGACTACCTGCTGCCGACCGCTTGGGAGACACCGGGTTTCGAGCTGCACGAAGTCGTCACGCCCTGCCCGCACCACCCGATCGGCGCGAAGGGCGTCGGCGAGTGCGCGGCGGTCGGCGGGCCGGCGGCGTACGTGAACGCGGTGCTGGATGCCTTGTCCGACACCGGGGTGCGCAACATCGACATGCCGTTGCTGCCCGACCGGGTGTGGGAGGCCATCAACACGCGCGCGGACATCTCCGGGGCGCCACCGGTGAGGGCGGACTGATGCTCATCAACAGCGATTTCGAGGTGCCCGCGCCGGTCGAGAAGGTGTGGGACTACCTGCTCGACGTGCCGCGGATGGCGCCGAACCTGCCCGGTACGGAGCTGACCGAGGTGCTCGACGAGAACAGCTACAAGGGCCGGGTCACGATCAAGATGGGCCCGGTGTCGATGCGGTTCGCCGGTGACGTGGAGATCGTCGAGCGGGACGAGGCCAACCACAAGGCCGTCATCAACGCCGCGGGCGCCGACGAGCGCGGCCGCGGCCAGGCGGCGATGGTGCTCACCGCGACGCTGGCGAAGGCCGCGGGCGGCACGAAGGTGAACATCGCGCAGGACCTGCAGGTCTCCGGCGCGGCCGCGCAGTACGGCCGCGGCATGATCACCGATGTCACCAACGTCCTCGTGCAGCAGTTCTCCCGCAACGCCGCCGAGGACATCCCGCGGTGGCTGCGTGGCGAGGAGCGCGCGGCCGGCCAGGTGAGCTCGGCCAGCGGCCTCGGGATCGGCCTCACCGCGGCCATGACCGCACTGAAACGGGTGTTCTGGCGGTTCTTCGGTTCGAACACCCGCCGCCGAGCCGCAATGGGGCGGTCATGACCGCACTGGAGCCGCGTGTCCACCAACCGCACCTCAGGGGAACGAGACGCGACGCGACCACGAGTACGTCCCGGACGGGCGGCCATAAGCCCACGGCGACCAACACTTTTGATTCCGGGGAGGCGGGCTGACCATGGCTCTGTGGTGGATCGGCGCGATCGCGTTGCTCGTCGTGGTACTGCCGGTGGTGATCTTCCTGCTGAACCGGATCCTCGCCGCGGTCGAGCGGATCCGCGACGCCGCCGACGAGATCCTCGCCGACGGGGTGGCGCTCGACGACGGCCTGGCGCCGGTGTCCGGGCTGCTCGCCACGACGGACGAGACGATCAAGGAAGTCCAGGTCGGCGCGGTTCGCTACGCCGGCAGCGTGCAGAAACTCCTGGAGGGCTGATGCCTGCCGTAGCCTGGGTCACGCTCGTGGCCGCGACGCTGATCATCGGGCTGACCGCGGTCGCCCTGATCCGCGTGATCGTCCACTTGACACACGTGAGGCGCACGCTCGACACGCTCACCGGTGGCGTCGAGTCGATCGCCGAGCGCACCAGCACGGTGCCGGCCCGCCTGGTCTCCGTGAACGCCACGCTGAAGCCGGTGCGCGACTGGACCGAGGGAGTCTGACATGAACCTCGCCCAGGACGCCGACCTCACCGGCTGGAACGTCGGGCTCGTCATCGGGCTCGTGGTCGTGGTCGCCGTGGTCGCGCTGGTCACCCCGATCATCGTGCTGGCGTACCGGATCGGGAAGCAGGCGCCGCGGATCGACGCGGCCCTGCGGCAGGCGGAGGAGAACACCGCGCCACTCGGCGCGCTGACGACGACCATCGACCACGCCGAGACGATCGTCGCCGGGCTCGAGCGCGGCCGGCACCGGTTGGGAGGATGACCATGGCTGTCGCCCTTGCGGACAACGAACTCACCTACTGGTCGGTGATACTGCTGCTCGGCCTGATCGTGATCCTGGCCGTGGTCGCACTGCTCAGCCTGCTCGTCTACTACGTCAAGCTGATCGACAAGCGGGTGGCCGCGGTGCGCGACACGCTCGAGCGGGTCACCGAGAACACCCGGCACGCCGCGTTGATCCCGCAGACGGCGGACCGGGTGGACGCGGTGCTCGCCGAAGGCCTGCAGCACCACCTGTTCCTGGGCCGCGCGGTGCTGGCGACGGGGCCGTCGACGTCCGCACCGCCCGCGCCGGCCGAGCCGGCCGAGCCCGTTCCGGCGACCACGTCCGGAGAGTCCTCATGAGCGAGTCGACGCTGGTTGTGCTGACGGTCGTGGAGATCGTGGTGCTGATCGCCGGGCTGGCGTTCTTCCTGTTCTGGATCGGCTCGCTGCTGACCCGGATCGCGACGAACCTGGAGAAGTGCTCGGAGCACGTGAAGACGGTCAACAAGCATGCCGTCGACATCGTGCCGGGCGTGGCGCACATCAACCGCACGGGCAAGGTGGTGGCATCGGCGCTGCCGCTGCTGTACGGGTTCGCCGAGCAGATCGTGGCGAACGTGTCGCCCACTCCGACGCGCTCCCCGGTCGCGAAGCCGGCGTCCGGCAGCCGTCGCTCCCGCCTGCACGACTCGGTGGGCTTCAAGCCGGGATGATCCGCCTCGGCACCCTCGCGGGCTACCTGTTCGAAGGACCGCGGCTGCTCGGGGGCTGGACCCCGCCCCCGGCGGCCGCGGTCTATGTGATCCTGTACCGCCCGTCCCCCGACGAGCGCCCCGACCGGTACGCGGTGACGTACGTAGCCCACAGCGACGACCTCTCCGCGGAGCGGTTCCCCTTCCAGCACCCGAGGGCGTCCTGCTGGCTCAAACGCGCGGGGTCGAAGTGGAAGGTCCACATCGCCACGTTCGAGGTCCCGGGTGGCACCCGCGCCCACCGGGAGCAGATAGCCCGCGAGCTGATAGCCGTCTACAAGCCGAGCTGCAACACCCAGCAGTACGACAGGTCGTGGGAAGACCGCTGGATAGGCGAATACGAAGCCAGAACCACGAAGCCACTCACGACACCGAAGGACCCGACGTGAGCGCACGGAAGCCGCGTGGGAACGCGGTCAGCCCTCGAACTCCTCTTCTTCGTTCACGACCTCCACCCGGGTGACCGGCCACTTCGGCAGCTCCGCCGAACGGACCGCCGACTCGAACTCCGCGCGCGCCTTCGACACCGCCTCCTCCCGGGACGATGCCTCGACCACCAGCTGCGCGCCGTATCGAGGCGTGCCGATGCCCGTCGCGATCCCGCCGCTGCCCGCCACCGCGTCCGCGAGGGCCAGGATCTCGTCGTGGGACATGTCGCGGTCGCCCTCGGCTTCCAGGCCTACGCTCCAGCGGATCATCGAAGGTCCTTTCAGGACAGTGTGGGCAGGAGGGCGGCGAAGTCCTCCAGGCTCGCCAGGTCGTGGCCGGACAGCACGTGGTCCACGTACGGTTCGGCCACCATCATGCCCACCGAGCGCGCGCCCGAGGAACCGTGGGGGTTGAGCCAGACCACCTGGTGGCACAACCGGGACAGCCGCGCCATCGACTTCTCCAGCAGCGAGGGATCGCCGCGGTCCAGGCCGTCCGAGCAGATCACCACGATCCCGCCCCGGCACACCCCGCGCCGGCCCCACCGCCGCACGAACGCGTCCACCGACGCCCCGATCCGCGTTCCGCCCTCCCAGTCGATCACCGCGAGCGCCGCCTGCCGCAGCGCCTCGTCCGGCGACCGGGTCCGCAACGCACGCGTGATGCACGTCAGCCGCGTGCCGAAGCAGAACACCTCCACCCGCCGGGCCGCCCGCCGCGTCGAGTGGGCGAACTGCAGCAACGCCCGCGAGTAGTCCGCCATCGAGCCCGACACGTCCAGCACCAGCACCAGCGGCCGCGGCCGTACCCGGCGCCGCCGCCAGTACAACGACACCAGCTCGCCGTGCGTGCGCATCGACCGGCGCACGGTCCGCCGCATGTCGAGCGCGCGCCCGGACGTGGCCGGGCGGGTACGGCGGGTCACGCGACGCGGCGGGGTCAGCCGGATGCGTGCCATGATCCGGCGCAGCAGCGCGAGCTCGTCGTCCGTGCACTCCGCGAACGACCGGTGCCGCATGACGTCCACTGTGGACGCCAGCAAGCCGAGCGAGGCCTCCTCGGTCTCCGACGTGCCCGGCTCGGTCGCGGGCACCACGAACGTCGACTCCGCGACGGCGCCGGCCGGCGTGGCCTTCAGCTCGAGCAGGGCGGCGGGCGGCGCCGCGGCGCCGAGGAAGAACCGGTGGAACACCTCGTCGTACGGGGCGAGGTCGTCGCGCCGGTTGACGAGCGTGGTCCGCCCCGCCCAGTACAGGTCGACGAGATCGGCCGGGTCCAGCGTGGCGAGCGCCCCGCAGAACGCCTGCACGTCACCGGTGCCGACGGCGAGCCCCTCGGTCCGCAGCTCCCGCGAGAAGTCCACCAGCAGCCGGACGAACTCAGGCATCCGGGACGATCTCCCCGAGCGACTCGCGCACCAGCTCGAGGTCGTCCCGCTCCTTGACCACCGCGCCCAGCGTGTCCGCGGCGACGGCCGGCGTCAGCGAGGTCTCACCGAGGAAGTCCAGCGTGCGCGCCCAGTCGATGGTCTCCGCGACGCCCGGCGGCTTGGCGAGGTCCAGCTCGCGCAGCCGGTTCACCGCCGCCACCACCTTGCGGGCCAGCGCCTCCGACACGGCCGGCTCGCGCAGCAGCACGATCTCGACCTCGCGGTCCGGTGCCGGGTAGTCGATCCAGTGGTACATGCATCGCCGCTTGAGCGCGTCGTGCAGCTCGCGCGTGCGGTTCGACGTGAGGATCACCAGCGGCGGCTCGGCCGACGCGATCGTGCCGATCTCCGGGATGCTGATCTGGAAGTCCGACAGCACCTCCAGCAGGAACGCCTCGAACTCGTCGTCGGCCCGGTCGATCTCGTCGATCAGCAGCACGCACCGCTCGCCCGCGCGCACCGCCTTCAGCAACGGCCGCTCCAGCAGGAAGTCCGGCCCGAAGAGCTCCCGGACATCCGCCGACCCCGGCTCGGACAGCGCGCGGATGTGCAGCAGCTGGCGGGCGTAGTCCCACTCGTAGAGCGCCTGGGCGGTGTCGATGCCCTCGTAGCACTGCAGCCGGATCAGGTCCCGGCGAAGCACCGACGCGAGCACCTTCGCGATCTCGGTCTTGCCGACACCGACCTCACCCTCGAGCAGCAGCGGGCGGCGCAAGGACAGCGACACGTACACGGCGGTGGCGAGGCCGCGGTCGGCCAGGTAGGCACCCCGGCGAAGCGTCTCGGCCAGCTCCGCGACGGACTTCACGAGGGCCGGTCGGCACGCTCGGACAGCAGGTCGGCGACGCTCTGGCCGCCCGCTCGCAGCTTGCCCTCGCGCTCGAGCTTCGCCCGCCACGCGGCACGCATGTCCTCGTCCACCGGCTCGGCCGCCCCGCCGAACCCGACATGCTTCATCGCCTTGCACGCCTTGCCCCGGCCGTGATGGCCGAGTGCGGCGTCGAGGTCGGCGGCGGACTGCTCCCGCGCGTGCCAGATGTCCCGCAGCACCGTCAGAGCCTCATCGCTCACCGCGAACCACCTCCACGAGCAAGGCTACGCGGGCCGCGGGCGACGGGAACCCCGCCGTTAACCGATCACTTAAACGCCGGTTCCGAAGCCGGGACCGGAACCGGTTTCGAAAATCGTCGCCCAACTCTTGTCCGGCTGGTCTAGACCATGGCATCCTTTGTTGTCAGGGACAACAAACCTACTCGTCGGTGGTGACAAAGATGTCCTCACACCCCTGCTCACGACGATTCAGATATCCCGCCCTGCTGACCGTCCTCGCCTCGGCTCTACTCGGCGCCGCCGTGGCGACGGGCTCTCCCGCGGCCGGGGCACCCGGCCAAGCGGCCACGCCCGCCGGGAAGGCCGACGTCGGGATCCTGGCCACGACGTTCGCGGACGAGTTCAACGCGCCCGCGGGCACCCCGGTCGACGGCTCCAAGTGGGTCATGGAGACCGGCGACAACGTCAACAACCACGAGCGGCAGTACTACACCAACTCCACCAGCAACGCCGTCCACGACGGCCAGGGCAACCTGGTGATCACGGCCCGGCGGGACAACCCCGGCAACTATCAGTGCTGGTACGGCCGGTGCGAGTACACCTCCGCCCGGCTCAACACGTCCGGGAGGTTCACCCAGGCCTACGGCCACTTCGAGACCCGGCTCAAGATGTCCCGCGGCCAGGGCATGTGGCCCGCGTTCTGGTTGCTGGGCAACAACATCGGCAGCGTCGGCTGGCCGCAGAGCGGCGAGATCGACATCATGGAGAACGTCGGCTTCGAGCCGTCGACCGTGCACGGCACGATCCACGGCCCCGGCTACTCCGGCTCGGGCGGCATCGGCGCGGGCTACTCGATCGGCGGCGCGTTCGCCGACGGGTTCCACACGTTCGCGCTCGACTGGTCGCCGAACCGGCTCGTCTGGTCGGTGGACGGAAACGTCTACCAGACAAGGACTCCCGCCGACCTCGGCGGCCGGCAGTGGGTCTTCGACCACCCGTTCTTCATCATCCTCAACCTCGCGGTCGGCGGGTACTGGCCCGGTGACCCGAACGCCGGCACGCCGTTCCCGAACACGCTGACCGTCGACTACGTCCGCGTCACCACCGACGGCGGTGGCGGGGGCGGCGGTGGCGGCGGCCGGATCACCGGTGTCGGCGGCAAGTGCGTCGACGTCGCCGGCGCGAGCCCCGCCAACGGCACGCCGATCCAGCTGTGGGACTGCAACGGCACGGCCGCGCAGCAGTGGACCGTGAACGCCGACGGCTCGATCCGTGCGCTCGGCAAGTGCATGGACGTCACCGGCGGCTCGACCGCCGACGGCGCGAAGGTTCAGCTGTACGACTGCAACGGCTCCGGCGCGCAACGCTGGACGGTGACCGGCGCACGGGACATCGTCAACATCGCGGCGAACAAGTGCCTCGACGCCACGAACAACAGCTCCGCCAACGGCACTCGCCTGCAGATCTGGAGCTGCACCGGCGGCGCCAACCAGAAGTGGACCGTCGGTTGAGCTGTCCAATCGACGAACACGGTGCCGCCCCGCGGGCGGGGCGGCACCGTGATTCGCCCCGCGTGCACGGGCGGCGGCGCGGACTCGTGCGGCGGTATCGGCCAGTCGAGCCGGGAGTTCACCCGGATATTCGCCGCGTGCACCGGAAAGGCCGGTCACGTGACGGTTGCGGGCGCAGGCGACTCGAGGCCGCCGTCCGTGGCGGGCTCGAGTCGCCGTTATCGCCGGGATCAGCCCTGCGGCTGCGAGATGTTCACCATCCACGGAGTGCCGAACTGGTCGACGACCATGCCGAACTCGTCGCCCCACATCTGCTTTTCGAGGGGCATGGTGACCTTGCCGGCCGCCGCCAGCTTTTCCCAGTAGCCGTGCAGCTCGGCGGTGTCGTCGCCGCTGAGGCTCACCGTGATCGTGTCGCCCGGGTTGTAGGACATGCCTTCCGGCGTGTCGGAGCCCATGAGCGCGAATCCGTTGGGTGCCTCGAGCTGTGCGTGCATGATCTTGTTGGCATCGGGGCTGTCCTGAGCGCCGAAATCGCCGAACGTGCTGATGTTCAGTTCGCCGCCGAAGACGTCCTTGTAGAACTCCATCGCCTGCCGGGCGTTGCCGTTGAAGCTGAGGTACGGGTTGAGACGAGACGCCATTTGCAAGCTCCCCTTGGTCGTTACCGAGAGCAACATCCTTGCAGAGACCGGCCGGCCCCACAACGGGACGGCTCATCCCAGTTTGACCGGCTCCAGCACGAACGTGAACGCCGTCTTGTTCAAGAAAAGCTCGTAGTTCGGCAAAGTTCCGGGCCCGCACGAGGCCGTGCCGATGCCGTGGTGGCCGACGTCGACGGAAAGCTCGATGTGCTCCCCCGCGACCAGCTGGTTACGGTGCGTGGCCGCCGCGAGCGCCGCGTCGGACCAGCGGCGAACGGTCAGGCCGAACGGTTCCGCACCGGTGATCTTGACGCCGTCCCCCGCCGCGTCGGTCAGCGTGGCCCACCGGACGCCCGCGCGGCGGCCGTTCTCCTGCGGGCGGATGTAGGGCGTCTGCAGCTCGTCGACCGTGGCGTGGAAGCGGCCGGCGCGCGCGGCCAGCCCGGTGTCCGGATAGGACTCTCCGGGGCCGAGGCCGAACCAGCGCACGTGGTCGAGTGTGCGCGGCAGGGTGAACGCGATCGCGAGCTTGGCGATCGGCTCCGGCCACGCGCCCTCCGGGTCGAGGTCGACGTGGAGCGCGACCGCCCGCTCCAGCGGGACCCAGCGGTAGGCCACCCGCACGGCGCGGTCGGTCGCCGCCGCGGCCGCCCGGGTGCGCACCACCAGCTCCTCCCCGGCCTCGACGTCGTCGAACCGCTCGGTCAGCCGGTGGAGGCCCATCGCGAGCCAGGTCTCGTGCAACCGGCCGATGCGGTCGTTGTCGGTCGGCGGGCGCCACAGCTGCAGCCGCGGGCCGGCGACCGGCCTGCCGGACAGCGTGGTGAGCCGTCCGGTGCGGTCGAACGCCGCCGGGCCGAGCGCGTACCCACCGTCGGTCCGAAGTAGACGCGAGGACGGCACGGGGGCGGGCATGGGCGCCGGTGCGTTCAGGCGGTGCTGCGCCCACGCCACCTCGTGCCCGGCGTGCGCCCACGCGGTGTCCGCGGCCAGCACGGCCCGCACGGTCAGCCATACCTCGCCGTCCGCGCGGAACGCCGGCAGCGGCACGGTCCCGCCCGTGGCCGGCACCTCGAACACGCCGGCCTCGCCCGGCTCGACCGTCCACTCGAAACGCAAGCCGGACAGGTCACCGCGCACGGCGGTGACCGTCAGCCCGTCCGGCCCGAACGTGAACCGGACCGGCTCGTAGGCCTTCTTCACGTCGAGCAGGCCGGGCGACGGCGTGCGATCGGGGAACAGCAGGCCGTCGATGACGAAGTTGCCGTCGTGCAGCGGCTCGTCGAAGTCGCCGCCGTAGGCGAACTCGAGCTCCGGGTGCCGCAGCCCGTGGTCGATCCACTCCCACACGAACCCGCCGGCGCAGCGCGGGTGCCGGTCGAACAGCGCCACGTACTCGGCGAGCCCGCCCGGCCCGTTGCCCATCGCGTGCGCGTACTCGCACTGCACGAACGGGATCGTGGTCTGCTCGCTGATCGCCGCGGTCTCCTTGTGCGAGGCGTACATCTCGCTGCGCACGTCGACGTACTCGCAGTCGTGGTCACCCTCGTAGTGGACCGGCCGGGACGGGTCCCGCTCGCGCGTCCACGCCGCGGTCGCCGCGAGGTTGGCACCCGTGTGGCTCTCGTTGCCGAGCGACCACAGCACGACGCTCGGGTGGTTCTTGTCCCGCTCGACCGTGCGCCGCATGCGGTCGAGGTACGCCTCCCGCCACCGCGGGTCGTCGGACGGGTTGTCGCGCCAGCCGGCGAACAGGAACCCGTGCGTCTCCAGGTCGCACTCGCCGACCACCCACAGGCCGGCCTCGTCGCACAGGTCGAGGAACGCGGGGTGCGGCGGGTAGTGGCTGGTGCGCACGGCGTTGACGTTGTGCTGCTTCATCAGCAGCACGTCGGCGCGCATCGTCTCGTACGGGACCGCGCGCCCGAAGTCGGGATGGAACTCGTGGCGGTTCACCCCGCGCAGCGCGAGCGGCTCGCCGTTGACCAGCAGCACACCGTCCACGATGGACACCGTGCGGAAGCCGACGCGCAGCGACACCGTCTCCCCGTCGGTCGCCACGGTCGCGGCGTAGAGCCGCGGCGACTCGGCCGACCACGGTTCGACGGGCACGGTCACGGCCGAACCCGTTGCCAGGCCGGCGATCCCGAGCTCCGGCACCGACACGACGGCGGGCGTCGACGCGTCCACGCGGAGCGTGCCCGCGCCGGTCGCGTGGTCGTAGTCGGCGCGCACGAACACGTCGTCGAGCGCGCCGGGCGGGCGGCGCAGCAGGGTCACGCCACGGAAGATGCCGGGCAGCCACCACTGGTCCTGGTCCTCGAGGTAGCTGCCGCCCGACCACTGGTGCACCCGTACCGCGAGCACGTTGCGGCCCGGCCGCAGCACGTGGCCGACCTCGAACTCGGTGGGCAGCCGGCTACCGGTGAAGTGGCCGAGCTCGGTGCCGTTGAGCCACACCTTCGCGCACGACTCGACGCCGTCGAACCGCAGCACCACGTCCCCGGACCAGCCGGGCGGCAGGTCGAACGTGCGCCGGTGGTCGCCGGTCGGGTTGTCCTCCGGTGGGCGGGGCGGGTCGAGGGGGAAGGGGTAGGCGACGTTCGTGTACCACGGCGAGCCGTGCCCGTAGAGCGGCCAGTGCGAGGGCACCGGCAGCACCAGCCAGCCCGAGTCGTCGAAGCCGGGTGCGGCGAAGTCCGCGGGCGCGTCGGCGCTGCCCGACAGGTGGAACCGCCAGGTGCCGGACAGGTCGATGCACGGCGCGTCGGAGTGCAGGGCGGCGCGCGGCGCGCGCCGGCCCGATCCGGGTGCGAAGTCCGCGTAGTAGGTCGCGCTCATCGCGAGCCAGCATAGTTGTCCGGCGAACCAGCAGCTGGGACAAAACGGACGAGCGGTCGTCCGGAGACCACGCGGGTGCCGTCTCACCACGTCGTGTTCCAGGTCCTCGGCGCTACCGGCACCGGACGCGCAGGGGCCGGGTGATCAACCGCCAGTAGCGCGCCGGCTGGGCCGGTTCAGCGACCCGCGTCCCTCTCACTTCCGCGATCAGCCACCCGCTCGCGAGCAACACATTCCCCGGGTGGCCTAACCCGTCACACGGGGTGCAGCGCCGCACCACCGACAAGAGTGGAATCCTCCCGGAGCGGGCCATCGGTATTCCCACGCGGCCGACCACACTGTTGGGCGACTGTGCCGTCGAGGAATTCCGGTGTTAGCTGCGATTCAGGTGGCTTTCCCGGAATTTCGCGATGGGTGGTGTGCGCAGTGACGGTGACCGAGCCCGCGGCTCCCGGACTCGACACGAACGGCAACGGACGGCAGAGCCTCGCGACCGAGGCCGCGAGAAACCTTGCCACGACGAAGAAGTCCGTCCCGCAGATGCAGGGCATCTCGTCCCGCTGGCTGCTGCGGATGCTGCCGTGGGTGCAGGTCTCCGGCGGCACGTACCGGGTCAACCGCCGGCTCACCTACGCGGTCGGGGACGGGCGGGTCACGTTCACGGGTACGGGTTCGGAAATCCGGGTGATTCCCGCGGAGCTGGGTGAGCTGCCGCTGTTTCGCGGATATGACGACGACGAGATCCTGGCCGCACTCGCCGACCGCTTCGAGCGACGGGAATTCCAGCCCGGCGACGTGATCGTCGAGTTCGGACATGAGTCGAACGAGGCATTTCTGATCGCCCACGGAAAGGTCAACAAGATCGGGCCAGGGCACTACGGCGACGAGACCGTGCTCGGCGTGCTCGCGAACGGCGACCACTTCGGCGACGAGACGCTGGCCGACCCGAACAGCATGTGGGAGTACACGGTCAAGGCGCTCACCCCGGGCACGCTCCTGATGCTGTCCCAGCCGGCGTTCGACGAGCTGGTCGAGCGGTCCGAGTCGCTGCGGGCCCGGCTCGACGCGTTCCGCTCCGGCGCGGCCGCCGAGGCCAACCCGCACGGCGAAGCGTCGATCGAGCTCGCGTCCGGGCACTCCGGCGAGCCCGACCTGCCCGGCACGTTCGTCGACTACGAGCTCGCGCCGCGGGAGTACGAGCTGTCGGTCGCGCAGACCGTCCTGCGGGTGCACAGCCGCGTGTCCGACCTCTACAACGAGCCGATGGACCAGACCGAGCAGCAGCTGCGGCTGACCATCGAGGCGCTGCGCGAGCGCCAGGAGCACGAGCTGGTCAACAACCCGGAGTTCGGCCTGCTCGCGAACGCGGACCTCGGCCAGCGGATCCACACCCGCACGGGCCCGCCGACGCCGGACGACCTGGACGAGCTGCTCGCGCTCGTCTGGAAGAACCCCGGCTTCTTCCTCGCCCACCCGCGCACGATCGCCGCGTTCGGCCGCGAATGCTCGCGGCGCGGGATCTACCCGGACGGTGTGGACGTCGGCGGCAACCGGGTGCCCGCCTGGCGGGGCGTGCCGCTGTTCCCGTGCAACAAGATCGGCGTCTCGGCCACCCGCACGAGCTCGGTCATGCTGATGCGCGTCGGCGAGGAGCAGCAGGGCGTGATCGGGCTGCACCAGACCGGCATCCCGGACGAGTACCAGCCCAGCCTTTCCGTGCGCTTCATGGGGATCAGCCCGAGGGCGATCGTGTCCTATTTGGTCAGCGCGTACTACTCGGCGGCCGTTCTGGTGCCGGACGCGCTGGCCGTGCTGGAGAACGTCGAGCTCGGCCGGGAGGGCTGACGTGACGACCGTGGAGACCGGCGTCCGCATCGAGGCGACGGTGCGCCGGAGCCTGAGCACGGCCGCGGCGCGCAACCTCACGACGACCACGAAGTCCGTCCCGCAGATGCGCGGCGTCACCCCGCGCTGGCTGCTGCGCATGCTGCCGTGGGTGGACGCGAAGGGCGGCACCTACCGGGTCAACCGCCGGCTGAGCCTCGCGATCGGCGACGGGCGGCTCACGTTCGTCAACGCCGGCACCGACGTGCGGGTGGTGCCGGCGGAGCTGCGCGAGCTGCCCCTGCTGCGCGACTTCACCGACGAGGCCGCGCTCACCGCGCTCGCCGGACTGTTCACCCAGCACGAGTTCGACGCCGGCGAGGTGATCGTCGAGAGAGGACGGCCGGTGGACCGGCTCCTCCTGCTGGCGCACGGAAAGGTGCGCAAGCTCGGCACCGGCGAGTACGGCGAGCCGGTCGTCCTCGACGTGCTCGCGGACGGCGCCCACTTCGGCGACCAGGTGCTGGCCGGGGACGCGGGTGACTGGGGGTTCACGGTCAGGGCACTCACCCCGTGCACGGTCCTCGTGCTCGCGGACCGCGCGTTCCATGAGCTCACCGGCCAGACCGGCGCGCTGCGCGAGCACATCCGCGTCGAGCTGGCGAAACCCCGGGGGACGCGGAACAAGCAGGGTGAGGCGTCGATCGAGCTCTCGTCCGGACACGCCGGCGAGGTCGAGCTGCCCGGCACGTATGCCGACTACGAGCTCGCGCCGCGCGAGTACGAGCTGGCCGTCGCGCAGACGCTGCTGAAGGTCCACACGCGCGTCGCGGACCTCTACAACGACCCGATGAACCAGACCGAGCAGCAGGTCCGGCTCACCGTCGAGGCGTTGCGGGAACGCCAGGAGCACGAGCTGGTCAACAACCGCGACTTCGGCCTGCTGCACAACGCGGACCTGCGGCAGCGGGTGTTCACCCGGACCGGCCCGCCGACCCCGGACGACCTCGACGAGCTGCTGTCCCGTCGGCGCGGGTCGCGGTTCTTCCTCGCCCACCCGCGCACGATCGCCGCGTTCCGCCGCGAGTGCACCAAGCGCGGCATCTACCCGGCGAACGTCCCGCACGAGGGCACGGTCGTGCAGAGCTGGCGGGGCGTGCCGATCCTGCCGTGCGACAAGATCCCGATCACCGACGGACACCTCAGCTCGATCCTCGTCATGCGCACCGGCGAGGCGGACCAGGGCGTGATCGGCCTGCACGAGACCGGTATCGACGACGAGATCGCGCCGGGCATGAACGTGCGGTTCATGGGCATCGACGAGAAGGCGATCATCTCCTACCTCGTCAGCGCCTACTTCTCCGCGGCCGTGCTGGTGCCCGACGCGCTCGGGGTCCTCGAACACGTCGAGATCGGCCGCTGATGGCCGCCCCCGACGTCTCCACCGGGTGCTCCCCGGCCCGGGAGACGCTGGAGTGGAGCCGCGCGCTGGTCGACCCGGCGCTGCGGGCGGCGGTGGACACGCTGCCGGCCACGATGCGCCGGATCGCCGGCTACCACCTCGGCTGGTGGGACGAGCACGGCGCCGGCGTGCCGGCGCGGGCGGGCAAGGCGGTGCGCCCGGCGCTGGTGCTGCTGTCGGCCGCGGCGGGGACGGCGCAGGGTGGCGGGTCGCCGCGCGAGGCGGTGCCGGCCGCGGTGGCCGTCGAGCTGGTGCACAACTTCTCGCTGCTGCACGACGACGTGATGGACGGCGACGCGACCCGCCGCCACCGGCCGGCCGCGTGGCGGCTGTTCGGCACGGGCGCCGCGATCCTGGCCGGGGACTCGCTGCTCACCCTCGCCCTGGACGTGCTCGCCGCGAGCGGGCATCCGGTCGCCGGACGGGCCATGCGGATGCTGTCGGCCGCGGTGCAGGACCTGGTGGACGGGCAGAGCGCGGACATGGCGTTCGAGCGGCGGGAGAGCGTCGAGCCGGCGGAGTGCGAGCGGATGTCGCTGCGCAAGACGGCCGCGCTGATCGGCTGCTCGTGCGCGCTCGGCGCGCTGTTCGGCGGCGGCGACCACGAGCGGATGCGCGCGTTCGGCGAGCACGTGGGCCTCGCGTACCAGCACGTCGACGACCTGCTCGGGATCTGGGGCGACCCCGCGGTGACCGGCAAGCCGGGGTACTCGGACCTGCGCAACCGGAAGAAGTCGCTGCCGGTGGTTTACGCGCTCGCGTCGACCACGCCGGCCGGGCGCGCGCTCGCGACGCTCTACCGCCGCCCGGACGAGCTGGACGACGCCGACCTGCGGCGGATCGCGCTGTTGATCGAGGCGGCGGGCGGCCGGGCGTGGAGCCGGGCGGAGGCCGACCGGTTGGTCGCGCTGGCGCTCGACGAGCTCGCGACCGTGGACCGGGGACCGGCCGCGACCGGGCTGGCGGCGCTCGCCCGGCTCATCACCCGCCGAGACCGATGAACGTCTTCGTCAGCGGCCTGGTGTGGGTGGCGGGCGCGGCGCTCGTGGCCGCGTGCGTGGCGTACCTGGTGCGGCGGATCGGGGCCACCGAGGGCACGGTCGAGAACAACGAGGCGGCCGGCCAGGTCTTCACGCTCGTCGGCGGCCTGCAGGCGGTGCTCGTCGCGTTCGTGCTGATCTCCTTGTTCGACGGGGCGAGCGCGGCCGAGGACGGCTCGTACACCGAGGCGGACAGCGTGGTCGCGGCCGTGTGGGCGGCGGACTCGCTGCCCGAGCCGGCCCGGGTGGAGATCGCGAAGACGGCGCGGTCGTACGCGCGCACGGTGCTCGAGGACGAGTGGCCGCGGATGCGCGACGGCCGGCCGGTGGGCGACGCGGGCTGGCAGGAGCTCTCCGACCTGCGCCGGATGGTGGCGGCCGCGCCGGCCCGGGACGAGTGGACCGTCGACCAGAAGAGCGAGGCGTCCGAGCGGCTCTGGTCGGCGTACCAGGCGCGGCAGGAGCGGCTGAACACGGTGACGAGCGGCGGGGTCAACTCGGTCGTGTGGTTCGCGCTCGTGGCCGGGGCGCTCATGTCGCTCGCGCTGCCGCTGCTGTTCGGCGGGCCGCGGCCGCTGACCCACATCCTGATCGTGTCGACGCTCGCGGCCACGATGACGCTGCTGCTGTTCGCGACACACGAGCTGCAGAACCCCTACAGCGGCGGCGCGGCGGTCCAGCCGGCCGCGTTCGTGTCCGCACTGGACAGGCTGCGGTGATCGCGCGCCTCGTCCTGGCCGCCGGCACGCTCGCCGTGTCGGTGGCGCTGGCGTTGCCCTCGGCCGCCGGGCCGACCGCGTCGGTCGAGATCGCGCAGCGCCCGCCACCGACCCGCCCGTGGCCCTGGCCGTCACCGAGCCCGCCGCCCCCGTCCGCCCCACCCGCGCCGTCGCCGCCCGCGCCGCCGCCGGCAGCGCCGCCCGAGGCGAGCCCGGAGCAACCCGCGCGACCACCCCGATCGGCGCCGCGCGCACCCGAACCGGCGCCCGCCAAGCCGAGCGCCGCGAACCCCGCACGGACGCCGCACCCGAAGCCGGCGCGGCCACCCACGGCGTTCCACCGTCCCGAGCCCGAACCGGCCGCCGCGCCGACCGCAGGGGCACGTCCGGAGACGGCGGCGAAGCGCCGCTGGGCGCTGACCGCCGCGATCGTGATCGTGGCCGCCGGTGCCGCCGCGGCCCGAAGCGCGCGGCGCGGGCGCTGAGCGGTGTGCAGCCGGTCGAGGACCACCACGGTGGTGGTCCCGACTGCTGCCTGCCAGGCCGGCCTCGCCGCGTCGGCGGTCTTCTCCCCGGACGCGATCGACCGGCGGGTGACCTCGGTGTCGCGGTGCGTGACGATCCGGCGGTCCCGGCGAGGCTCGTGAAATTTTTCGTGGCTTTTTCGTGACCGCATGTCGTTTTGGGCGGCCCCTCTTCGACGTGTCTATGACAGCACCACCGAGGGAAGGGAAAGTCCGATGACCGCCACGCTGACACTGGTCGAGAACCGGACCGAGCCGACCCTCGCGCGCACCAGCCTGACCGACGCGCTCGCCGCCGAGGACCACGCCGAGGACACCGGCTGGCTGGACCCGCTCGACCGGCTGACCTGCCGGACGCACCGCCGCTGGATCCACGAGTGCGGTCACAGCGACCTGCACGTCATCCCGGTCACCGGACACCGCTGGTGCCGCCCGTGCCGCCGCGCGCTGGAGATCGCGGTGGACGAGGTGACCCGCACGGTGACGCTGCACTGCCCGCGCTGCGACCGAGGCGCCGCCACCCGCGCCGACCACCAGCTGATCGCCGCCTGCGAGGCGAGCCTGACCGCCGCGCGCGCGACCCGCACCACCCCTCCGGCCGTCGCGATGGCGGCCTGACCCACCGCTCGGGCGGTCCGCCTGCCTCCCGGCGGGCCGCCCGGTTCCACTCCGCACAACAGAAGAGCTCGGGCGACCCGGCCAGGGGGTAGGTCGCCCGTTTCACACCGAAGGGCCGGACGGCCACACGTCCGGCCCTTCGGTGTCGGTGCCGCGTGGAAAACTCGGCGAGGACCGATGACTTCCGCGTCCCGCGCGGGTCTCAACCGGTACGCAAACCCGAGAGGAGTCCGCTTTGCCCGTCGAGGACCGGCCGGTGGAGCCGGACTTCCTGCGCCAGGCCGACCCGTACCGGCGCGAGCTGCTGGCGCACTGCTACCGGATGCTCGGCTCGGTGCACGACGCCGAGGACCTCGTGCAGGAGACCTACCTGCGCGCCTGGCGCGCGTTCGACCGCTTCGAGGGGCGCTCGACGGTGCGCACCTGGCTGTACCGGATCGCCACGAGCGCGTGCCTCACCGCGCTGGAGAGCCGCAAGCGGCGGCCGCTACCGGCCGGCCTCGGCGGCCCCAGCGAGGCGGGTGGCAAGCCGCTCGACGAGCGGCCGGAGGTGCCGTGGCTGGAGCCGCTGCCGACCGGC
>NZ_DATBKY010000212.1:0-24312 GCF_036555685.1 Actinophytocola sp. | reverse complement strand
CCGAGGTCGTCTCGTACGACGACCTGGTGGCGGCGGGCTCGATGGCGGCCGCCAAGGCGGCGGGCAAGGTCCGCATGGAGGGCAAGGACTACGTGATGGCGGACGGCGACGTGGTGGAGTTCCGCTTCAACGTCTGACCTGAGCCGGTTCCCCGGCACGGGTTTCTCCGGGCATCAACCGGGGACCAGGATGGGTACGAGGGCGTTCAGCTCGCTGATCAACAGACGCAACCCCAACCGGAGGCGTTCGTCGGCGTCGCCGAGCAGGGTCTCGCACTCCCGGACAGCGGCGTCCCGTTCGCTGGCGTAGATGCCGAACACGTCGGTCGCCGCGGTCCGGATCCAGGCCAGCTGGTCGTCGTTGGACGCGGCGAGGGCGCGGGCGACCACGACGTAGCCGGCCTTGTCCCGGCGGCGAAGCACCGCCTCGGCCGTCGCCCGGGTCACGTAGGTGTCGCGGGTGTCGAGCACCAGCGCCACAAGCGACTCACGAACCTGCGCGATGTCGGCGAACACGGCCAGACAGCGGCCCGCATCGGCGCGATCCCGGTAGTCGAGGCTGCTCGCCAGCGTGACGAGAGGATCTATCACCACGTGCCTCGCGCTGTCCATGCGCCGATCTTTCCAGAACCGGACCAGCCGATCACGACATCGCGCGCTCTCGCGCGGCGAGAATGCCCGAGACGGCCACGAGCGCGGCGGGATCTGGTATCAACGGGCGGCGAGTTGGCGTCGTGTCGGTGGGAGACGTCCTATGGCGAACCTTGTCTCGTTCGTGTGCGCGGTGGTGCCCGCGGTGGTGTTGTCGCTGCTCGGCGTGCCGCTGCCGATCGTCGTCCTGGTGATGGTCGGCTGCGGGCTGGCCGGGCTCTTCCTCGCCAACCGGAGCCGCGCGGACGAGCGGCGGGAGACCGACCGGATCCAGATGGCGGCCGTGACCCTGGCCGACTGGGCGCACCGCAACGACGGCCACTGCGAGACCGACCTCGCCGAGCTCCCCGCGGACGGCTGGGAGCTGCCCGCGACCCCCTGGTTCCACGGCGCGGTGCTCGCGCTCGGCCGGCGTGACGGGTTCGAGGTAGGCGTGACGTGCTTCCTCGAAGCCGACACCGAGGGCGCGACCAGCCCGCACACCGGCTACCTCGTCCGCGTACCGGAGGCGTCGCCGCAGGTGAACCTGAACCGCGCGCAGCTGCGCAAGATCCGCCGCGGCGGACAGCACGACGGGCTGCCCGAGCCCGTGCGGGAGCGGGTCGCCGGGGTACCCGCGGACACGGAGTCGCTGGACGTCGTGGGCGGGGTGCTGTACCTGGTGCGGCCGCGGTGGCCGGAGTTCAGTGCCCCCGACGACGAGGTCGCGGCCGCGGTAGGCGTCGCGGCCGCCCTTGCCGAGAAGCATTGACCGACAGGGAATCACCCACCGCGCCCCTCCAGTGTGGACGGCGGGTGGAAATGAACGTACTCAGTGTGCGGCGCGGACCGGTTCGGTCGGCGTCATGCCCGCGGCGACCAGTGCGGCGGAGCGGATCGCCTCGTGCAGCTGCCAGATCGACTGCGGGGGCAGGTAGAAGCCCTCGCCGGGCGGCGGCAGCACGGCGACGCGCCCGTCCGAGACGGTGACCACCAGGCTGCGCTGACGGTCCAGTCCGTCGACGACGGGAACGTCCCAGATCATTTGCGGCTCCATAGGGCCACCTCCGTTGCGCTCTAACCGCTCAGAGGGTCGCGCGGAGCTGGCCCGATGTTACGGGTGGCCGAACGGCGTCACTACTGGTCAGCGCAGCAGGGACCGCGCCGTGGGCGCAAGATGCAGCTGCTCGGGGCCCCGCGCGAGGTGCTTGGTGAGCAGCGGCAGCAGGTCGTGCGTCCATCGCGTGGACCTGCCGAGCAGCCGGATGTGCTCGAGGTGGGCGTCCTGGTCGCCGAAGGCGGCCACCCACGCGAACACGTTCTCCCCGGTCCGCACGGGCAGCGCGGGGAAGTTGTTCTCGCGCGGGTCTGTGCGCAGGCAGGCGAGCGGCGGGGCACCGAGGTCGGCGAGCAGCGGGCGCACGTCGCGGACGAACAGGTCCGCGAACTCGTCACCGGCGCCCGGGGGCAGGTGGTACAGCGTGATCGTCACGAGCGAGGACGCGCCGGCGGCCGAGCCGGCGTCCGGCCGCGGGCCGGCCAGGTCGAAGCCGGTGTCCCCGGCGGCCGGGCGCAGCAGCAGGACGTCGTCGGAGTCGATCATCGTGGCGTTGGCCGCCTCGCGGTGCGCCCGCCAGACCGGCCCGCCGTAGAACGCCCGCAGCGCCTCGCCGCGGGTGTCCATGTCCGGGAACCCGCGCAACCACACGAACCGGTCGTCGTCGTCCAGGTCCCGGAACTGGCCGTACAACCGCATGCCGGTCGCCTCCTGCGACTCGACCAGCTCGCGCTCAAACAGCTCGATCAACACGTCTCGCTTGCCCGGGCGCAGGGTGTACTGCCTGAGCTCGAGAACCTCGGTCATCGCGGGGGCCGCTCCTTCCGCGGTGGAGACTCCGGTGGGCGACACCCTATTGGGGTAGACCGACGGTCAGCCCGTCGGGATCGCTACGCAGGGAGCGCCTCCGCAGACGTCGATCAGCTCGCCCGTCGCCAGGAAGTGTGCCGCCTGCGCTCGCGCGGCCGGGGTGTTCGCCGTGTCGTTGTGCGGGTCGTGGCCCGCCACCGGCGGCAGGTTGCCCAGTGGCGGCGGGGGCGAGCCGCTGTCCCACAGCACCAGCGCCGAGCCGCGGAACGGGAAGCCCGGCACCGACGGGATGTGCCACTGCGGCTCGGCGGCCGGGTCGCGGCCGGGCTTCAGCGCCGGGCGCACCACGTGCAGCCCGAGCGTGCGCGCCTCGACCTCGGTCGCGAAGTTGGACACCTGGTGGTCGCCGAACGCCTGGTGCAGCAGGACCTGCTTGACCGGCGTGCCGGGCAGCGGGTCGCGGGTGACGTGGTTGGCGTAGCCGTCGCTCTCGCCGCGGTCCCACAGCATCTGCAGGAGCGCGAAGCCGATCTGCTGCTCGAGCCGGTCCGGGTAGTGCTGGTCCAGCACCGGCTGGAGCGCCTGGAACGGCGCGGCCCGGTTGAGCAGCGTCGAGAAGTTGATCGCCGGCACGAGCAGCACCGCGCGGGTGTAGTCCTGCGCCAGCGCCGCGAGCGCGCCGCCCTGGATGCCGCCGAGGCTGATGCCCGCGTAGGTCAGCCCGGCGCCACGGTCGAGCAGGCCGGCGAACTCCGGCATGGCGGCGAAGCCGTGCGCGTGGATCATGGCGCGCCCGAGGAACATCATGTTCAGGTAAGCCTGCTGCATCCGGTCCGGGATCGAGGGGAACCCGGACAGGTCGCCGAGCATGTTCGCCACGAACCCGACGTCCTCGCTGGACATGCCGAGCCAGCTCGCCGCGCAGGGCATCGTGTTGGCCTCGTTCGCGACCGCGCCGAGGGCGTCCACCACGGTGTGGTCGCCGAACAGCCCGTGGCCGAACAGCAGCGGCCGCGCCGGGCCGCCGGTCGCCGTGCTGCGCGGGATGTTGCACTGGAACGTCGCCTGGTAGATGCCGTTCGCCGCGGGCCGGCCGTCCGGCCCGTACGTCATCCGGGAACCGGGACCGCCATCCGGGCGGTCGAGGTACTTGGGCACCTCGATCGTGCCGGTGACCTTGCGAACGAACGCGGGGTCCGCCTCGGGCGCCGGGTTCTCGACCTTCGTGATCGTGACCTTCGGCGGCGCGTCGCCGAGCGCGGCGAAGGCCTGGTCGCGCATCGACAGCGCGCGGCCGGTCAGGTTCTTCGTGCTGGCGACCGTGAAGTCCCACGCGAGGTGCAGGTCGGACAGCCGCACGCCGGCCCGCCAGAGCCGGACCAGGGCCGGGCGCAGCGTCAGCCAGCGCTTGAACAGGCCCGGATCGTCGGGCGGCCGCCAGCTCAGCATCTGCTTGAACACCGGGCCGGCCGGGATCGGCTTGCCGAAGACGTCGACCAGGTTGCGCAGGCCGACGACGTAGTGGTGGCCCTCGATCAGGTTGCGCGCGGGGCGGATGATCAGCGCCTGGCGCTGCCAGTCGGTGGCCCGCTGGTCCTGCTCGACCCAGTACGGGTGGCGCTTGCCCGTCGTGGCGTCGAGCAGCACGATCGGCGCGTCGGGACGCAGCGACCTGCCGATGTCGGTGAGCTGGGCGGCGCCGGTCTTCGTGAGGTCGATGCCGGGCACCGCGGTGACGATCATCGAACCGGGCGAGAAGCCGTCGTTGCGGTTCCACTCGGCCGGGTCGATCGGCACGCCGGAGGTGTTGCGCGGCATCATCTCCGGCGTCAGGTTGACCCGCCGCCCGGTCGGCGTGGACCGGTCCGGCACGGTGAAGTAGTCGTTCGGGAACGGCAGCAGGCAATCGGCCGCGACGATCGGATCGCACGGCGGAGCCGGGGCGCGGGCCGCGGGTGGCGCGGCCGTGGCGGGCAGCGCGACGAGCGCGGCGAGGAACGCGAAAACCAGCGCGGGCACCAGCGACCGCTTCATGTTCGGCCTCTCCCCAGATTCGGCGAAACCGGATCACCGCCGAACCTGGCACGAGCCACCGCGGATCGCTAGCGCCGAACGGTTCAGTCCAATCGGCGGCTGCGGCCGAACGGAGCAACGCGTTGGTCCGCCCGATTTCGTCGTTATGTGGCCTCGCCCGTCGGATGTTTTCATCTTTCGCGGACCCCGAAGGAGATCCCGATGCCCCAGCTCCTGCTCGGCCCGCTCCTGCGGCACGTGGACACCAGATCGGCGACGGTCTGGGTCGAGACGGACGCGCCCTGCACCGTCGAGGTCGCGGGCGCCTCCGCGCACACCTTCACCGTGGCCGGCCACCACTACGCGCTCGTCGTCATCACCGGACTCGAACCCGGCACCAGCACGCCCTACGAGGTCTTGCTGGACGGCGAGCGGGTCTGGCCGCTGCCCGACTTCCCGCCGAGCCGGATCCGCACGTTCCCGGACAGCGGCGACCCGGAGTTCCTCATGGTGTTCGGCTCGTGCCGGATGCCGGAGAGCCACGACCCCGCGGAGCGGCGGTCGATGGGCACCGACGCCCTCGCCGCGTACGCCAGGCGGATGCTCGACCAGGACGAGCGCGACTGGCCGGACTCGCTGATGCTGCTGGGCGACCAGGTCTACGCGGACGAGACCACCAAGGCGACCCGGGAGTGGATCGCGAAGCGGCGCGGGTTGGAGACGCCGCCGGCCGCGGAGGTCGCGGACTTCGAGGAGTACACCCGGCTCTATCACGAGTCGTGGTCGACACCGCTGCCCCGCTGGCTGATGTCGACCGTGCCCACGTCGATGATCTTCGACGACCACGACGTGCGCGACGACTGGAACACCTCCCAGACGTGGCGCGACGAGATGGAGCAGACGTCGTGGTGGGCCGACCGCGAACGTGGCGCGCTCGCGACGTACTGGATCTACCAGCACATCGGCAACCTCTCGCCGGAGGACCTGGCCGAGGAGGAGATCTACGACAAGGTCCTCGTCACCGGCCGCGAAGGCGACGCCGCGGACGTGCTGCGCGACTTCGCCGACCGCGCGCGGAACGAGGTCAACGGCCGCAAGGGCACCCGGTGGAGCTACCGCCGGGACTTCGGCAACGTGCGCCTGCTCGTCATCGACACGCGGTCGGGCCGCATCCTGTCGGGCGGCGCGCGCTCGATGGTCGGCGACGGTGAGTTCGAGTGGATCGAGGAGCACGCCGACGGGAACTACGACCACCTGCTGATCGGCTCGTCGCTGCCGTGGCTGATGCCGCACGCGATCAACCACCTGCAGTCGATGAACGAGGTCGCGTGCCGGCGGCCCGGCCGGCGGGGCCGGCTCGCGGAGTGGCTGCGGCAGACCGCGGACCTCGAGCACTGGCCGTCGTTCCGCGCGTCGTACGACCGGCTGACGCGGCTGATCCTGCGCATCGCCAAGGGAAACGCGGCCACGGTGTGCGTGCTGTCCGGGGACGTGCACCACGTCTACGCCGCGCGGGCGCGCTTTCCGGAGCCGGTCAACGCGGCGGTGTACCAGCTGACCTGCTCGCCGGTGCACAACCGGATCGAGCTGCTCATGCGCCCGGTGTTCGTGGCGGCGTGGTGGCGCCCGCTCGCCGCGGTGCTGCGCAGGTGGATGTACCGATCGCCGCAGATCAACCCGCTGCCGGTGGAGTGGGACAAGCTGTCCGGCCCGTACTTCGGCAACGCGATCGCGACGCTGCGCACGTCCGGCCGCCGCGCGGAGATGGTGGTGGAACGCGCGGACGGCGGGGCCGACGATCCGCACCTCGTCCCCCTGCCGACGCTGACCCTGACCGAAGGCTGAGGCGCATACCGATACGCCGTTCGGCCTACGTCGCCCGTGGCTGTACGGACACAGTTGATCACACTACGTTGCTGGCGCATGGAGCGACGCAACTTCCTCAAGGTGTCGGTGGTGGGCGCGACGGCGGCGGCGTTCGGCGGGGCCTCCTGGCTGAGCGCGTTCTCCGCCTCGGCCGCGGACGGGGACGGGCCCTACGGTCCGCTGCTGCCCGCCGACGCGAACGGCGTCGCGCTCCCCGAGGGGTTCACCAGCCGGATCGTCGGGCGCAGCCTCGAGAAGGTCGCCGGCACGGACTACCTGTGGCACATGGCGCCGGACGGCGGCGCGTGCTTCGCCGACGGGGACGGCTGGATCTACACCTGCAACAGCGAGGTGCCGCTGCTCGGCGGCGTCGGCGCGATCAAGTTCGCCGCTGATGGGTCCATAGTGGACGCCTACCGCACGCTCGACAAGACCGACGTCAACTGCTCCGGCGGCAGGACGCCGTGGAACACCTGGCTGTCCTGCGAAGAGGTCGACAAGGGCGAGGTGTACGAGACCGACCCGTTCGGCGCCAACCCGGCGGTGGTGCGCCCGGCGATGGGCCGGTTCAAGCACGAGGCCTGCGCCGTCGACCCCGACCGCCAGGTGATCTATCTCACCGAGGACGTGCCCGACGGTGGCTTCTACCGCTTCACGCCGACTACCTGGCCGGACCTGTCCGCGGGCACGCTCGAGATCCTGGTCGGCCCCGAGGACCAGACGAGCGGCGCGGTCACCTGGGCGACCGTGCCCGACCCGTCCGCCGAGGACGACGACACCCGCGACCAGGTCGAGGGCTCGAAGCCGTTCGACGGCGGCGAGGGCTGCTACTACGCGGCCGGGACCTGCTGGTTCACCACCAAGGGCGACAACCGGGTGTGGGCCTACGACGCCGCGAACAGCGCGATCAGCCTCACCTACGACGCGGACGGCCCGCTGTCCGGTGTGGACGCCGTGACCGGCAGGTCGAACGGCGACCTGTTCGTCGCCGAGGACGGCGGCAACATGGAGATCTGCATCATCACGCCCGACGGCGTGGTGGCGCCGTTCCTGCGGGTCGACGGGCACGACGGCTCGGAGATCACCGGCCCGGCGTTCAGCCCCGACGGCACCCGGCTGTACTTCTCCTCCCAGCGGGGCACCGGCGGCGGCACGACCGACCCCGGCATGACGTTCGAGGTGACCGGCCCGTTCCGGGGTTGATCACTCCGGCGGCGTGCCGATCGCGTCGATGACCCCGTCGATCTCCTCGGCGAGGCTGACATCGGATTCGGTGACCCCGCCCGCCGAGTGTGTCGTCACGCGGAAGGTGAGCGTCCGCCAGCGGATGTCGATGTCCGGGTGGTGGTTGTTGTTCTCGGCGATCTCGGCCACCCGGTTCACCACCTGGATGGCCTGCGGGAAGCTCGCCAGCTCGACGGTGCGCGCGAAGGCACCCTCGTCGTTTCGCCAGTCGGTGAGGCGGCCGAGGGCCTTTCCCTTGTCTTCGTCACTGAGCAACTCGGGCATATCTCCATGGTGCCGCCTCCCGGCCCCGGGCGCACCGGTAGGCTTGGCGATCTCACGGGAGTCCGGTGCCGCCGGGCTGAGAGGAGGGCCGTAGCCCTCGACCGTCGAACCTGATCCGGGTCATGCCGGCGCAGGGAGGAGGCTTCGCATGCGAAAGGTTCCCGTCGTTCTCGCCGCGGCGCTGGCGGTGTCGCTGGCCGGCTGCACGCTGACCGAGGGCGACTCCGACACCGGCTCGGGCGGCAAGAAGGTCGTGCTCGTCACGCACGACTCGTGGGCCGCGCCGAAGGACCTGCTGGACGAGTTCAAGAACGACACCGGCATCACGATCGACGTGCGGAAGGTCGGCGACGCGGGCGCGCTGACCAACCAGCTGGTGCTCACCAAGGACGACCCGATCGGCGACATCGCGTTCGGCGTCGACAACACGTTCGCCTCGCGTGCGCTCGAGGAGAACGTGTTCGCCGCGTACCGCAGCCCGGACGCGGACAAGGGCGCGCAGCGCTACCAGGTCGACGACTCGGGCCGGCTGACCGCGATCGACACCGGCGACGTCTGCCTCAACATCGACCCGGCCGCCTTCGCCGCGAAGCGGGTGCCGGAGCCGAAGACCTACGCGGACCTGACCAAGACCGAGTACCGCGACATGCTCGTGGTCGAGGACCCGGCGACGTCCTCGCCGGGGCTGGCGTTCCTGCTCGGCACGATCGCGTCGCTCGGCGAGGACGGCTGGCGGGAGTACTGGGTCGCGCTGAAGGGTGTCGGCATGAAGGTGGTCAGCGGCTGGGAGGAGGCCTACACGCAGGACTTCTCCGGCTCGTCGGGCCAGGGCGACCGCCCGATCGTGGTGTCCTACGCGTCCTCGCCGGCCGCCGAGGTCGGCAAGGACGGCAAGCCGGCGACGAAGGCGCTGCTGGACACGTGCTTCCGCCAGGTCGAGTACGCGGGCGTGCTGAACGGCGCGAAGGACCCGGACTCGGCGAGGAAGGTCCTGGACTTCCTGCTGTCGGAGAAGTTCCAGGCGGCGGTTCCGGAGTCGATGTACGTCTATCCGGCGCGTTCGGGCGTCGAGCTGCCGAAGGCGTGGCAGCAGGCCGCCCCGCAACCGAAGTCGTCCGCGACCCTGCCGCCGGCTGACATCCAGCAGAACCGGGAGCGGTGGATCGACGAGTGGCGCGGTCTCGTCCAGGGCTAGCGCCTGCGCTGGTTTCGCTGTTGCCGCTGGGTTTCCTCGCGGTCTTCTTCGTCTGGCCGGTGGTCGCGATCCTGCGACTGGGCCTCGGCGAGGGCGGCGTGCTCACGGTGCTGGCGAGCCCGGAGACGTGGCGGCTGGTCGCGTTCACGGTCGGGCAGGCGGCGGCGTCGACCGCGGTGGCGCTCGTCGCCGGGCTGCCCGTGGCGTTCCTGCTGGCCCGGACGTCGTTGCCGGGCCTGGGTTTTGTGCGCGTCGTGATCCTGGTGCCGTTCGTGTTGCCGACCGTCGTGGTGGGGCTCGCGTTCCGCACGCTGCTGCCCGACGGCGGGGCCTTCGCGATCGTGCTGGCGAACAGCTTCTTCAACGTGGCGGTGGTGGCGCGCACGGTCGCCGGGCTGTGGTCACACCTGGACCGGCGGGCGCCGGACGCGGCCCGGTCGCTGGGCGCGTCGCCGCTGCGGGCGTTCACGTCGGTGACGCTGCCCGCGCTGGCGCCGGCGATCGGGTCGGCCGCGGCGGTCGTGTTCCTGTTCTGCGCAACGAGCTTCGGCGTGGTGCTGATCCTCGGCGGTTCGCGGCTGCGGACGCTGGAGACGGAGATCTACCTGCGGACGGTCGAGCTGCTGGATCTGTCCGGCGCGGCCGCGCTGTCGTTGCTGCAGCTCGCGGCCGTGGTCGCGGCGCTGTCGGTCGGGGCGGTCGCGCGGCGGCGGCGGGAGAGCGCCTTGCGCCTGCGGGCGCCCGCGTCGGTGGCGCGGCGGCCCAGCGGTGGCGAGTGGGTCGTCGTCGGTGTCGCGCTCGCGGTGGTCGGGTCGCTGATGCTGCCGATCGTGGTGCTGGTGTCGCGTTCGCTCGCGGGCGGGCTAGCCGGGTACCGGGCGCTCGGCTCGACCGGGTATGCGGGCTCGCTGCAGGTGTCCGGAGTGGACGCCGCGCTGAACTCCGTGCGCGCGGCCACGGACGCGACGTTCCTGGCCGTCACGCTGGGCGCGCTGGCTTCGGTGGTGCTGGTGTCCCTGTCGCGGAGCCGGGTGCGGCGAGGTTTCGTCGAGACGATGGACACCGCGCTGATGCTGCCGCTCGGCGTGTCGGCGGTGACCGTGGGCTTCGGGTACCTGATCACGCTCAACCTGCTGCCGGGTGACCTGCGGACCTCGCCGGTGCTGGTGCCGCTGGCGCAGGCGCTGGTGGTGACGCCGCTGGTGATCCGGCTGCTGCTGCCGGTGCTGCGCTCGATCGACTCGCGGCTGCGCCAGGCGGCGGCCTCGCTCGGCGCGTCGCCGCTGCGGGTGTGGCGCGAGGTCGACGTCCCGCTGGCCGGCCGGTCGCTGCTGACGGCGATCGCGTTCGGGTACGTGGTGGCGCTGGGCGAGTTCGGCGCGACGAGCTTCCTGGCGCGACCGGACACGGCGACCCTGCCGGTCGCGATCGCGCGGCTGCTGTCGCGGCCGGGTGAGCTGAACAACCAGATGGCGTACGCCGCGTGCACGCTGTTGATCCTGGTGACGATCGCCGCGGTGGCGATCGTGGAGTCGGTGCGGGTGCCGGGCCGCGCAGCGGTCGGGGAGTTCTGATGGGCCTCACGGTGGAGGGGCTGACGGTCCGCTACGGCTCGCTGGCCGCGGTGTCCGATGTGGACCTGGCGGTGGCGGACGGTTCCGTTGTGGCGTTGCTGGGCCCGTCCGGGTGCGGCAAGTCGACGTTGCTGCGCGCGGTCGCGGGCCTCGAGCCGCCCGCCGCCGGTCGGGTGTGCTGGGACGGCGCCGACCTGGCCGGCGTGCCGGTCCACCGGCGCGAGTTCGGCCTGGTCTTCCAGGACGGGCAGCTGTTCCCGCACCGGGACGTGGCCGGCAACGTGGCGTTCGGCCTGGGGATGCGCGGCGTCCCACGGGCGTCCGCACGCGAGCGGGTCGCGGAGCTGCTCGACCTGGTGGGCCTCGCCGGTTACGAGGCGCGGAGGTCGACCGAGCTGTCGGGCGGCGAGCAGCAGCGGGTCGCGCTGGCGCGGGCGCTCGCTCCCCGGCCCCGGCTGCTGCTGCTCGACGAGCCGCTGTCGGCCCTCGACCGCGCACTCCGCGAGCAGCTGGCACTCGACCTCGCACGGGTGCTGACCGGCACGACGGCGCTGGTGGTCACCCACGACCACGACGAGGCGTTCACCCTGGCCGACCATGTGGCCGTGATGCGCGCCGGCCGGATCGTCCAGACCGGCCCGCCGACAAAGGTCTGGCGCGAGCCGGCGGACGAGGAGACGGCGCGCTTCCTCGGCTGCGGCGCATTCGTGCCGGCGACCGTCCACAATGGCGTAGCGACGTGTGAGCTGGGCGCGGTCGAGCTCCCGTGGGCCCCGCCGGGCGAAGCCGTCCTCGGTCTGCGCCCGACCGCCCTCCGCCCGGCCGTGACCGGCGTGAAGGGCGACGTCGTGCAGCGCGTCCACCGCCGCGACCACGTCCGGTTGCGGGTGCGGTTGGAGGACGGCCACGAGGTCGACGCGGTGGCCGGTGTGCTGGATGTCGCCGACACGGTCACCCTGGCCCTGGACCCGGACGGGGTCGCGCTGATCAGCCGTCGCGAACGACCATCCGGCCGAGGGCGACCGAGTAGCCGATGAGGATGTAGCACCCGGTGCGAAGGATCCCGTCGGTGATGGCGTCGGTGGGCATCGGATCGCGGGCCACGTCGGCGAGCGCGGGCCAGCCGGTGGTGATCAGCACGGGGTGCAGCCAGGCCAGCGTCGAGATCGCCGTGAGCACGCTGAAGATGATCACGCCGCCGAGCGTCACCGAGATCACGACCAAGGGGTGATCGGTGAACGTCGAGACGGCGAGCGCGACGGCCGCCACTCCCCACACCTGGATGACCACGAGGACGGTCAGCAGCGCGATCCGCCCGATCGACTGGCCGAACGGCAATGTCGACCCGGACACGGTCAGCATGTGATCGCCGCCGAGAATCGCCATACCGGCGATCACCGCGACGACGGCCATGATCGTGACCGCGATGAACGTCAGTACCGCGATCCCGAACGCCTTCACGGCGAGCAGTCGAACCCGCCCGACCGGCGCGAGCAACAGGTTGCGCAACCCACCGGCGGCGGCCTCGCCGGAGATCGCGTCGGCCGACCACATCGTGCCCATCAGCGGCAGCAACATGGTCATGCAGAGCAACAACACGAAGACGGGCAGGAGTAACCCGTTGTCGGCCACGATCGCCGAAAGGCCCGCGATGGCCTGCTGCCCGGGCGGCCCTTGCGGCGCGGCGGAGGCCACGGAAATCCCGATGGCCGCAATGATCGGCACCGCGGCGGCGAGCCCGAGGGCAGCCATGGTCCGAGGCCGCCGGATCATGAAGCGAAGCTCGGCCCGCAACAGCCGGAGAATGGGCGCCCTGGTCCGCGTCACGCGCAGCGGAATCGCCACATCAGCAGTCATGCGATCTCCCGCCGCCCAATCAAGCCCGGCACGACAACGTTCTTCCCCGAACCATCCACGTCGACCGCCCCAAGTCCGCCAGTCCACAACGACCCCGACCCGATGCCGGACTCGTCCGACCCCGACCGCCCCTCACAAGCACACATCGGCGACCGTCACCCGGCCCGATCCGAAGTCAGCTCCCGAGTGACCACGGTCGACAACCCGGCCTCCGGTGGCTCCGCGTCCGTCAACCGTGCGAACAAGTCCTCCAGCCCGGTCCGCTGCCGCCGAACCTCGTGCACCGCCACCCCGGCCCGAACGAGCGTGGCCACGACCTCGGGAGCCGTCGTGGCCGTCAGATCCACCTTGACGCCGTCAGGCGTGGCACGAGCCGGCACCCGGTTGTCCCGCAGTGCGTCGACCGCGGCCGCGGAGTCCGGCGTGGACACCAGCAGCCCGGAGTTGCCGGCTTCGAGCAGCTCCGCGAGCTCTCCCTGCGCCACCACCGAGCCCTGGTGCAGGACGGCAACGTGCGTGCACGTCGCCTCCACCTCGGCCAGCAGGTGCGACGACACCAGCACCGTCGTGCCCGCCGCGTGCAGGTCGGCGATCACCGCGCGGACCTCGCGGGTGCCGGCCGGGTCGAGACCGTTCGTCGGCTCGTCCAGGACGACCAGCTTGCGCGGCAGCAGCAGCGCGGCCGCGAGGCCGAGGCGCTGCTTCATGCCGAGCGAGTAGCCGCGGTAACGCCGGCCGGCCGCCGCGCCCAGGCCGACCCGTTCCAGTGCCTCGTCGACCGCACGCGGGATGCCCGCGGTGGCCAGATGCGGCTCCGCGGCCGCACAGCGCACGAGGTTCTCCCGGCCGGACAGGAACGGGTGGAAGCCCGGCCCCTCGACCAGCGCGCCGACCTGCGGCAGCGCGTAGCCGAGCTCGGTGGGTAACTGGTGCCCCAGCAACTCCACCGCCCCGGCTGTCGGTGTGACCAGGCCGAGCAGCATGCGGATCGTCGTCGTCTTGCCGGATCCGTTGGGCCCCAGCATGCCCAGGACCGAGCCGACCGGCACATCCAGGTCGACGTGGTCGACCGCGACCGTCCGGCCGTAGACCTTGCGCAGGTTCCGGGTGCGGGCGGCCAAGCGGACGGGAGCTCCCGCGGTCACTGCCGCGGGAGCCTCACCCTCCCCGATAACCATGCCGGTCACGCTAGTCACTTGCCGAGCGCCTCGGTGAGAACCTGCTCCGGCACGGCGCCGATCGCCACGCGGCCGTCCTCGGTGATCAGCGCGGTGCCGACCTTCGACGAGATGGCCCAGCCGGTACCGAAGTCACCGTGCACCTCCTTGCCGATGCGGCTGAGGAACGTGACCGCGGTTTCCTCGCCGCTGCCACCGGGCATGGTCAACGCGTCCTTCGGCAGCTTGCCGGTCAGCACGGTGTCCCAGCCGTTGCCGACGGTGTCCAGGTCGAGCTGCGAGAACAGCTCGTCCGGCGACTTGCCGTGGATCTTCTCGTCCGGCTCGTGCACGGTCACCTTCGCACCCTCGGGTGGGGTGAACCGGAACAGGCTCGCGTCCTGCGGGCCGTTGTCGAACTCGGTGAAGCCGACCTTCAGCGCCGGGTCGGCCTGGCCGTTCGCTAGCACCTCGAACTGCAGCGGCACGCGCGTCTCGGAGTCGATCGACACGCGGATCTCGCGCAGCAGCGTGCGCTCGGTCGGCTTGGGCGCCAGCACCAGCTGGTACACCGGCCGATCGGCGACCCGGGCGGTGCCGTCGACCTCGACCGTGCTGTCCTCCTGCATGGCGTTCACGAGCTCGCGGGCGGCCGTCGCCGGGTCGGCGAACTTGCCCTCGAGCGGGGTGTGCTTCTGGCCCGCACCGTGCGGCGTCTTGACGACCGTCTTGTCCGCGGAGTCCCACACCCACACGGTCTTGCCGTCGTCGACCACGGTCGTCTCGCCGCCGCGGTTCGGCACCGAGATCCGGCCCCGGCCGTGCCCGTCGGTGTAGACGCGGACCTGGTCACCGTCGCCGCCCATCGAGCCCGGCAGCCCGGGGATCGGCAGGCCGAGGTTGTTCTGCATCTCGACCGAGCCACCCAGCGCAGGCACGTCGTTCTTGGTCAGCACCGACTCGACCAGCTGGTCGGCGCTGATCGGCGGCAGCGCCGGCGGGGCCTCCCCCGCCCCGGCCGGCGATGCCAGGAACACCAGGCCGGCGACGCCCGCGACGGTGCCCGCCGCCGCGAACGTGAGTGCCGTCCTCTTGGAATTCATCGCACACCCCTCAAATCGGCTCCACGGATTTCTCCCGTGGCATCGAGGTTGCTACACGGCGACTGAGATGACGCTGAGAGTGACCGCCGAGCTGAGAGTTGCCTGAGAGCATCCGCGGATTGTCGGTGCCTCGCGGCATGCTGGGCACCATGAAACCGCGCGTGCTGGTGGTGGACGACGAACTCGGGGTGCGCAGGGCGCTGCAGCGCGGCCTGTCCGCGGAGGGCATGGAGGTCGTCGCCGCCGCGGACGGGCCGGGGGCGCTGGACATCGCGCGCACCGGTGCGTTCGACGTGATCCTGCTCGACATCATGTTGCCGGGGCTGTCCGGCTACCGGGTGCTGCAGCAGTTACGCGCGGAGGGCATCAGCACCCCGGTGCTGCTCGTGTCGGCGAAGGACGGCGAGATCGACCAGGCCGACGGCCTGGACCTGGGCGCCGACGGGTACCTGGTGAAGCCGTTCTCGTTCGTCGTGCTGGTCGCGCAGGTGCGGGCGGTGCTGCGCCGTGGCCTCGGCGAGGGTGCCGACCGGCGGCTGCGGGTCGGCGAGCTGGTGGTCGACCGGGCGATGCGCGAGGTGCGGTTCGGGGGCGAGCCGGTGCCGCTCTCGCCGCGTGAGTTCGCCGTCCTCGAGGTGCTGGTCGGGCGCGCGGGCACGGTCGTCACGAAGGACGAGCTCTTACGCACCGTCTGGGGCGACGAGCTGGCCGCCACGCGAAACGCCGTCGAGGTCTACGTGGGCTACCTGCGCCGCAAGTTGGACGCGGCGGGCGCGGGTGGGATCGTGCGTACCGTGCGAGGACACGGATACATGGCGTCGAGCAGCGAGCTGGACGCGGTGCTGGAACCCGGGCGCGGCCGTTGAGCGGAGCCCTCGGGCGGATCGTCGGGCGCCTGTGGCTCGGGCGGACGCTGCGGTTCCGCATCACCAGCGTCGTGACCGTGGTGACGTTGGCGGTGCTGCTCCTGCTCGCCGTGCAGACGAGCCGGTTGATCGGGCCGCTGCTGGTCACCTCGGCGGACGCGCAGCTGCAGTCCATCCTGGACACGGCGGCGGCCGATGTGCGCGCGGGCAGGCAGCCCACGGACACGCCCACCGGCGTGCGCGCCCGGGTGCTGGACACGGCGGGCGCGCCGAAGGATGGCGTCGGCCCGGCGCCGCTGACCGCGGCCGAGGTCGACACGCTGAAGGCGGGCACGCCGGTGCTGCGGCTGCAGGACGACCCGCCACTGCGCTGGCTCGGCACGGTGGCGACGGCGCCGGACGGGTCGCAGCGGCTCGTGGTCGTCGGCACGACGCTGACCGGGTATTTCGCCGCACAGCAGCGGGCGCTGGACTGGCTCGTCGGTGCCGCGTTCCTCGGCTCGGCGGCGGTGGGCCTCGCGACGTGGTTCGCGGTGCGCTCGTCGCTGCGCCCGGTGGAGCGGCTGCGCAGCGCGGCCACCCGGCTGCCGGCCGGCCGGCGGCTGCCGCTGCCGACCGCGCATGACGAGCTGCGCTCGCTTGCGGCGGCGCTGAACGGCCTGCTGGCACGGCGGGACGAGGCGAGCGACCGGCTGCGAAGGTTCACCGGGGATGCGGCGCACGAGCTGCGCTCGCCGGTGGCGTCGATCCGGATCCAGGCGGAGGTGGCGGTCGCGAACCCGGACCCGGAGCTGGCACACGAGGTGCTCGAGGAGGTCGTGCACGAGTCCGAACGGCTGTCCACTTTGGTCGAGGGCTTGCTGACGCTGGCCCGCTCGGACGCCGGCGAGCTCCCCGCGGCCGAGCCGGTCGACGTGGTCACCGCGGCCCGCGAGGCGGTGGACCGCCTGGGCGACGCGGGCCCGGTGGTGTCGGTGAGCGCACCGAGCGGCCCGTGCTGGGTGTCGGCGGCGCCGGCGGAGGTGGACCTGGTGCTGGACAACCTGCTCCGCAACGCGGCCCGCCACGCACGCGCGAAGATCACGGTCACGGTGCTCGCCCGGATGACGTGGATCTGGCTGGTCGTGGACGACGACGGCGAGGGGGTCGCGGAGGAGCACCGGGAGCGGGTGTTCGACCGGTTCTACCGCGTGCAGGACGACCGCGCCCGGACTTCGGGTGGGGCCGGTTTGGGGTTGGCGCTGGTGGCCGAGGTAGTGCGGCGGCGTGGTGGGACGGTGGCAGTTGGGGACTCCCCGGAGGGCGGGGCGAGGTTTCAGGTGCGGTGGCGGGAGCTTCAGACTTGACCTCGCCGGCTGGTCCTGGCTGGGCTGTGTCGTCGGAGTTGGGGTGCGGGGCGTGTTGGGTGGGACGCCGGCGGCGCCTGTCCTCGGCGGGGACAGAGTGGGTCGGCCAAGGCGACCTTGGCCGACCATGGTCGGGAGACGGGTGTGCTTTGACGTCGCTGCGGTGTGGGAGTCGTTGACTTGAAGTTCTTGCGTACGACCGCTCTCGTTGACGCGCCCCTGCGCATCGTGTCCGCAACGCTCACGGAGCGGGCCTTGTTCTCAGGCGACGGGCCGTTGGCGCCCGGAGATGAGCTTCGGCTCTCCGCCGGGCGGGTTCGGGTCGCCGAGGTCGGCCTGGCGGGGTTGCGGTTGGTGCCCGTCGGCGGGATGGGGGCCATCGAGTTCGGGGTTCGGCTTGTGGCGACCGGGGCCGGGGTGCTCGTGACCGTCACCGCCCAGTCGCCCGGTCCTTGGGTCGGGATGGTCTTTCGGCGGCGGTTGCTCGGCCTGCTCGGGTCTACTGTGGACCGGATCCGCGAGCGGGCGGCCGCCCTCCGAGGCGCCTCGGTGGTTGTCGGGGCGGCGATCGTGCGTGGCAACACCGTGTTGGCGCAGCAGCGCGCCTACCCGCCCGCCGCGGCCGGGAAGTGGGAGTTGCCCGGTGGGCGGGTCGAGGCCGGCGAGTCCGATGTGGATGCCGTGCGCCGGGAGTGTGCCGAGGAGCTCGGGGTCGACGTGCGTGTCGGCACAGCCGTCGGGCCCGATGTCGTTCTTGAAAACGGGGCGTTGTTGCGCATTCATGTTGCCGAACTGGTGGACGGCGAGGCCGTGCCGCAGCCGCACGATCACCAGGCCGTGCGCTGGCTGAGCCCCGGCCGGCTCGGCAGCGTGGAATGGCTGCCGGCCGACCGGGTGCTGCTGCCCGCGCTGCGCCGGTTGCTAACCGACGCCGGCTAGGCGGCGCGCGGCGGCCAGCCGGTGCGCGCCTCGTTCGGAGGCCAGGGCCGCGCCCCGCGCACGAATCCGGTCCAGCTCGGCCGTGTCGGCCAGGAGTTCCTGGGTCCGTTCCCGAACCGGACGCAACTCCTCGATCACCGCCTCCGTCACCGCCTCCTTCAGCTCTCCGTACGACCCGAACCCGCCGGCTGTCTCGCGTACCGGCTTGCCCGTGCACGCGGCCAGGATCTCCAGCAGGTTCGCGAGCCCGGGCTGCTCGGCGGGCCGGTACTCCAGCCGGCCGAGGCCGTCGGTCACGGCGCGTCTTATCTTGCGGCGCAACAGGTCCGGCTCGTCCATGACGAACAGGACGCCTGCCGCGTCGCGGGCCGACTTGTCCATCTTCCGGGACGGGTCCGCGAGATCCATGATTCGCGCGCCTGCCGGTGGCGTGACCGCCCGTGGCACGACGAACGCGTCGCCGTACGCGCCGTTGAACCGCCTGGCCAGGGTCCTCGCCAGCTCGACGTGCTGGGCCTGGTCCTCACCGACGGGCACCTCGTCCGCACCCTGCAACAGGATGTCGGCCGCCATGAGCACGGGATACGTGAACAGGCTGACCCGCACCGGAGTGGCCTCGAGCTCGCGCCGGTTGCTCTTCTCCTTGAACTGCGTCATCCGCGCGGCCTCGCCGAACGAACACGTGCACTCGAGGATCCAGGTCAGCGCCCCCAGCTGCGGCAGCAGGTCCGACTGCACGAACACCTGGTCCGGCTCGATGCCCGAGGCGACGAGGTTCGCCAGCAGCTCACGCGCCAGCACCCGCAGGCGCTGCGGGTTGTACGCGCTGGTCATGCCGTGCAGGTCGCTCACGAAGTACAGGTCGCCAGGTCTGCCTTCGGATGCCCAGCGGCGGATGGCACCGAGGTAGTTGCCCAGGGTGGCGTTGCCGGACGGGGTGACACCGGAGAAGCGGGTCATCGTGGGAACTCCTTCGTGGTCGCCGCCGCCCACCCGGAGAGCCCCAGAAACACCGAAGGCCGCCCGAACCGGGCGGCCTGTTGGTCAACGCATGCGTCACAGCCGCCGGTCGGCGGCCCACCACATGGTGTTGACGTTGCGCATGCCGGACATCATACCGGTCACGCGGCCTTCTCGAGGTCCGCCTTCGCGCGCTTGAGGGCGAGCACCGGGCAACGCTTGCACCGCGACGAGGAACGGCAGCACTTCTTCTTGACCTTGCCCTTCTTCATCAGCTTGCGCACGGTGTCCGCCGGGGACTTCGCGCCGTGCTTCTTGCCCACATCCACTCCAGCAAGCTCGAGGACAGCTTAGGTTAGGCTAATCTTCGACCGGCGCGCCAGAGCCGGCGGCTATCCTGGACGGTGCCGCGCCGCACGTCCGCGCGAGCAGCAAGCGAAGCCACACCATGAACCAGGAGCACACGCGCGTGCCTGCAACCGAAGCGCCCGCGGTCGCCAGGACCGACCTCCGCAACGTCGCGATCGTCGCGCACGTCGACCACGGCAAGACCACGCTGGTCGACGCGATGCTGCGCCAGTCCGGGGCCTTCTCCGCACGCACCGAACCGGTCGACCGCGTGATGGACTCCGGCGAGCTCGAGCGCGAGAAGGGCATCACGATCCTCGCGAAGAACACCGCCGTGCGCCGCGAGACGCCGGACGGCACGGTCACGATCAACGTGATCGACACCCCGGGCCACGCGGACTTCGGCGGCGAGGTGGAGCGCGGCCTGTCGATGGTCGACGGCGTGCTGCTGCTCGTGGACGCCAGCGAGGGCCCGCTGCCCCAGACCCGCTTCGTGCTGCGCAAGACGCTCGCCGCCGGGCTGCCGGTGGTCCTCGTCGTCAACAAGGTCGACCGGCCCGACGCGCGCATCGACGAGGTCGTCGCCGAGACCCACGACCTGCTGCTCGACCTAGCCACGGAGCTCGACGAGGTCGACGGGTTCGACAGCACGAGCATCCTCGACCTGCCGGTCATCTACGCCTCCGCCCGCGCCGGCCGCGCCGGCCTCAAGGCGCCCGCCGACGGCGAGCTGCCGGACAGCGACAACCTCGACCCGCTCTTCGACACGCTCCTCGAGCACGTCCCACCGCCCGCCGGCGACCCGGAGGCCCCGCTGCGCGCCCTGGTCACGAACCTCGACGCGTCCAGCTTCCTCGGCCGCATCGCTCTGTGCCGCATCCATGCCGGCACCATGCGCAAGGGCCAGACCGTCGGCTGGTGCCGCGCGGACGGCAGCGTCACGAACGTCCGCATCACCGAGCTGCTGCTCACCGAAGCCCTGGAGCGCAAGTCCGCCACGCACGCCGAGGCGGGCGACATCGTGGCCATCGCCGGCATCCCGGAGATCACGATCGGCGACACGCTCGCCGACCCCGACGACCCGCGTCCGCTGCCGCGCATCAGCGTCGACGAGCCCGCGATCTCCGTGACGATCGGGGTCAACACGTCGCCGCTGGCCGGCCGGGGCGGTGGCGGCAAGCTCACCGCCCGGCTGCTGAAGAACCGGCTCGACGCCGAGCTCGTCGGCAACGTGTCGATCCGCATCCTGCCCACGGAGCGGCCCGACACGTGGGAGGTCCAGGGCCGCGGCGAGCTGGCGCTGGCCGTGCTCGTGGAGACCATGCGCCGCGAGGGCTTCGAGCTGACCGTCGGCCGGCCCGAGGTCGTCACCCGCACCGTCGACGGCACCCTCTGCGAGCCGTTCGAGCGGCTGACGGTCGACGCCCCGGAGGAGTACCTCGGCGCGGTCACCCAGCTCCTCGCCGCGCGCAAGGGCCGCCTCGAGCACATGGGCGGCCACGGCACCGGCCGGGTCAAGGTCGAGTACGTCGTGCCGTCGCGCGGGCTCATCGGTTTCCGGACCGACTTCCTCACCGAGACCCGCGGCACCGGGATCGCGAACACGATCTTCGAGGGTTATTTCCCCTGGGCGGGCCAGATCCGCGGCCGGCATTCCGGCTCGCTGGTCGCCGACCGGTCCGGTTCGGTCACGAGCTACGCGATGCTGCAGCTCGCCGATCGCGGCACGTTCTTCGTCGAGCCGGGCGCGGACGTCTACCAGGGGATGGTCGTCGGGGAGAACCCCCGTGCCGAGGACCTCGACGTCAACGTCACGCGGGAGAAGAAGCTGACCAACATGCGCTCGTCGACCGGCGACGAGCTCGAGCGGCTCGCCCGGCCGCGCAAGCTGGTGCTCGAGGAGGCACTCGAGTTCTGCGCGGTCGACGAGTGCGTCGAGGTGGCGCCGAACGTGGTGCGCATCCGCAAGGTGATCCTGGACAGTGTGCAGCGGGCACGCGAGCGCGCCCGGGCGAAGTCGCGGGATGCCTGACGGAACCACGGACCGTACCGATACGTCACGAGGTCGGGGGAAACCCGGCCGCCGGACGTAGTGTCCGACCCGTCTGGCAGGGTCACCAGGCACCGGTTGGCTCGAGGGGAGGTGAACCGGCGTGGCACGGCGGGACTCGTTGCGCATCACCCTGACCGCGGCGGTGGCGACCCTCGCGCTGGCCGCCTGCACGCCGGCGCCGCGCTACGTCGACACCCCGGTCACGAGCCCGGTCCCCGACAAGGTCGACACCGGCGAGGTCGTCGTCGGCGTGAGCAACATCGCGGGCGGCTACAACCCGCACGACATCGCCGACCAGTCCGCGATCACGACCGCGCTCGCCAATGTCTTGCTGCCGTCGGTGTTCCGGCCCGGACCGGACGGCGTCCCGCAGCTCGACCGCACCTTCATGACGTCCGCGAGCGTCACGAAGGCCGATCCGTACACGGTCACCTACAAGATCCGGTCCGACGCCTCGTGGTCGGACGCCGCCCCGGTCGCCGCCGAGGACTTCGTGTACCTCTGGCAGCAGATCACCGGCAACCCGGGCACGATCGACGCCGCCGGCTACCGGCTCATCACCGACATCAACGCCCGCGACGCCGGCAAGGTCGTCGAGGTCGTGTTCGACAAGCCCTACCCCGGCTGGCGCACGCTGTTCTCCGGCCTGCTGCCCGCGCACCTGCTCAAGGACGCACCCGGCGGCTGGAACGGCGCGCTGCAGGGCAACTACCCGGCGACCGCGGGCCCGTACGCGCTCAAGACGCTCGACACCGACCGCGGCGAGGTCGTGCTCGAGCGCAACGACCGCTACTGGGACCGGCCGGCCACACTGGACCGGATCGTCATGCGCCGCGCCGACCAGACCGGCATCTTCGAGGCGCTGGAGGCCGGTCATGACCAGCTGGCCCTGGCCCGGACCGACTCCGTCGGCGCGAACCTGCTCTCCGACCTCGGCCCGGTCGTGACGACCAAGACCGTGCCGCGACCGACCGTGACCACGCTCGCGCTGCGCCCGGACCGCCCGCAGCTGGCCGACCTCGATGTGCGGCAGGCGATCGTGGCGCTGCTGGACCGCAAGCAGCTCATCACCGTCGGCACCGGCAACGGTCCGGCCGCCGCGCTTCCGGCCGACGCCCAGGCGCTCGCGCCCAGCGTGCCCGGCTACAAGCCGACGATCCCGGCCGCGGGCGGCGTGTCGACCGCCGCAAGGCCCGATCCGAAGGTCGCCGCCCGGCTGCTCGGCGACGCCGGCTACACGAAGACGGCCGCCGGCTGGACCCGGGCCGGCAAGCCGCTGCGGCTCGTCGTCGCCGCGCCCGAGGAGCGGGAGGCCCCCCAGCGGATCGCGAACGAGGCGGCGCGTCAGCTCGACGCGGCCGGCATCACGGCCGAGGTGATCACCCCGCCGGCGAACCAGCTCTACGCCCAGCTGTACGCGGGCGAGACCGAGCAGGGCTCCGACGGGCAGGACAACGGCGATCCGTTCGACCTCGCCGTGATCGGCCAGCCGGCCGGCGGGGACGCCGCGACCACGCTCGCGACGAACCTCGGCTGCGCCCCCGCCCAGGCGGGCGAGCCGCCGGTGGCGGCGAACCCGCTCGGCTTCTGCGACGCCGGCCTGCAGGCCACCGTGGACGCCGCCCTGTCCGGGGCACTCTCGGTGACCGATGCCCTCGCCACGGTCGAGCCGGCGGTCTGGAAGTCGGCCGTTTCGATGCCCTTGTTCCAGGAGGCGGACACCCTCGCCGTCCGGCCGGAGGTGTCCGGTGTGTCTGTCGGACCACCGCTCGCTGGTCCGTTCGCCGACGCTGCCAGGTGGCAGCGTTCGGCTCCGTGACCGACAAATCGGACGCATACCGGACCCGCGAACGATCATGGTCATGAGTACCGCGGTGCGGAATGGACAGTCGACGGAAATACACTTGGTGGACATCTGTGTGCTATTGGCGCCACCGCCAAAAGTATGTTCCCACCTGCCATTTAGTACCGTGCGGTAACCATTGGGTCGCGTGCCGCCACCACCGTGTCACCCTTTGGTCACGATCGGGTCTTAGTGCGTGACGGGGGATGTCGGAGTTCCTACCGTCCTGCAACGGTGCGTCGGCGGATGGCCGCCGACGCGTCACAAGATCACCATGTGGGTGCTGATCAGACACGAGGTCCACGACGACGTGCACTAGTAGTGAAGCCGCGAAACGGACGGAGCTTTCCCCGACCCGCCCCCGCTTCGTGGCCTACCCCCGCTCCGTGCACGATGTGTCACGACAACACAGGGCGCACGCCCGTCAAGTGCGTGCTCGCTCATGGAGGAACTAACTTGATGAGGAACAAAGCAGCGTGGCTACGGGCCGCTGCCGGCCTCGCGGCCGCGACGCTCGTGCTCACCGCCTGCTCCCAGAAGGAGAACACGGGTAGCAGCGCGAACGAGGGCGGCGACAACGCCAAGCCATCATCCGGCTGGGAAGAGACCCAGGTGCCGGAGATCAAGGAAGGCAAGCAGGGCGGAACCTTCCGCCTGGCGATCACCGAGCCGACCGCGATCGACCCCTACAACGCCCAGGAGTCCGAGGGCATCCTGGTCACGAAGTACCTGTTCACCGGCCTGACCGTGTCCGACCCCGACGGCAAGATCGAGCCGGGCGTGGCGGACAAGTGGGAGAGCAACGACGACTGCACCGAGTGGACCTTCAACCTGAAGACGGGCACGAAGTTCCACAACGGTGAGGAAGTCACCTCGGAGTCGTTCAAGCGGGGTTGGGAGCGCGTGGCGGCCAAGTCGTCCGCGTCCGAGGTTTCCTACCACCTTGCCGGCATCAAGGGCTTCGACGAGATGCAGGCCGGCACCGCCAAGGCGCTGTCCGGTGTGGACGCCTCCGACCCGGCGACCCTGAAGGTCACCCTGTCGGAGCCGAACTGCGAATTCTACATGCGCACGTTCCACACCGTGTTCAGCCCGGTGCCGTCGACGGCCGGTGACCCGAACAAGAACAAGGCGTTCGTCGAGGCGCCGGTCGGCAACGGGCCGTTCATGATGGACGGCAAGTGGCA
>NZ_DATBKY010000211.1:0-24919 GCF_036555685.1 Actinophytocola sp. | reverse complement strand
GGGCGAAGGTCGACGGCAGCTCGCGGCAGGCGACCACGCGGCCGCACGCGAGACGCTGCGCGAGGCGCTGGGCCTCTGGCGCGGCGAGCCACTACCCGACCTGCCGCACGCCGGCACCCTCGTCACCCGGCTCATCGAGCTGCGGCTCGACGCCACCGAGGACCTCGTTGAGGCCGAGCTCGCCCTGCCCGACGGCACCTCGGTCGCCGAGCTCAAACGGCTCGCCGCCGAGCACCCGCTGCGCGAACGCCTCCGCGGCCAGCTCATGCGGGCCCTCCACGCCGCGGGGCGTCAGGCGGAGGCCCTCGCCGAGTTCGACGACCTCCGCCGCCTGCTCGCCGACGAGCTCGGCACCGATCCGTCGCCCGAGCTGGCCGCCGTCCACCTCGCGATCCTCCAGGCGCAGGCCGGACCGCGCCGCCGCGCGCCCGCCGCGCAGCTCACGTCGTTCGTCGGCCGCGCGGCGGAACGGGCACGGCTCGCGGAGCTCCGCGACGCCAGGCTGGTCACGATCACCGGCCCGGGCGGCACCGGCAAGACGCGCCTCGCGATCGAGACGGCCGCGCCGGGTGCCTGCTTCGCCGACCTCTCCCCCGTCAGCGATCCCGCCCTCGTCCCCGCCGCCGTCCTCGCCGCGCTCGGGCTCCGCGAGGCCGGCCTCCAGCCCGCCGTGACCGACCCCACCCGCCGCCTCGCCGGCGCGCTCGCCCAGGACCCGGTGCCGCTCATCCTCGACAACTGCGAGCACGTGATCGACGCCGCCGCCGCGCTCGCCCGCACGCTGCTCGCCGAGTGCCCCGGCCTCACGATCGTCGCCACCAGCCGCGAGCCACTCGGGCTCACCGGCGAGGCCTTGCTGCCGCTCGCCCCGCTGGGCGAAGGCGACGACGCGGTCCGGCTCTTCGCCGATCGGGCGGCCACGGTCCGGCCCGGGTTCGCCGTCACGGCGGACAACCGCGCCACCGTCGAGGAGATCTGCGCCGCGCTCGACGGGCTGCCGCTCGCCATCGAGCTCGCCGCCGCGCGGCTGCGCCAGTTCACCGCCGGCGAGCTCGCCGCCCGGCTCGCCGAGCACGGCCCGTTCCGGCTGCTGTCCCGCGGCGACCGCACGGCCGCGGAGCGCCACCGCACGCTCACCGCGGTCGTCGAGTGGGGCTGGGAGCTGCTCGGCGACGCGGAGCGGTCCGCGGCGGAACGGTTCTCCGTGTTCGCCGGCGGCGCCCCGCTCACTGCGGCCGAGGCGGTGTGCGAGACGACCGACGACGTGCTCGCCGACCTCGTCGACCGGTCCCTTGTGGACACCGACGGCACGCGGTACCGCATGCTCGAGGTGATCCGGCTGTTCTGCGCGCAGCGGCTCGCCGAGTCCGGCGAGGAGCGCGCCACCCGCGCCCGGCACGCCGAACACCACCTTGCGCTCGCCGAGCAGGCCGACCCGCACCTGCGCGGCCCGGAGCAGCTCGAGTGGCTCGCGACGCTCGGCGCCGAGCACGACAACCTGATGGCCGCGCTGCGCTGGGCCGTGCGCGAGGCGCCGGAGACGGCGTTGCGGCTCGTCGCCGCGCTCGGCGCGTACTGGTGGCTGTCCGGCCGGCGCGGCCAGGCGGGCGAGGCGGCGGCCGCGCTGCTGGCGCACGACGTGCCGGCCGGCCTCGAGGAGGAGTACGTCAGCGCGGTCGCGTTCGCCATGCCGCGGGCGGCACCCGAGCACTGGGCGCGGGCCGGGACGATCATGCTGGACCGTCACCGCGAGCTGCGCCACCCGTTCGGCGCGGCGCTCTGGGGCATGGCCGCGGGCCCGTGGGGTCCGGTCGGCGACGACCTCACCCAGCTCGGCACCGACCCGTGGACCGTCGCGCTGGTCCGGCTGAGCCGCGCGCTCGTGTGGCTGCTCAACGGAAGGCCGGGCGACGGCGAGCGCGAGCTGGGCGAGGTGCTGGCGCAGTTCCGCACGATCGGCGAGCGGTGGGGCACGGCGCAGGCCCTGGAGTGGCTGGCCGAGGCCGCCGGGTGGCGCGGCGAGTGGGCGCGGGCGCACGAGCTGTGGGCCGAGGCGCTCGGGCACTACGAGCGGTTCGGCGCCCTGGACGAGTGCGTCGACGTGCTGTGCCGGCGCGCGCGGTGCCTCGTGCGGCAGGGCGACCTGCCCGCGGCCGCCGCGGACGCGCGCCGGGCTGAGTCCCTCGCCGCGCGGGCCGGCCTGCCGGATCCGCCGGCCGTTCTCGTCGTACTCGCGGACATCGCACGGTTGAGCGGAAACGACGTCGGCGCGGCGGCCCTGCTCGACCGCGCCGAGCCCCTCGACGACCAGACCCGTGCCGCCGTGCACACGGCCCGCGGCCGCCTGGCCGCGCGGTCGGACGAGGCCCGCGAACATCACGTGGAGGCCGTGCGCATCGCGCGCGGGCTGCCCCTCGCCGCGTACCTGGCGAGCGCCGTCGAAGGCCTGGCAGGCGTCGAGGACGGCGGGCGGGCCGCACAGCTCCTCGGCGCGGCCGTCGCGCTGCGCGGCACCGCGATCACCGGTGACCCCGACGTCACCCGCGCGGCCGCCAGGGCCCGGACCGCGACGGAGACATTCGCCGACACCTACGCGCGGGGCGCCGCCATGCCCCCGGACCAGGCCCGCGCGCTGCTCTGACAGCCCCGCGGGCGGCTGTCAGCGGACGGCAAGCGAACTGTCAAGGCGTCCGGCGACAGTTCGGGTCATGAAGAACCTGACAGTCCTCATCTCCGGCGCCAGCATCGCCGGCCCGTCGCTCGCCCACTGGCTCGCCGAGTACGGCGCCACCGTCACCGTCGTCGAGCGGGCCGCGACCCTGCGCCCCGGCGGGCAGGCCGTCGACTTCAAGGGTGCCACCCACCGCACCGTCCTCGAGCGGATGGGCATCCTCGACGACGTGCGCCGCCTGCAGACCGGCGGGCACGACCAGACCGTCGTCGACGCGGACGGCGAGCCGGTCACCGTCATCCCCGGTGAGTTCACCGGCGGCGAGATCGAGATCTACCGCGGCGACCTGGCCATGCTGCTGTACGAGAAGACCAGGGACCGCTGCGAGTACGTGTTCGGCGACTCGATCACCTCGCTCACCGAGACCGCGAACGGCGTGCACGTCACGTTCGAGCGCGGCGCCCCGCGCACCTTCGACCTCGTCGTGGGCGCCGACGGCATCCACTCGAACGTCCGGCGCCTCGCGTTCGGCCCGGAGGCGGGCTACGTCGAGCACCTCGGCTACTACTACGCACTCGCCGACCTCGGGAACTTCGAGGGCGTGCGGGACGCGGTGATGTACAACGAGCTCGGCCGCATGGTCGCGATCGGCGGGCCCAAGGCATCGGCGTTCTTCGTGTTCGCCTCCGAGGCCATGAGCTATGACCGCTACGACCCCGAGCAGCAGAAGAAGCTCCTGCTGGCGGCCTACCGCGACGGCGGCTGGCGGCTGCCCGAGATCATGGCGCGGGTGCCGCAGGGCGACGACGTGTACCTCGACTCACTCGCCCGGGTCTCGATCGACCGCTACTCGTCCGGGCGGATCGTGCTGCTCGGCGACGCCGCGTACGGCAACACCCTCGCCGGGTTCGGCACGGGCCTCGCGCTCGTCGGCGCGTACGTGCTGGCGGGCGAGCTGCGTGCGGCCGGCGGCGACCACACCGCCGCGTTCCGCGCGTACGAGGATCAGCTGCGCCGGTACTCGAAGGTCGCGAAGAAGGCGAGCGCGGGACCGTTCCTCGCGCCGCCGACGAAGCTGCGGCTCGCCATGCGCAACTGGACGTTCAAGTCGAGGTTCCTGCTGCGGATGATGCTGAAGATGACCGACGACTTCGCCACGGACATCGAGCTCAAGGACTACCGCTGAGGCCGAGCCGACCGGAACCCTCCCCGGTCCGCTCGACGCCTGGCTACCGCGCGAGCATCCGGGCCACCTGCCGGATCTGCGCGGTGCGCGACACGACGATCCGCTCGGCCGGTCCCTCGCCGCCGGCGCCTTGGTCGCAAGCCGTGGCGCCGCGAAACGACCGTTCGACGCGGCCACTCAACTCTCCACATAGGACAGCGCCCGGCCACCGTGCACGGTGGCCGGGCGCGTCGCTCCCTCCTCGGTGGTCCTCCCGGTACCCGGGGTCCTCGTCAGTGCAGCGGGATCCGGACGACGGAGCCGGTGCCGGCACAGGTGCCGCAGTTGGACACGTACGCCGACCCGCCCCGGATCGCCAGCCCGCCCGGGGTGTTGAGGCCCGCGCTCGCCACGATCTGCTGCGAACCGTGGTGGCCCACCCGGATCAGCGCACCGGTCGGGTCACCGGAGAGCAGGCCGTTGCGTGCGATCTCGAGCACGTACAGCTTGCGGTCCGGGCCGAACGCCAGGTCGATGATGTTGGTGAACCCGGTCGCGACGACCGTCGGAGCCTTGCCCGGCACCACGCGGAACACGCTGGCCGCACCGACCGGGAACGGGAACCCGGTGAGCTGCCCGACGTAGTACGCCCCGTCCGGGCCACGCACGACGGAAGTCGGCACGGCCTGCATCGGAATCTTCGTCCCCGGCGGCAAGCCCAGCTCCGGCGGCGCGTCCACCAGCTTGTCCGGGAACGTCGCGAGGACCGAGATCCTGCCCTTCGACGACACGTTCAGCAGCGAGTTGCCACCGGCATCCGCCACGACCTCGCCGTTGCGGGTCGCGAGCACCGACTGCGGGTTGCTGTCCGGCAACCCGCCGTCCGGGTTGACCGTGGCCTCGAAGCCGGCGATGTCGGCGACCTGCCGCGGCCCGTGCTTCGCCGCGCGCAGCAACCAGCCGTTGGTCTGCTGGCCCACGGCCGGCAGGCCTGCCCGCAACGCCGGGTTCGCCCCGAGCCCGACGGTGAAGTACAGGTCGTGGCCGCGGAACGACACGTCCGACGGGCCGATCGAGTTGGTCCCGGTGCCTTCGTCCCCGATGGACCCGAGCCCGCTCAGGACCCGCCACTTCCTGCCGTGGCTGATCTTGGTGACAGCACCGGAAGTGCCGAAGCACACCGTGCCGCCCTCCGGCCCCTCGAAGCACGGACCGGCGCCCCCGCGCCCAGCCTCTGCCACGTAGAGCGACCCGTCCGGCCCGAAGGTCAGACCGCGTGGATTGTCAAGTCCACTCGCGACTGTCGTCATTCCGGAATGCGCGGCGGCAGTCCCGGGAGCGAGCAGAATCGAACCCACCGTGCCGACGGCGACGAGCGCCGCGGTCAAGCGAGTCCTGGTGGCACGCATAGGCATACCTCTCTTCGGATTGTCCCCATGTCAAGCGGGCCTCCCCCGCCAAGGAGTCCGAAGAGTGATTCGACAAGAACCCGGGCGGCGTTACGGATAGATCACTGATTCATTTCTTTGCCACATCCACCACCAATTGGCGAACTTCCACATTGCGGCGCGTGGTCACTGTCCGGAGACCGAGCGTCGATCGACGACGCCCCGCAGGAACGCCGCCTGCCCCGCGTGCTGCAGGTCGTCGGACACCACGCTCACCAACCGCACCCCCAGCGTCACCGGCGGGTTCCAGCGCCTGTCGACGACCCGCGGCAGATCCTCGTCGGTGAGCTTGCCGACGTAGGCGACGGTCCGCTCGTGGGTGGCGTCGTGGTAACCGAGAAGCAGGTCGGCGTCGGCGGTCACGCCGGCCACGTCGTCGGCGCTGTGCCCGTAGCCCGTGTCGCCCGGCGGGAACGGCAGGGCGAACCGGTCGGCCCAGCCCGCGGCGGTCCACGCCTGTTCGGTGCCGGCGACGTCGGCGACGTGATCGTCCTGGATGCGGGTCAGGTGCCACACGAGCCAGGCGATCGAGTTGGCATGGGGGTCGACGCGGTACGCGAGCTCCTCGGGCGAGAGGTCGCGGACGGCTTGGTGCACCACGTCGCGAATCCGGTCGAAGGCATCGGTGAGCAGGTCTGCACTAGTCACGCGCCCGACGCTACGCCCGGGCACCGACAGCGGGTGGCGTAGCGTCGCGACATGAGATCGTCGCGCGTGCAGTCGTTCGTCGCCGGGGTGCTCGCGGCCAACAGCGCGCCGCACCTGGCCACCGCGATCACCGGCCGGCGCCACCTCACGCCGCTGGCCGGCAAGGACTCCGGGCCGGGCGTCAACGCCGTCTGGGCCGCGCTCAACCTGGCCGCGGGCGCGCTGCTGCTGCGCGTCGCGCGGCACCGCGGTCGCGGCCGGTGGGACGGCGACCTCGTGGCCTTCGAGTCCGGCTACCTGGCGTTCGCGTCGTGGATGGCCGGCTCCGAGCGGGTGCTGCGGGTCAACTCACGCGGAAAGCGACTGACCCACGCCCGCTGCCACGGCGTCTCGACGGCCTTCGCGTGGTAGTTCGCCCGCGCCCAGCCGACCGCCTCGACCGGCGGCACGCCGGCGAGCACCGCGAGGCACGCGACTACCGTGCCCGTCCGCCCGACCCCGCCACCGCACGCGACCTCGACCCGCTCTCCCGCACGGGCACGCTCGTGCAGGGCCCGGATGTGCCCGACGGCGAGCTCGCGGTCGGCCGGCAGGCCGAAGTCCGGCCATTCGATCCACCGTTGCGGCCAGCCGAGTGCGACCCGGTGCCGCAGCCAGAGCCGGCGGCTGCCCAGGTAGAGCCCGAAGTCGGGCGCCGGCCCGGCCGGGGCGGGAGTGCGGAGCCCGCGGCCGCGCACCCACGTCCCGTCCGGCAGGCGGACGGCGCCCGGCAGTGGTTCGGTCATACGCCGATCATGGCCCGGGCCACGCCGCCCTGCCCACCGCCCGGGACAATGCCGCTGTGATCGAGACGACCGACGAGTCCGGCATCGCCGTCCTGCGCCTCAACCGGGCGCCGGTGAACGCGCTGGACGTGGAGATCCTGTCCGACCTGCCCCGCGTGCTGGCCGACGTCGCCGACGCGGCCGGTGTGGTCCTCACCGGCACCGGCCGCTGCCTGTCCGCCGGGGTGGATCTCATCCGCATCGTCGAGGACGGGCCCGAGTACGTGGCCGACCTCCTGACCGCGCTCAGCACCGCCGTGCTCGCGCTGTTCGACCACTCGAGACCGGTCGTCGCCGCGATCAACGGGCACGCACTCGCCGGCGGGTGCGTGCTCGCCGCCGCCTGCGACCTGCGGCTGATGTCGGCCGGCACGATCGGCGTCACCGAGCTGGCAGCCGGCGTGCCGTTCCCGACCGTGCCGCTGGAGGTGCTGCGGCACGCGGCCGGCTCCGCGGCGGACGGGCTCGTGCTCACCGGCCGCCGGCTGGCGCCCGAGGCGGCCCGGGCCATCGGCCTGGTCGACGAGGTCGTCGCACCCGGGGAGCTCATGGCCACCGCCGTCGACCGCGCGCGGCACCTGGCCGAGGCGCCCACCGAGGTGTACGCGCTGAGCAAGAACCAGCTCCGCCGCCCGACGCGCGCACGCATCGACGCCAACCAGCCGATCGACGACCCGCGCGTGCTCGAGCTGTGGCGTGCGCCCGCGACCCACGAGCGGCTGCGGTCGTACCTCGAGTCGCTGCACCACCGGCAAAACCGCGCGCAGGCAACGGGGTTCGCCTGATACAACGGCGGCATGACCGTCCGCGAGGCCGCGCCCGGTGAGCACGCCGAGATCCGCGAGCTGCTCACCACCGCCTACGCCCAGTACGCCCCCGCGGTCGGCGTGCGCGCGTTGTTCGACCACTATCTCGCCGGCGTCACCGACCTCGCGGGCAGCGACGACCACCGCGACGACCACCGCGACGGCCGCATGACGCTGCTGGTCGCCGAGTCGGCCAGGCGGATCGCCGGCACGGCACGGCTCTACGCGCCGGGCGCCGTGCCGTACCTGCCCGCCGGGTGGGCGTGGGTCCGCGCCGTCGCCGTGCGCCCGGACCTGCGCGGGACCGGGATCGCGCGCGAGCTGATGGCCGACTGCCGGCGCCGCGCGAGCGAGGACGGTGCCACCACGCTCTGCCTGCACACGATCGACTTCATGCCCGACGCGATCCGGCTGTACGAACGGCTCGGCTACACGCGCGCGCCCGAGCAGGACATCGACATCGCGGAGTACTACCGGGTCGGCGGCCACATGATCGGGCTGGCCTACCGGCTCACCCTCAAGTCCTGAGTGGACCTAAGGGAGCACGACGAGCTTGCCCACCGCGCGGTTGTGCTCCATCTCGGCGTGCGCGTCGCGGATGCCGTCGAGCCGGTACACCCGGGGCGCGCCGAGGTCGACCCGGCCCGCCGCGATGCCGTCCAGGTAGCGCTGCAGCACCTCGGCCGGCAGGTCCGCGCTCTCGCCGCCGTATCCGGTGAGGCGCACGCCGTTCGGCAGGTACGAGATCGGGTAGAAGTCCCGCACGATCCACTCGTTCGACAGCATGCCGGTGAAGCAGACCGTGCCGTGCACCCGAGTCGCGGCCAGCGTGTCGGGCAGCGTCGGCGTGCCGACCAGCTCGATCGCGCCGTCGACACCGCCCGGCACGAGCTCGCGCACCTCGTCCGCGATCCGGCCATTGTCGAGGATCGGGTGGTCGACGCCGTGGGCCTTGAGGGCCGCGATCCGCTCGGCGCCGCGCGTGGTGGCCAGCACGGTGGCGCCCATGTCCTTCGCCAGCGCCGCGGCGGCGAGCCCGACCGAGGAGGTGCCGCCGCGGATCAGCACGGTCTGCCCGGCCCGCAGGTCGAGGCCGACCGTGAGCGAGCCGTACGCGGTCTGCAGCGTCTCCGGCACCGCGCCGAGTACCTCCCACGCCAGCCCGGAACGGAAGGGAATCACCAGCGCGCGCGGCACGACCGTGTACTCGGCATAGCCGCCGTCGAACGTGCGGCCCATGCCGCCCATCATCGCGGCGACCTGCTGCCCGGCGGGCAGCTCGCCGGACGGGTCGAGGTCGATCGTGCCCGCGCATTCGATTCCGGGAACGCGCGGAAAGGTGACGCCCTCGGCCAACCCGAGCCGGGTGTGCAACTCGGAACGGTTGAGACCGAACGCCCCGATGCGAATGCGCACCCAGCCGGGCCCGGGTTCGGGAATCGGGATCTCCCGCAGTTCGAGGTTCTCGACCGGCCCGGGCCCGATCAGCACCACCGCGCGCATCATGGACGGCATGGCGGCGACGCTACCCGGACCTTTTGTTTTGTTCGGACCCGACATTCCGTTAATCGACCCAAAGAGCTTGCCGATCACCTCATGACACGGATGGCACCGGTGGGATACGGTGCGGGCCTAACAAACCACCAGGTCTGCATGCATCACTAGCTCATCCAGGAGCAAACCATGGCACAGAAGGTCCTTGTCCAGCTCATTGACGACCTGGACGGCGAGGCGTCGGACGACGTCACCACCGTCCAGTTCGGGCTGGACGGCGTGACATATGAGATCGATCTCTCCGAAAGCAACGCAGATCAGTTGCGCAACCTTCTCGCGGACTACGTCGCCGCCGCGCGCCGCACCGGCGGCCGGGTACGTCGCGGCACGCGGCCCGGGCAGGGCGGCGGCGCGGCCAACAACGACGCGGGCGCCATTCGGGAATGGGCGCAAGCGAACGGCATCGAGCTCGCCGCGCGCGGCCGCATTCCGTCCCATGTCGCCGAGTCGTACCGGCAGGCGCAGGCCGAGGAGAAGGCGCGCTCGACGGGCAACGGTGGGACCAGGCGACGCTCTCGCGCCAAGAAGAGTTGAAATTCACCCGATCACTATCGGAAATGGCGGGCCGGACGCCACGCATGGCGGTCGGCCGGTGACAAGGGGTGGCGGCCGGAAATACTCCGGGCCGCTCCCGCGCGTGCCGAAAATGCGGCTAGGTCCAGTATGGACTCGACGGACCGGGCGCGTCCGGTCCGTCGACGGGGAATGACGGCTTCGGCACGGGGGCCGGATCGATATCACGCCGCGGCGTCCACGCGCGCAGGAGCTCCTCGTCCGAGTAGGCGAACGGCTCCGCGTCGATTTCCGCCCGCCAGGCCGCGAACAGCGCCATGAGCTGGGCAAACGCCCCCTCCACCGCCTCCACGAGCGGTACGTCGCAGAACCCGACGCGGTTGTTACTCGCCGGTTGGTTGGCAATTCCCTGATCGGCCATTCGGAGGCTTTACCGGCACGTCCGTCGCTTCCCGGGGCCGCGACCCGTTAGAAAGAGGCGAACACACGGGAGGGGTCCATGGCCAAGGGAAAGGGCGCCGGGACGATTCTCCTGGCCGGCGCGCTCGCCCTCGCCATGGCCTCGTCGAGCGAGGACAGCGGCTCCGCGCCGGACCCGGGCACGAGCCAGCAGGCTGCCACGAACACCTACGCCGCGCGCCTCGCCGCGAGCCAGCAGGCCGCCCGCCGCGGCGACATCAACGCGATGGCCCAGCAGCTCGGCATGACCGCGGGGCCCCGGGGGCAGCGACACAACGTCAACTGCGCCGCGTTCTCGACCGGCCAGGTGCGCCAGTTCCTGCTGGCGCACCCGTGCCGCGGGATGGACCGGCTGCTGTTCACCATCCGCGACGCGCGCGGCGGCACGATCGCGGTCGCGGTGGCGTGGGTCGACTTCGACAAACCCGCGAAGGCGAACCAGCTACGCCGCATCGACGACGAGCCCGGCACCGGCCAGATCAACCCCTTACCCGGCTCGACCGCCGGCATCCCCAACGTCCACCTCACCGGCCGCCACCACCGGTCCCGCGTGGTCGGCGCCACCTACGTGTCCGCCGACGCCGAGCCGGTCGCCGCCGGCCAGCAGACCGACGCCCTGCTCGACGACATCGCGGGCGTCGCGGTCCTCCTCCCCCACATGTACGGCCAGATCGGGAAGTAGCGTGCCCGGCGCGAACGAGTTCTACGACGACCTCGCCGCCGACTACCACCTGATGTTCCGCGACTGGTGGGCCAGCGCGACCTGGCAGGGCGGCGTGCTCACCGAGCTCCTGCGCCGCTTCGGGATCAGCCCGCCGGCCGCCGTCCACGACTGCACGTGCGGCATCGGCACCCAGGCGCTTCCCCTTGCCGCGGCCGGGTTCCGGGTGACCGGCTCCGACGTGAGCGAGGCCGCGGTCGCGCGCGCCCGGGCCGAGGCCCGCGAGCGCGGGCTCCGCGTGGACCTGGCCGTGGCCGACGTCCGCGCACTGCCGGCGCGGCGGGCCGACGCGGTCATCTCTTTCGACAACTCACTGCCGCACCTGCTGACCGACGCCGACGTCGCCGCCGCGGTGCGCTCGGTACGCGGCTGCCTCGAGCCCGGCGGCCCGTTCTTCGCGAGCATCCGCGACTACGACGCGATACTGCGGGACGGCACCACGGGCGTCCCGCCCGTCATGCACGGGGCGGGCGCCGGCCGGCGGATCGTCGGGCAGGCCTGGGAGTGGGCGGACGACCGCCGGACCGTGGAGATCAGCATCTTCCTCCTGCGCCCCGGCGGCGACGGCTGGACCGCGGCGGTCCGCTCGACGACCTACCGCGCGCTTCGCCGCGACGAGCTGACGGCGGCCCTGCACGCCGGCGGGTTCGGCGAGGTCCGCTGGCTCATGCCGGACGAGTCGGGCTACTACCAGCCGGTCGTGGTCGCCCGGGCGATGTGAGTCCGGCATAAAGACGGAGGCCGGCGTTCGCCGGCCTCCGCTGTCACCCGTGCACATCGCACGGGTCGCACACTCCACGACCCAGCGCACACCGGTGTCCACGCTCCCCGCGGGCTCCCGCACGGTCCCTCGGGAATCGTGCGCACGGATTGCCCCGATCGCCGGCGATGAAAACCTCGGTGACCAGGGAATCACGCGTTGCGGTGGCCGGCTTTCGAGCCGTCACGACGGCGGCCGCACCGGCGATATCCGTGCGATGTCGACATGGGAGATCGAGCATGCGGGTGGCGGGTAGCCAACCGCTGGAGCGCGGTCCGGTGCTCGCGGCGCTGGCGGCGGCGGTGCGGAACGCGCACGCCGGCCGGGGCGGCGCGGTGGTGCTGCTGACCGGCGAGGCGGGGATCGGCAAGACGAGCGTGGTGCGGGCGTTCCGGGCGGCGGCCGGGCGGACCCGGGTACTCGTCGGAGCCTGCGACGACCTGCTGACGCAGCGTGCGTTCGGCCCGCTGCGCGACGCGACGGCCGGCACGCGCGGGCCACTCGCGACCGCACTTGACGGCGGGCAGGCGGACGAGGTGTTCGGCGCCGCCCGCGAAGAGCTCGCCACGCCGACCGTGCTGGTGGTCGAGGACCTGCACTGGGCCGACGACGCGACGCTCGACGTGCTCGGCCACCTCGCCCGGCGGATCGCGACGCTGCCGGCCGTGCTGCTGCTGACCTTCCGGGACGGTTCGCCGCACCTGCACCGCTGGCTCGGCACGCTGGCCGGGGTCGGCCCGATCCGGCTGCCGCTGGCGCCCCTGTCGGCCGCGGCCGTCGCGGACCTCGCCGCGGAGTCCGGCTGGGACGGGGCCGAGCTGCACGTGCTGACCGGCGGCAACCCGTTCTACGTCACCGAGGTGCTGGCCGCGGGCGGCGCGGCGAGCGGCGCCGAGATCCCGGCGACGGTGTCCGACGCGGTGCTCGCGCGCACCGCGCGGCTCGGCGAACGCTGCCGCGACGCCGTCGAGCAGCTCGCGGTCGTCCCCCGGGTCGCCGAGTACGACCTCGTGGAGCGGCTGCTCGGGGCGTCGGTCGACACGCTGGGCGAGGCAGAGCGGCACGGCATCCTCGAGGAACGGCCGGACGGGCTGGCGTTCCGCCACGAGCTCGCGCGCCGCGCGGTCGAGGCCCGGCTGCCGGCGCTGCGCCGGCGGGCACTGCACCGCGCGGTGCTCGCGGCGCTGCTGCGGCCGGCCCGGCACGACCCCGCGCGGCTCGTGCACCACGCGCTGTGGGCGGGCGACTCGGACGCGGTCGCCACGTTCGCCCCGCACGCCGGCCGGGAGGCGTCGGCCGCGGGCTCGCACCGCGAGGCGCTGGCGCATTTCACCGCCGCGGTCCGCCACGAGGACCGGCTTACCGAGGCCGAGCGCGCCCGGCTGGCCGACGACCACGCGTGGGAGCTGTACAACGCGAACCGCTTCGCCGAGGCGGTCGCCGAGGGCGAGCGCGCGGTCGAGCTGTACGCCGCGACCGGTGACGCGGTGCCGCTCGGGCAGGCGCAGGTGCGCCTGTCCCGGCACTACTACATGGCCGGCGACACCGCCCGGGCCGCGGGGACCGCCCGGCGGGCGGTCGAGGTGCTCGAGCAGACCGGTGCGACGGGGCCGATGGCGCACGCGGTGACCTACCACGGCGCGCTGCTCGCCCTGACCGGCGACCCGGCGGCCGCACCGACGCTGCGCCGGGCGGGCGCGCTGGCGCGCGCCGCGCAGCGGGTCGATCTCGTCGAGCTGGGGCTGAACTACCAGAGCACGGCGCTACCCGGGCTGAGCGACGCCGAGCGGGTGGAGCTCATGCGGGAGAGCCTGGAGCTCGCGTTGCGCCACGGCCACCACGAGCACGCCGCGCGCGGGTACACCAACCTCGGCGAGCTGCTCTTCCGGTTCGGGATGCTGGACGAGCTGGCCGAGTGCGTCGCGGAGGGGCTGGCGTTCACCCGGGACCGCGGCTTCTGGTCGCACGCCTACAACCTCGACGTGCACCGCTGCCTGCTGCTGATGCGGCGCGGCGACTGGCAGGCCGCCGAGGCGGGGCTCGCCGAGCTGGCCGACCGGGCGGCTGACGCCGGCATGCTGACCGTGTACGACCAGCCGCCGTTCGCGCGGTTGCACGCGCGCCGCGGCTCCCCGGAAGCCGGGGAGGTGCTGCGCGAGTCGTGGGCGCACGGGCAGCGGCAGGGCTCGCTGATCGGGCTCGGTTACCCGGGTGCGGCGCTCGCGGAGTGGGCGTGGCTCAACGACGAGCCCGCGGTCGCGCGGTCGGTGCGCGACGTGTGGCGCCGCCACGCCGACCGTCCCGGCGCGGCGCCGATGTGGGCGGAGATCCTGCGGTACTGCGCGCGGGCGGGCCTGCCGGCGGAGCCGTTCGCGGGGTGCCCGGAGCCGTGGGCGGCGGGCCTGCGCGGCGACTGGCGGGCGGCCGCGGAGGGCTGGGCGCGGCTGGGCGATCCCTACGAGCAGGCGCTGGAGCTGGCCGACTCGGGCGAGACCGAGCCGACCCTCGCCGCGTTGCGGATCCTCGACGACCTGGGCGCCACCGCGACGGCGGCGATCGTCCGGCGGCGGCTCAAGGACCTGGGCCTGCGTACCGTGCCGCGCGGTCCGGCCATCGCGACGCGCAGCCACCCGGCGGGCCTGACGTCGCGGCAGGCCGACGTGCTGGAGCTGATCGCGGAGGGCCTGACGAACGCGGAGATCGCGGAGAAGCTGGTGCTGTCGGTGCGCACGGTGGACCACCACGTCTCGGCGATCCTGACGAAGCTGGGCGTGCCGTCCCGCCGCGACGCGGCCGCCCACGCGAGGCAGCCGCGTCCGGTCCTCAGCGGAGCGACCCGCTGAGGATCCGGTCGAGGACCTCGTCCGGGGCGGGCATCCCGGCGATCTCCGCGGCGACCCGGCCGGCGGCCTCGGCGAACGTCGGCTCGTCGAGCAGGCGGGCCACCGCGCCGGCGACCGCATCGGGCGCCACCTCGTCCGGCGGCAGCCACAGGCCGGCGCCCGCGGCGTGCACGGCGGCCGCGTTGTGGAAGTTGTCCGCGCCGCGGGGCAGCACCAGCTGCGGCAACCCGTGGCGAAGCGCGCCGGTGACCGTGCCCGCACCGCCGTGGGAGATCACCAGCCGGCAGTGCGGCAGCAGCTGCTCCTGTGGCACGAAGTCGGTGATCCGCACGCGCGGCGGCCAGTTGCCCAGCCGCGCCGGGTCGGCGCCTGGGCCGGCCGTGACGAGCACGTTGTGCGGCAACGCGATGAGGCCGTCGAGCACCGCGCCGAACACGTCCGCGGCGTCGTTGAAGATCGTGCCCAGCGTCAGGTAGACCGGGTCGCGTGGCAGGTCGAGCAGCGCCGGGGCGGCCGGTGGCGCGACCGGCCGCAGCGGTTGCACGTGGCGGAAGTCCGCCGGGCCGCCGGGCTGCAACGCGCGCGGGAACGGGTCGACGTAGAGCGCGTCGAGGAACGCCGACGGGCGGACCCGCCACCGGTCCGCGAGGCGTGCGTACGCGGGCTCGAGCATCGGCCACACCTGCGCCGACCACATGCCGAGCCCGTGCACGACGTGCCGGGCGCCGGTGCACGCCGCGGCGATCGCGCCCGCCAGCTCGGACGGGTCGTGCACGACGACGTCCGGGCGCCAGTGCATCGCGAGCGGCAGCAGCTCCTCGGCCCGGCGCTGCGCGGCCGGGCCGAACAGGTTCGCGATGTCCGCGGCGATCCGCTGCTCGGGCGTGGCGTCCGCGCGGTCGTCGGGCCGGTGCGCCGCCGTGCTAACCGCGACGCTCGGACCGGCCTGCGTGAACGGCAGGCCCAGGCGCTTGCACTCCAGCTCGACGTCCACCCCGGACACCACGAGCACGTCGTGACCAGCCCGGCGGGCGGCGGCCGCGAGCGGCGCCATCGGCAGCAGGTGGCCGAGCACCGGGACGGTGGTGAACATGATCCTCATGGCGCCCTCCTCAGGCGATCTCCTTGCCGTACGCGACGATCCGCAGATCGTGCGCGGGTAGTCCGAAGTGGACGCCGCCGTCGAAGTCCCACGCCGGCACCCGGCCGAAGCCCAGCCGCCGGGCCAGCCGGTGGGCGGCGGTCATGAACGTCGTGGCGTGCAGGCAGAGCGCGGTCGCGCCGCCGGCCACCGCCAGCCGCTCGCACTCCGCGAACAGGGCGGTCGCGATTCCGTGCCGCAGCCGGTCCGGCGCCACGGCGGGCGCCAGCACCCAGGCCCACGTCGCGGGCAGGCGCACCGCGTCGGCGCCGCCCGCGGCGTAGAGCCGCATCGTGCCCACGACCCGCTCGCCGGCGGTGCTCTCGACGGCCACGAGCGTGGTCGAGGTCCCGCCGGCGTCCAGGTCGAGCAGGTCGGCGAGGAACTCGGCGAACAGCTCCGGCCAGAAGACGTCCGCGTACGGCGCGAACGCCGCCCGCACCAGGTCCCGGACCGCCTCATGCTCGGCCGGGCGCATGGCGCGCACCACCACGGACACGGTCGTCATGCCACGTTTCTAGGCGAACCCGCCCCGCCGCGAATCGGTAGCGACTGCCTAGATCTGCTCCCCGGTCGCGGTACAGTCGAAGCGTGGTGACGAGGAGTGAGCCGGCGGTGCGCCTGCGTTTCGCGCTGGCCGTGCTGCTCCCCGCGCTCTTCGTCCTGCTGCCCGGCGCGGGCTCGCTCGGCCCGCCGGGCGCGCTGACCGCCGGGCTCGCCGTCGCGGCCGGGCTGACCGTCGCCGCCGTGGTGCTCGTCCAGCTGGTACCCACCGCGGCACCCGTGCTGATCCGCACGGTCCGCCTGCGCGAACACTCGTGGCAGGCCGCCTTCCTGCGCCTGCGCGATCCCGACGCACCGGGCCGCACCCGGCCCCGAGCACCAGGAGCACGCAGCACGGCTGCGTGATCCACCCCGGCCCCGCCGCGGCCGGCATCGCGGCATGCAGCCGTTTCCGGATGTCATTTCCCTTCAGACATAGCGGAGTGCTGCATGTTCGACTTCCTGCTCTACCCCGTCTCGGCAATCCTCTGGTTCTGGCACACGGTCTTCGCCGGCCCGCTCGGGCCGGCCAGCGGGCTCGCCTGGGCGCTCGCGGTCGTGTTCCTCGTGTTCACCGTCCGCGCACTGCTGCTGCGGCCCGCGCTCGGCCAGCTGCGTGCCGCGCGGCGCGCCCGCGAGCTCGCGCCGCAGTTGGCGAAGCTGCGCGAGAAGTACGCCGGCGACCGGCAGCGGCTCACCCAGGAGATGCGGAAGCTGTACGCGGAGCACGGGGCCAGCCCGCTCGGCGGCTGCCTGCCGGCGTTGCTGCAGATCCCGGTCTTCCTGAGCCTCTACTGGGTGCTGCGCGACTTCACCCCCGGCGCCGCGTCGAACCACGTGTTCGACCGGGCCGGTGTCGAGTCGTTCCGCGACGCCGACGTGTTCGGCGCGAAGCTCGGCAACTGGATCAGCCAGCCGGCCGCCGAGCTCGCGCGGTTCGGCACCGACCACGCACACATGCTCGCGGTCGGCGTGCCGCTGATGCTCGTCGCGGGGCTCGCCACGTTCCTCACGATGCGTGCGTCACTGCGCCGCAACCCGCCGGCCAGCGCCCAGTTCGCGGGCTTGACCCGGGTCCTGGCCTACCTCGCGCCGGTCGGCGTGCTCGTGTCCGGCGCGTTCTTCCCGGTGCCGCTCGCGGTGCTGCTCTACTTCCTCGCGACCAACGTGTGGACGTTCGGCCAGCAGCACGTGCTCACCGGCCTCGTAGAGCGCGAGGCGGCCCGGTGAGCCCACACTGGTCGGGTGATCTCGGTGTCCGCAGTCCTGCCCGCGCCCCCGGCCGCCGTCTTCGACGTGCTGGCGGACGGCTGGTCGTACGCCGGCTGGGTGGTGGGCGCGACCCACGTGCGGAAGGTGGACGAGGGCTGGCCCGCGGTCGGCACGCGGATCCACCACAGCGTCGGCGTGTGGCCGTTCGTGCTCGACGACGTCACCGAGGTGACCGCCGTCGAGGGGCCGCTGCTGCTGGAGCTCGACGCGCGGCTGTCGCCGATCGGGTCGGCACGCGTGCGGTTCGAGCTGGCGCCGAGCGGACCGCACCACACGACCGTCCGGATGGCGGAGCTCGTGGAGACCGGTCCCGCACGGCTGCTGCCGCGGGCGGCGCAGGCGCTGCTGCTGATCCCGCGCAACCTGGAGTCGCTGGCCCGGCTCGGGCACCTCGCGGGGGGCCGCACGCGGTAGCCGTGCGGCAGATCAGCGGTAGATCGCCCGGTGCAGCGACCGGATCAGCCCGCCGTAACCCGCGCCCAGCCGGCCGTTTCGGGCGAGCGCCGCGCGGGCCGCGTTGGCGCCGCCCGCGCCGTGCACGCCACCGCCGGGGTGGGCCGACGCACCCGCGAGGTACAACCGGTCGACCGGGGTGTCCGCGCGCCCGAGCCCCGGCACCGGCCGGAACACGAGCTGCTGGTGGATCGCCGACGTGCCGGCGTTGATCGCGCCCTCGACCAGGCTCGGGTCGTGCCCGGCGAGGTCGGCCGGGCCGGAGATCGCCCGGCCGAGGATCCGGTCGCGGAACCCGGGGGCCACGTCCTCGATCACCTGCTCGATCCGCTCCGCGCGCCGCCGCAGCCGGGTCTCGGGCCACTGCTCGCCGCGCGGCACGTGCGTGTACGCCCACACCGCCTCGGTTCCCGCCGGCGAGCGCGTCGGGTCCGTGGTCGTCATCTGGCCGAGCAGCAGGTACGGCGCGCGTGGCAGGCGGCCGCAGGCGAGGTCGGCGGCGAAGCCGGCCATCCCGTCGACGTCCGCGCCGAGGTGGACGGTGCCGGCCTGTCCGACCTCCGCGGCCGCCCACGGGATCGGGCCGGACAGCGCCCAGTCGACCTTCACCGTGGCGTCGTCCCAGTGAAAGCGGTCGAGGTCGGCGAGCAGCCGGGCGGGCAGGCAGGTCTCGGGGACGAGGTCGCGGTAGAGCACGGGGGCGGGCACGTCCGCGAGGACCGCCCGCCGCGCGCGCACCGCCTCCCCCGCGGCGTCCCGCACGCCGAGCGCCACTCCGCCGGCCACGAGCACCTCGCGCACCGGCCGGCCACAGTGGACCTCGCCACCCCGGTCGGCGAGGCGGCGGACGAGCGCGTCGGTCAGGGCGCCGGCCCCGCCCTCGGGTGCCGGGAACCCGACGTCCTGGCCGAGCATCGTGAGCAGCCAGCCGAACAGGCCGCTGCCGGCCTGGTCCGGGCCGAGGTCGGTGTGCAGCCCGCTGCCGGCGAGCAGCGCCCGCGCGCCGTCACCGGCGAACCGCTCGTGGCCGAGCACGCGGGCCGGCAGTGTCGCGGTCCGCACGAACCGCAGGAGCTCGGCCGTGCCGAGCTCGCGCAGCAGCCCGGCGCCGGCGCGCACGGGCGGGAACGGTCGCAGCACGGCGTCGAGCAGGTCGTCGCGAACCCGTTGCCAGAAGGCGAACTCCGCGCGCCACGCGTCCGCGTCCGCGGGGGCGAACGTGGCCAGGGACTTCGCGGTCAGGTCGACGTCGCGGGAGATGCTCGCGTGCCGGCCGTCGGGGAAGGCGTGCGCGAGCACCGCCGGAGCGTGCCGCCAGCGCAAGCCGTAGCCCGCCAGCCCGAGCCCGTCGATGACGGGTGACGCGACGGCCAGCGGGTGGAACGCGCTGCACAGGTCGTTGCGAAAGCCGGGCACGGTGAGCTCGGCCGTGCGGACGGCACCACCGGGCGCGCCGGTCGCCTCCAGCACGAGCACCCGCCAGCCCTTGTCGGCGAGGAGGTTGGCCGCGACCAGCCCGTTCTGCCCGGCGCCGATCACCACGGCGTCCACGGCCCCGCCGCTCTCGCTGGTCACGGCCGCCGGATACCCGTGCTGTCGACGTCGCATGCCGCATTATGGGCACGTGGCGCTCGACGGACTCGGTACGTGGCTCTTCGCGCGTCTCACCGCCATGAGCCCGGCCGATCCGTACCGGCCGCCGTCGCCGGCCGAGCGCGACGCGGGCACCGCGGGGTTGCGGGCGCTGCTGCGCGGGGAGCGCGCGCCGGAGCTGCCCGGACTCGGGTTCGGCGTGTCCGCGATCGCCGACGGGCGGCCGTACACGCTCGTCGCCGGCGAGTCGGGGACCGAGCGCGCGTGGGGGACGGTGGTGCTGGACACCTCCGGGCCACCGCGGCGGGTGATCGCGGTGCCGCATCCGATCGCGGACCGGCTCACCGCATGGCTGGGCTACCAGCTGTTCCGCGCGATGCCCGGCTCGGCGCTGCTGCTCGCCGGCACGCACCGGCGCGCGGGTGGCGGCGCCGCCGACGTCGCGCACCGCACGGACTCGATGTTCCACGCGTTCGCGGGCGTGCTGGCCGAGCACGCACCGGCCGAGCTGCAGCCGCACGGGTACGCGGCGGCGACGCTGCCCGGATACGACGCGGTCGTGGCCGCCGGTGCCGCGACGGTCTGCGGCGCGCACGTCGCGTTGCGGGATGCGTTGGTGGCGCGCGGTTTCCGTGTCCGTCCGGAGTGGACCGGGTTGCTCGACGGGGCGACGAACGTGCAGAGCGCCGCGGCGGCCGCGCGCGGCTCGGCGTTCCTGCACCTGGAGCTGGCACCCGGGCCGCGGGTCGATCCGAAGGCGCGGGCGGTGGTCGTGACCGCGGTCGCGGAGACCTGGCGCGACGTATGACACCCGCTGTGTCAGTCTCGCGGCTGCTTCGCGAAGTGCTACCTGCAGGGAAGGATCGGTCCATATGGAACGGAACTGGGCGGGCAACCTGACCTACACGGGCCGCGTCGTGACGCCGGCGAGCGTCGCGGAGGTCCAGGAGGTCGTCGTGGCGAACCCGAAGGTGCGGGCGCTGGGCTCGCGGCACTCGTTCAACGACATCGCCGACACCGGTGGCGTGCTGGTGTCGCTCGAGGCGCTGCCGCCCGACCTCGAGCTCGCGGGAGCCGGCGACACCGGCACCGACACCGACACCGTGACGGTCTCGGCCGGCACCCGCTACGGCGTGCTCGCCGAGGCGCTGCGTGAGCACGGCCTGGCGCTGCCGAACCTGGCGTCGCTGCCGCACATCTCGGTGGCGGGCGCGATCGCCACCGGCACCCACGGATCCGGCGACCGCAACGGCAGCCTCTCGACCGCGGTGGCCGCGCTCGAGCTCGTCGGCTCGGACGGCGAGCTACGCCGGATCCGCCGCGGCGACCCGGAGTTCGCCGGCAGCGTGGTCGCCCTCGGCACGCTGGGCGTGGTAACCCGCGTGACGCTCGACGTGCGGCCGGAGTTCGCGGTGCGCCAGGACGTGTACCCGCGGGTGCCGTGGACTCCGGTGCTCGCCGACCTCGAGGCCGTGCTGGCGAGCGGGTACAGCGTCAGCCTGTTCACCGACTGGACCGGGGAGCACGTCGGACAGGTGTGGATCAAGTCGGCCGGCACCACGCCGCCCGCGGACCTGTTCGGCGCGGCACCGGCGACCGAACAGGTGCACATGATCGAGGACGAGTCGGCGGCGGCGACCACCGCGCAGCTCGGCGTCCCCGGGCCATGGCTGGACCGGCTGCCGCACTTCCGGCTCGGACACAAGCCGAGCGCCGGCGAGGAGCTGCAGAGCGAGTACCTCGTGCCGCGCGAGCGCGCGGTCGAGGCGATCGGGTTGCTGCGGGCCGCGCGCGAGCGGATCGCGCCGCTGCTGCAGATCTCGGAGATCCGCTCGGTGGCGGCCGACGAGCTGTGGCTGTCCGGTGCCTACGGGCACGACGCCGTCGCGCTGCACTTCACCTGGCGGCTCGACCCGGCCGGGGTGGGCGGGCTGCTGCCGGAGCTGGAGGCGGCGCTGCGTCCGCTGGGCGCGCGACCGCACTGGGGGAAGTGCTTCGCCGCCACCGCGCGGGAGCTCGCGCCGTTGTATCCGCAGTGGGCGGAGTTCGCCGCGCTGCGCCGCGCGGCCGACCCGCAGGGCAGGTTCGGCAACGCGTTCACCGCGCGCGTGCTCGGCTGAGCCGGTGTGGCTCAGGCGGCGCCGCGGCGGGCGCTGGGCGGGGTCACGTGCACGATGGAGGTCGTCGCCACGAGGTGGACGGCCTGGTGCAAGGCGCGGTGCGAGGTGCGCACGCCGACCCAGACGTCACCGGTGACCGGGTCGGACTCGAGCGGACCCACGACCTCGCCGATACGGAACCGCTCCCCGTCCTGGTCCTGGAGCAAGAACGTGACGAGTGAACCGCGCGACGGCCCGGTCACGTCCGAAGGGGTCTTGTCTAGATCGGCCATGACAATGGGATACCCACGCAGGAGTGACTGTATACACACTCCGCGCAACTTTTTCAGAAAATCATGGACGCGTCATCCGCGCAGGTCAGCCACGGTTGGCTCGAGTCGGATTCGAGGGACGACGGTGTGACGAATGCTCGGCGTCTGATCGGGTACCCCAGCGCTAGGAAGAGCGACCGGTGAGGCGGAAGGCAGCAACCATGAACTCGGGTAGGCACCGCGGCGGGGCGGCAGCCACCCTGCACCACCACGGCCCGGCGTCGCCGCAGCTCGCCACACGCCTGCGGCGGCAGCTCATCCAGTGGGCACGCAGCGAGGGCGTCCCCGCCGAGACCATCCACGACATCGGGCTCGCCTCCTACGAGGCCATGGCCAACACGGTGACCCACGCCTACCCGTACGGCACGGTCGGGCCGCTCGAGCTGCACGCGCGGCTGGAGGACGACACCGTCGTGGTGACCGTGGCCGACCACGGCAGCTGGTCCGGCGCCGACACGCCGGACAGCGGTCGCGGGCTCGAGCTGATCCGCAGGCTGTCCACGGACACCCAGGTCGTGCGGGGCGAGTACGGCACGACGGTGCGGATGTGCTGGCCCGGGGGTCCGCGCTGACCGTCGTGTGGTGAGCTGGCGGCATGGATCTGCGCATCATGATCGAGCCCCAGCAGGGGGCGTCCTACGACACGCAGCTGCGGATCGCGAAGGCGGCCGAGGAGCTGGGCTTCAGCGGTTTCTTCCGCTCCGACCACTACCTGGCGATGGGCGGCGACGGCCTGCCCGGGCCGACCGACTCGTGGGTGACGCTGGGCGGGCTGGCGCGCGAGACCACGACCATCCGGCTCGGCACGATGGTGACCGCGGCGACGTTCCGTCACCCCGGCCCGCTCGCGATCCAGGTCGCGCAGGTCGACCAGATGTCCGGCGGCCGCGTGGAGTTCGGATTCGGCGCGGGCTGGTTCGCGGCCGAGCACACCGCGTACGGCATCCCCTTCCCCGCCGACCGGCACGCCCGGCTCGCCGAGCAGCTGGACATCGTCACCGGCCTGTGGGCGACCCCGTCCGGTTCGCGGTTCTCCTATGCCGGCAAGCACTACACGCTGCAGGACTCCCCCGCGCTGCCCAAGCCGGCGCAGTCGCCGCTGCCGGTGATCATGGGCGGCATGGGTCCGAAGAAGACCCCCGAGCTGGCCGCGAAGCACGCGAGCGAGTTCAACGTCCCGTTCCGGTCCGCGGCCGACACGGCCACGCAGATCGGCCGGGTCCGGGCGGCGGTCGAGGAGCACGGCCGGACCGCCGAGAGCATGCGCTACTCGAACGCGATCACGACCGTCGTGGGCAAGGACGACGGGGAGGTGGCGCGCCGCGCGGCGGCGATCGGCCGGGAGGTAGGCGAGCTGAAGGAGACGAGCGCGGCGGGCACCCCGGCGGAGGTCGCGGACACGCTGCGCCGGTACGCCGAGGCCGGCTCCACCCGCGCCTACCTGCAGATCATGGACCTCGACGACCTCGACCACCTGGAGCTGATCGCGTCGGCGTTGCGTCCGCAGCTGGCCTGAAACACCTGCAACGCCCGGAAAGCCTGGAAAGCCTGGAAACGATCAACGGGAACCGCTCCGCCGGAACGCGACAACCGCATGAAATTCCGGGAAGGCGGACTGCCCCGGGCACGCCAACACGACCCACCGGGGTCCGGTGGGTCGGGTTTGCGTGCCCGGTCAGCCTGTCGAGATGTCGATCTTGACCGGGCCGTCCGACTGCCGGAGCTCGAACCCGACGATCTCGAGGACCGGGATGTCGACCGTGCCGCGCTCCTTCGCGCTCGGCACGTCGACGCCCATCTCCCATGGGGTCACGAGTTCGCGATGCCCGAGGCGGGTGACGGCGATCAGCTCACCCTTCGCGGGCCCGGGCACGGCGAAGAGCCGAAGGTCCACAGTGGTCGAATGCGAATCGCCGTCCACGTCGAGGATCGCGGTCGCACCCGTGGCGCGGTCGGTCCCGGTGAACGTGCGCGCGCCGGCCACCGCGGTGGACTGCGTCGTACTCGGCTTGTGCTCTGTGGACACTCCGGGCGGATTGTTGCCGGCCTGCGGGGAAATCCCCCCACCGTCCCCTGCGGACTGCCAAACCGCGATGGGCAGGCTGACCACGAGAACGCCGGCGGCCGCCGCGGCGAGCCACAGGTTGCGCCGCCGGCCCCGGCGGGTGGCGGCGATCTCGGCGAGCGCGCCGTCGAGCGCCTGAATGCTCGGCGCCGGCTCGATCTCCGGCTTGATCTGGTCGAGCAGCCGTGGCAGGTCGGCGAGCTCGCGGTACTCCGCGCGGCAGCGCGCGCAGTTGGCGAAGTGCTCGGCAAACGCCGCCTGCTCCGGCGGATCGAGAATGCCGAGCACGTAGGCTCCGACATCGATGTGGTCGGGTGTGGGCATCGTCATCCCTCCCCGTCCCGCAACGCACGTCGCAGGGCGCGGAGTGCGTAGAACACCCTTGACTTTACGGTACCTGGTGGGACCCCGAGGACGTTCGCCGCCTCGTTTACGGTCCGGTCTCGAAGATATGTCTCCTCCAGCGCCTCCCGATGTTCGGCCCGCAGGCCCCGCAACGCATCGGCGACGACCATCGCCGAAAGCGCCTGCTCGGACCGGTCCGGAACCGGCACGAGCGCCAGCGGCGCGACGTCCACCTCACGTGGACGCGCGCTCAGGCTCCGCCGACCGTCGATCACGATGCGGCGCGCGACGGTGTACAGCCACGCGCGCAACATTCCTGGCTCGCGGTCGAGTCGATCTGCATTCCGCCAAGCACGGACCAGGGTCTCCTGAACCACGTCTTCGGCCCACTGCCGGTCGTTACCCGTCAATCGCAGAACGTGACCGAACAGTGGCCCACCGAAGTCACGGTGGATCATCCTGACCAGCGCCTCGTCCTTGTCCAAGAAACCTTCCCCGGATCTGTCCAAGACGCTTCCCGCGCCAGCGGCGCCCCGTCTGGGGCTCGTACGCCGGCTCATGGGGTCACATCTTGAACCCACTCGGTCAAGTTCGTCAAAAGTGACGTACATCACACCCACGAGTTGGCTGTGATTGAACCGTGACTAGTGCGGCTCCGTATGTG
>NZ_DATBKY010000210.1:0-6763 GCF_036555685.1 Actinophytocola sp. | reverse complement strand
GGTCGGTGACCTCGCGCAGCACGTAGGCCCGCCGGCCGACCAGCGCCTCGATGCCGAACCGCTCCAGCTGCGGTTGCCGCATGTGCCGCAACGCGACCGGGCGCACCAGCACGAGCCCGGCCGTGGCGGCGACCGCGAACGCGACGAGCTGGATCACCGCGGGCGCCCCGGCGAGAGCGAGCCCGGACGGGATGAGCGCCGCGCCACCCAGCACGCCAAGTGCCGCGGTCGTGGTGAATGCCTCGGCGACACCGAGCACGACCGCAATCACCAGCCAAATCAACCACACGTCCATGTGCCGCGCTCCAGGGCTAGGGATGAAGCGCCGCGGTCAGGCAGTGACGTGAACGCGTGCCCAGACCGGGTTGAACGGCGACGAGGTGTGCTGCACGGGCCCCTCCAGTGGTCGACCAGCATCAACGACTGCCGACCAGACTTCCCGGCGCACCGTCAGCTACAGTAGCACGCCGGAACCCGCTCGCGCCCGAGAATTTCGCGGTCCACAGTAGACTCGGCGCGCGGGGCGACGAACACGACGTCGGGAGCGGCTCGAACGCGTTCGCGGTGAATGCCACCGACGTGGCGTCAGATGTCCTTCGGTCCGCGCGGAGTGAGCCGGCTGTGCAGGAACCGCGCGAGCCTGGACAGCTCCGTCGACGGCTCGCAGCTGAGTAGCACGACTCGGTGCAGCGCCTGGCGGATGTCGACCCGTTCCCCCAGGTTGTTCGCCTGCCGCGTGGTGGTGACACCGATCGTGGCGCCACGCGCGGCGACCTCGAGCATGCCGAGCACGCGCCGGGCGGGAACGAGAATCTCCACCTCGAAGCGCCTCGGCGCTTGCGCCTGGATGGTGACCTTGAGCAGCGCGTTCCTGGCGTCGACGACCGACCACCGGCAGCCGGCGGCGACGACGGCGAGCTCGTTCTCCTGGCGGTGCTGGTTGACCAGGTCGAGCAACGGAGCAGCCGCCGGGACATCGGCTCGCTGGCGGTCGCCGACGACCAGTACGAAGACCGGCCACAGCCCGGCTTCGTCGATCGTGGCAGGCGAACCGACCCCGCGTGGCCACAGCAGCACCACCTCGGTCGCCACCAGGGCAGCTGGTCGACCGCGGTTTCGCTGCCGGGTGGTCTCTTGCGTGACGTCTCGCATCGGACTCCTGTCATGGGCGCATGTCCGACACCCATTGTCGTGCCGGATCTGTGTAGTGCGGAGCCGCCGGAAGGACTTGTCAGGCAACCGCAAGCGGTGCGTGTGCCGGAGGTGTCACGGCGTGCGGCGTCAGTGGCGCCGCGCGCCCGGCCCTATCGTTTCCGATGCCACCGGGATGGGCACCTCGGCCCAGGCGATCTTGCCGTCCGGGCGGTGCTCGACGCCCCAGTCCTGGCACAGGTCGCGGACGACGAGCAACCCGCGGCCGAGCGTCCACCCGGACGTGCGCGCGGCCGCCCCGTCGTGAACCTCCACGCGCAACGCCAGCCCGGGCGGCGGAACGGACACCCGTACGGCGAACGGCGGCCCGGCGTGCCGGAACGCGTTGGTCATCAGCTCCCCGAGAACCACTGCCACGTCCCTGACAAGGCGCGGCGCCCAACCGCGCAGCGGCCGCGACAGCCACCCACGCACGTCGACGAGAAACACCGCGTCGACGTCCTGGAACCGCGCCTCGGCAAGAACACGACCTGAAGCCGACCCGTTGTCGGTCATCGGGACCACCGGTCTCGTGGCGGGGTTGCCCAGGGTGTCTCCGGGCCTGACCCGGTTCCGATGTGGACGCGAGTGCGGTCCCCGGTCATCCAGGCACCGGCAGCCAGGTCGAGCGCGACGGGATCCTTCGGCACGGTCACGACCGCGCCCGGTTGGTGGTGAGCGCCCGGCCAACGATCCGGCGCACGACGATTCCGGCGCCGTCGCGAACGTCGATCGAATTCACCACATGTGCGGCGTGGCGGAACTGTTCCTGTCGGTGCATCTGCCTCGTACTCCGGTCAAGCTGCCTCTTCGCAATCCTCTCGTCCACCGGCGCTGGTCAACCTGACGAGTGCCTGACAATCGATCCGATCGCAGTCACGCGTGACCTCCGACACCGCACAGCAGCTCGGCGAGGTCACCGAGCTCGCTCGAAGTTCGACCACCCAGCAGAACTATCTCGTCGAGGGACGCCCGGTCGTCGGTCCGGATGGTCAGCCGGCGAGCGTGCCGGCGGGACGTCACGCCGATCGTGGCGCCGGCCGCCAGGATGTCCGAGAGCCCGAGGAAGCATTGCGCCGGGACCGCGATGTCCATCGCGAAGCGGGCCGGTTCCGTCACCCGTACCGCCAGACACAGCGTCGCCCGGTCGGGATCGTCGACAGACCACCAACAACGACTGTTGGTGATCGTGTCGGTGGGCGAACGCGCCGTGTCGAGCAGGTCCAGCAGAGCGTCCTGTTCGGAATCGGTGCCGATCACGACGACGAGGACAGGCCACGGATCGGCCTCGTCGCGCGCCGCGTCGACCTCGGTCGACCCGCTCGGCCACAGCACCAACGTGCCCAACGCGTCGCTGCGCGACGGCTTCTCCGAGCCTCCGGACCCGCTGGACGTGCGATGCCTCATGCTTGGCGTCACCTCCGTGTGACGGTCGTGGTGGCGCCATCGATTGTCACCATCGCAATGGCGCCTAGCCGTCGTGAACGACATGACGAGTTCCTGACGATTCGGCACGGACGGTTTCTCGGCATGGGCACGAGGGCGGCAAAGGTGCTGTACTACGCGGAGATGACGACCACACTTCTGCTCGTCGAGGACGACACACGCATCCGCAGCGCACTCCGCCTGGCCCTCGCGGACGAGGGCTACCGCGTGACCGAGGCGGCTACGGGCGAGCAGGCGCTCGAGCTCATCGCGGACGGCACTTCGCTGCCGGACGTCGTGTTGCTGGACCTGATGCTGCCCGGCATCGACGGGCTGGAGGTGTGTTCGCGGATTCGCGAGCACGGCGATCTGCCGATCATCATGGTGACTGCCCGCACGCAGTCCCACGAGGTGATCGCGGGCCTGGAGGCGGGTGCCGACGACTACGTGACCAAACCGGTCGACGCGGGAGAGCTCGCCGCGAGGATCCGCGCGCTGCTCCGGCGTGTCCGTGGCAGCGGCGGGCAGGACCTGGCGATCGAAGTCGGTGACCTCACCGTGTTGCCCGGCGAGAGCCGGGTACTGCGTGCGGGTGCGGAAGTTCCGCTGACCAAGACGGAGTTCCGCCTACTCTACACGCTCGCGGTCGCGGACGGCGCGGTCGTGACCCGCGAGCAGCTGCTCGAACGGGTGTGGGACTACGACTACTTCGGCGACACCAGATTGCTCGACGTCCACATCAGACGACTGCGCCGCAAGGTCGAGCGGGATCCGGGCCAGCCTGAGCTGGTGGTCACGGTTCGTGGCGTTGGCTACCGAGTTGGCGGGAGCGCCAGGCCATGATGAGCCGCTTTCCGTTGCGGGCCAGGGTGATGGCGTGGTTCAGCCTCGTCTCGCTCATCGTGTCCGGCGCGCTGGCGTTTGCCACCTGGCAGCTGGCCACCGGATACATGATCGACCAGCGCGAACGCAGTGCGGTCGCCCAGGCGGCCGGCAACGCCCGGCTCGTGGAGGCCGCGCTGCGGAACGACTCCCCCGCACTGCGCGAACTGCTGACCGGTCTGGCCGCGGGCACGGAGTCGGCGGTGCTGCTCGTCGACGACGGCGACTGGATCAGCGGTGGCACCCTTGTCGATCCCCGGCGCCTGCCGAGCGCCTTCCTCGACATGGTCCAGCGTGGAGAGTTCGCCCGCCAGCGCACAGTCCTGGACGGAGTCCCCGTCCTCGCCGTCGGGCTCCCGGTCCGCGGCCAGGCGGCGACCTATGTCGAGGTGTCTCCGATGCGCGAGCTCGACCGCACCTTCCGCTTCCTGAGCTGGACGCTCGTCCTCGGCACCCTCGCCAGTGGACTGGCCGGCGCCTTGCTCGGCCGGTGGGCTGCCCAGCATGCCCTGCGGCCGCTGCGCCGCTTCACCGACACCGCCGCCAAGGCGGCCGGCGGGGATCTCGGTGCACGGCTGCCCACCACCCGCGACCCCGACCTCGAGTCGCTCGCCACCGCGTTCAACGACACCACCGAGCGCCTGCAACACCGCGTCGCACGCGACATCCGCTTCGCCGGCGACGTCAGCCACGAACTGCGCTCCCCACTGACCACCATGCTCAACGCCATGTCCGTCCTGCAACGACGCAGCGCAGATCTCCCCGCGGAGACGAGGCAGGCAATCGAGCTGCTCGCCACCGACCTGCGCCGCTTCCGCCGCATGGTCGACGACCTGCTCGAGATGTCCCGTGGCGACCAGGACACCGACCGGTCGACCTTCGAGCTCGTCGACCTGGCCGGCCTTGTGCGAGCGGTCGCGGACCAGCACGCGTGCGCATCTGCGGACACGCTGCAGCTCACCGCGCACCCCTGGGTACTCGCGGACCGGCGTCGCCTGGAACGAGCTGTCACGAACCTGCTCGACAACGCCACCCGGCACGGCCAGGGCCTGGTGCGCCTCGCCGTCCTGCACGGCGCCGATCATGCCCGCATCGAGGTCGACGACGCCGGCCCCGGCGTCGCCGCCGACGACCGGCAACACGTGTTCGAACGCTTCGCCCGCGGCTCACCCGCCGAGCGGGATCCGGCCGACGGCGGAGTCGGCCTCGGGCTGGCGCTCGTCGCCGAACACGTACGCCACCACGACGGCCGCGCCTGGGTCGAGGACCGGCCCGGCGGCGGCGCCCGCTTCGTCATCGAACTGCCGGAGGTCACGCCGTGATCCGAAAAGCCATCGCCGGGGCGGTAGTCGCCGTCCTCGGTGCATCCGGATGCGGGGTGAGCAGCCAGGCGGAACCCCAGCCGCTAGGACGTCCTGTCGAGCCGCCGTCGGTCAGCCCGACCGTGCGGTCGAGCGCCAGCCCTCCGCAAACCGTTTCGAGCACAACCGCCACCAGCCCAGTGCCGGGCTCCGAGACGCGGACCGCACCGGTGTCGACCTCTCCTGGCTCGCACGGCACGATGAGACCATGACCACGGTCATCGCGTTCGACGTCAACGAGACGCTGCTCGACCTGTCCGTACTCGACGGACCATTCGAAGAGGTGTTCGGCACCGCCGCACCTCGCCAGCAGTGGTTCGCCACCATGCTGCAGCTGTCCTTCGTGGGTGGCCTCACCGGCGACTACGTCGACTTCACGACCGCACAGCGCGCCGCACTGACCATGCTCGCCAAACGGCACGGCGTCGACCTCACGGACGCGGCCGTCAACGCCGTCGTCGGCCGGATGCGCTCGTTGCCGCCCCACCCCGAGGTCCCCGCAGCACTGGCGAAACTGGCCGAGACCCAGCTGACGGTCGTCGCTCTGACCAACTCCCCGCTCGACGTCGCGGAGGCTCAGCTGACGCACGCCGGCATCCGCGAACACTTCACTCAGGCGATCTCCGCCGACAGCGTGCGGCACCTCAAGCCCGCCAGGGAGCCCTACCTCGCCGTCGCACAAGCGTTCGACGTGCCTGCCCACGAGGTCCGCCTGGTCGCCGCGCACTCCTGGGACATCTCCGGAGCGCTCGCTGCCGGCTGCCAAGCCGCGTTCGTCACCCGACCGGGCATGGTGCTCAGCCCGATCGGACCGCAGCCGGACATCACCGGCCCCGACATCGCCGCCGTCGTCGACCGGATCATCGCCACGGACACCTGACTAGGCCCAGTCCGTCTCGTCCACCTCGTAAGGTGACGCGGCGGCAGGTGGTTCGCCGCCAGCCACGCTGAACGCGTTCAGTGCCCGCACCAGCCCACGCTGGTGGGTCGCGGGCATCCGTTCGACGATCGCGGCAATCTCCGCGCGTCGCCGGCGCGTGGCGTCGCGGACGACGCGCTTGCCTGCCGAGGTCAGGCTGATGCGCATCTCGCGGCGGGACTCCGGGTTCGGTTGACGGTCCACCAGATCGCGGTCGAGGAGCCGGTCGATGGTCCGCGTCGCGGTCGAGGGGTTCACGCCCAGCGCCTGGGCGAGGGTGGTGACCTTCTGCGCCCCCCGCGAGAACAGCACGACGAGCAGCCGGAACTGTGCGATCGAGATGGACGCGTCGACCGCCGCGATCGACCTGGCGGACACGGCGACCAACAGTCTCGACGCCGTCAGGACCGCGTCGGTCACCGCATCGACCTGGTCGTGTTGTTCCTCCACCGCGCGCGCCATGGTCGAATGTCTACCGCATCCGACGGTCAGCCCTCACGTTCGATGTCCCGGCGCGCGAGTTCGGCAGGCATCCGGTTGTAGGCGATGCGGGCCTGTTCGTCCTCGACGGCACATCGACGGATCAGTTGGTCGATCCGCGGGCGCTCAGCAGCCGAACGGCCAGCACGGTGCCGGCCGCGACCACGACGAAGGCCAGCCCACCGAGGACGATGTCGGTGGCGCTCAAGTCGTTCTCGGGGTACGCGGTGGTGCGGGTGGCCGCCTCGGCGAAGTGCCCGGTCTGGTCGTTCACGTAGCCGGTCGCCTCGAGCAGCGTCATGTGCTTCAGCACGATGCTGTTCGCCTGGGTGGCGAAGTCGAGGATCGTCTTGTTGTGGGTGCCGGCCCGCACCTCCGCGATCGTGCTGAACACCGAGCCGTGCGCGGCCCGCAACCGGGTGGCGAACGTCTTGTCGAAGTCCTCGCCGGTCTTGCCGCTGATCTCGTTCATCCAGCCCTGGTGCGACGACTTCGGCTTGTCCGG
>NZ_DATBKY010000209.1:0-2054 GCF_036555685.1 Actinophytocola sp. | reverse complement strand
GCGGGCCGGTCGAACGCGCGGTTGTCGCCGTCCACGTAGACGTAGACGTCGTAGGTCCGCGGCACCAGCCGCGCGACCGACACCGTCGTCGTGGACGTGTTCGTCGAGTCGAGATACCCCTTCATCATCCGGCGATCTCCGGCGTGGTCGGTGGTCGGCAGCATCCACACGCTGTTGGCCGTCCAGGTGACGGTTCCTCCGGTCGCTGTACCGGTCGCATCCACCAGCGCCAGTGGCGTCGTCGAGGCGGCGCCCGCCGCGGTGTTCCAGTTCGAGATGGGGACGGCCCCCGCGACTTCGGATGCGCTCATCCTGACGGGCGTGCTCCCCGTGAAGTCGATCCCGATTGGACCGAGACCGGCGGATAGCGAATTGACATTGACGACCATCGGACTGCCGGATCGCACGCGATCGCCGCTCGTCCCGGAGACGGTGACCCAGGAGCTGCCCGTCGGCGCGTCCGCGGCAGCCGTGACCGTCATCGTGGAAGAGCCTGTCCCGGCAACCGACGATGGAGAGAAGATCACGGTCGTGCCGGCTGGCTGACCCGTCGCGCCCAAGTTCACCACATCGGCGAACCCGCCCAAGCCGGTAACGCTCACGAGAAATGTACCGGTACCGCCCGGAGCAATCGTCAGCCCTCCCGGTCCCGACGCCACGTCGAAGTCGGGCGGAAGGAGGCCGTAGACATTCACCTGACTGCCGTAGCTCGGGACGTAGACGCGGCCGTTGGCAACTACCGGCGGCACGAACTTCATCAGCGTTCCGACACGGTCGCGGGCGGGGTTCTGCTCGCTGGTCCACAGCTGCTGCAGGGTTTCCGCGTTGTACGCCCGCAGCATCCCGGCAACGAGGCCGTGCATGCCGTCCTGACTCGTCGGCATCGACGCCCAGACGATGCCTGTGCCCGCGGTCGATCCGTTCGCGGAGACGGCCAGCGATCCACCCGGATGACCGGGCGACACCGCCTCGCCCTGCGCGAAGGGCGGCGTGATCAAGCGCCCGTTGCTCAGGCGATAGGCCTTCAGCACGTCGTCTTCCGACCAGTTGTAGACGAGCGGACCGGACGCCGGTGAGGTCCAGAGTACGGGCCCCCCCATCACGTGCCCTCCCAGCATAGGGAGCCTTTGAGCGATCTGCGTGTCGTTGAGGACCTTGCCGCCCAGACGATCGGAGTCGAGGAGGTAGAGCACGCCCTCCTTTCCGCCGCCCAGCAGGAGGTTCGTGCCCGGCAGCAGTGTGAAGCCGGATCCGCTCAAATCATCGTCGTCGATACTCAGCTTGGCTTCGTTGCCGGGCGTGAAGTAGTCGACCAGCGTCAGCCCCGAAAGGTTCGCCCTGAACTTCATGAGCGAATCGCCGAAGTTGCGCGTACCGTCCCAGTCGCCGTTGCCCGTGGTGTAGTACACGTAGCCGTTTGCGTCGATGGTCGGGGCGCGCCCGCCCTGCCACACGCCTCCTCCGTAGACGTCCGGCGTCACCGCGAAGACGCCGACATTCGCGAGCGTCGTCGCGTCGAAGGCCATGATCCAGCCGTGGTACGGCGGGAGGTCTTCGTGGGATCCCCACGCAATCAGGATCACTCCGTTCACCAGAGCCAGGCCCGCCCGCTGCCCTTGCATCTTCGGATCGAAGGAAACGACCGGTCCATCCGGGCCCATCGTGGAATCGGGCGCGGTACCAGGAACCGATCCGGTGATCGCGACCGGGCTCCCCGGCCGCTCCTGTCCCGACGTGACGTCGATGGCGTGGAGCCGCTGGAAGTAGGCGCTGCCCTCCTTGGTTTTCGTAACGAGATACATCGTTCCCGAGGCCTGGTCGATGACCGGCGTGCTCTGGATGCCGACGTTTCCAATGATGTTGAGATTCGGCGCCGTGATGTCGGTGATGGGCACGGGCGTGACCGACGGCGGGTTCGTGAAGTCCTGCATCCACAGCGGGGACGGCGACGCGCTGTCGGCGTCGAAGGCATAGAGCTTGTCGTTCATCGTCGCGACATACAACACGTTGTGCGTCGCTCCGGCGATCGTGACGCCGGTCATGTACAGCGGCTG